>CANQFI010000051.1 GCA_947598455.1 uncultured Bacilli bacterium | reverse complement strand
CTACTTTCTTCATCTTTGGCATCTTCTCTTAATGTAAAAAAGTAACTTTTACTAATTTTCATCTTTTAACCTCCTCTAATATTTTAAAATAAAAAGGATGATACCAAAGGAGTGCTAAAGCACGGTACCATCCTTATATACTTTTTTTGATAACGGATGTATATCCGGAAATATTTTCATATTTCACTCATGGGTAGGAATGACTTACTATTATTGCTTATTTTCACCAATTAAAGCTCTCTTTAAATAAGGAAGTAAGAAATTATGTCCCAATCAATGCATTTATTTATGTAATATAAAACAATTACTATTCTTTGTCAAATAGTAATTGTTCTTATCAATTTTTATATAATTAGCTTTGGAAAGGATTTTGTGGATTTTGTGGAGCACTTGGAGATGCTGGAGGTACAGGAGGTGTAGGTGGAACTGGGGCAGCTGGTGTTGCTGGAGCAGCTTGTACTGGTACTGGTGCTGGTGCTGGTGCTGGAGTTGGAGCTCCTGCAACAGGTGTTGCACCTCCTTGAGAACCTTGATTACCTTGAGTACTAGCAGCAACTATTTCTTTTAATTTAACTTTAAAACTTTTCTCCTCTTCATCTTCTAAACCCATATGATCTACTCTTACTATTTGATTATGATCAAATAATAGTGTTTGATCAGAGCTTAATGATCCTTCAGGAAATAAAACTCCTGAGTAATCAAATATACGGTCTGGGTTATTGGCATCCATTGTGCAAAAACCATTAATCATAACTCTCTTTGTTCCATTTGCTAATAATACAACTGTTCCAACAGGTAAATATTTTTCTTTTATTTGTCCGTTCATTTTTATCTTCCCTTCACTTTTTACTCTATAGAAATTATATAATATTTATTATCAATTGTCCATATTTTATTTTTATTCAATACCTATTTCTTTTAAGGCATCTTCTAATTCTTCTTCAGTTACTGTTCCACGGAATGCCTTTTTAACTTCGCCATCTTTAATTAAATAGATCGCTGGGAACTCTTGGCATACTTCTTCGCTATTTTCTGAATCAGGTTCTGATACTTTACATGTATAATTGACATCTTTGACGGCATCTCTGAATGAATCGCCTACACTATAGCTTGGATAATAGTTACTATAAAAATCTAAATCCATTTGAGCTTCTTGTAAATTTTCAAACATATTTCTAGCGTCTAAATTACTAGTTGATGAATAGAATGTATCGCCAACATACAATACTGTAGCTTTAGTTTTCTTTAATACTGCAAGGGCTTCATCATCAGATGTTAATGGGTGCATATCATAATAATTTAGATCAATTGATTCTTTTTCTAATTCGTTAATAGAATCGCCAAATAATTCATCTAATGCAGAATCGCCTTCAGTTGCTGATTTTAAATTATCAATAAGTTCTTCACTATCAACTTCATCTATTGAAACAGCACTACTTGTATCAACACTTGGAATATCGCCAGTTGCTATTTCATAAGTACCTGATACACTTATATATTCATCATTGTAAGATACTTTAACCTTGTATTCACCATTAATTGATTTTTTATCTTCATTTTTAGTTATGTAAACAGAAACGCTAGCTTCTTCATCGCCACTTTGGACTGAAATATCAAAATCGATTAATTTTTCAGACATTTCTCTTATAGTTCCAGATGCAACTTTTTCACCATTATATTTTACAGTAAATTCTACTTCTTCTTTGTTTTTAACAAAATTTGCAACAATTTTAGTTTTACTATAGTCATCGCTTGCATGATTATTAATGATTAATTCAGAATTATTATCATTTACATAATAAGAAATATATTCTTTTTCATCAACTTCAATACTGAATCCAACACAAGAATTTAAAAGTCCTTTAGTCCAGATATTAATTATAATATCATCTTCCATATCAACATCTTTAATAGTGTCTTTAATTTCTTTTAATCCTTCTTTAATATCACCTTTATCAGTTTCAGTAACATTAGCTAAATCACTTAAGAATTCGTCATCTTCTATTAATTCATTGCAGAATGTTTCAACCATAGTTTGTAAAGTATCTTCATCTAAAATAAGGCTATTTTTAGTGGCTGATACGCTTTTGCCATCTACTTCAAATTTACCGTTTGATTTCTTCATAGCTTTGCTATCAAGTGATTTGTTTAAACTATCGTTAACTTTTTTAACTAACTCAGTATAAGTTTTAGTATCATTTTTTTCTAATTGTTCTTTGAACATATTTAAAGCTTCTTTAATTTCTGAAAAATCAATTTCTTCTGCATCTTCTACTTTAACTACATCTTCAAGGAATGTAGCGTTTAAATAAGCAGCTTCATCTTGATAATAAGCATTAATACCTACAGTATTTTTATCACCTTTTATGCTTCCAGATAAATATAATTCTTCTTTATCTACATCAATTCCTAATTCGCCTGCCATAGTAATCTTTTTAAGTAGTTCAGTATTTTCTCCTAAATCTTCAACATTAGTGTCAAGATTTAAACTACCTTTTAATAGAACACTATTATTAGCTATATCAAATTTTTCTTCAATTTCATCTAAACCATCAATAGTCTGATTTATAGCTTTGAAGACAGTATTAATTTGACCTTTAAAAACTGCCTTTGGTGATGAAGTAACAACTTTTGTAGTAATACCGGCAATTAAAGCTACAACGACTACAGCAACTATAACAATTGGAACAACTCCAAATGATTTTACTTTATTCATAATATTGTTACTAGAATCTGGTCCTTGTGGTGTACCTGGATTTGATCCTAATGGCGTATTATTTATAGGAACTTGACCTAAATTGTTTGGTGTACTACTAATTGGTTGCACTTCTGGAGTACTTACAGGTTGTTGTGCTACTGGATTTGAATCTACTGGATTTTGTGGTATTGGATTAGGTGTTACATTATTAGGTGAAACAGTAGACTCATTATTTACTTCATTATTCATATAAACTATCTAACCTCTTTCTACTAAATAATTATAGCATAAAATATTTTATTCGTGAATAAATTTTTTTTATTTGAATATTTTTTATTAAGGTGATTTAGTGAAAAAATGTTTATTTATTATTTTTAGTATATTCTTTTCTTTAAAAAACGTTAATGCATTAGATTTAACACAATATAGTAAGGCTAGTATAATGATAGAGCCTACTACTAATACTGTTATTTATGAAAATAATAAAGATGAACGATTAGCTCCTGCTTCAATGACAAAAATGATGACGATGTTAATAATTATGGAAAATGTTGATAATGGGAAAATAAAACTTACTGATATGGTTCCAGTTAGTAAGAATGCGGCTAATATGGGTGGTAGTCAAGTTTTTTTGCAAGAAAATATGCAAATATCTGTTGAACAGTTATTAAAAGGGATTGCCATAGCTAGTGGTAATGATGCAGCTGTAGCGATGGCAGAATATATTGCAGGTAGCACAGATGAGTTTGTTAAAATGATGAATAATAAAGTTAAAGAACTAGGACTTAAAAATACTCATTTTGCCAATGTTCATGGATTAGATATGGAAGATCACTATTCCTCAGCTTATGATATGAGCCAAATAGCAAGAGAATTGCTAAAACATAAGGATATATTAAATTATACTTCTTTATATGAAGATTATTTAGAAAAACCAGATGGAACTAAAACTTGGTTAGTTAACACTAATAAATTAGTAAGATTTTATCCAGGCGTAGATGGACTAAAAACAGGATATACAACAACTGCTTTATATTGTTTAACAGCAACTGCTATGAAAAATAACATTAGATTTATTACTGTTACAATGGGAGTTGATAGTTCAGAACATAGAAGTGTTGATACAACAAGCATGTTAAATTATGGATTTTCAAATTATAAACTTAATACGATTTTAAAAAGTGAAGAAGTTCTTGGAGAAATTGAAATAAAAAAAGGAAAACAAAGTAAAGGGACATATTCGGTTAAAGAAGATATTACAGATTTAATAAAACAAAATGAAAGTAAAACTTACACTTATAATGTAAATAAAGATAAGATTATAGCACCAGTAAAAAAAGGCGATGTCGTTGGATCATTAGAAATTATTGATAATACAGGTAAAGTTGTTAAAACAGTTGATTTAATTATAAATGAAAGTATTAATAAACATAATTTTGGAAGTATGTTTTGGGAAATATATAAAAAAGTAGTACATGGTTATATTTAATTAATTAATGTATTTCTTTTAAGCTTTATGTTATAATTTATTATAGATAAATTTATAATAGAGGAAGAAGTGAGTTTTTATGAACGAACAAAATAACAATTTAATAGGAACGAATTCTTCAAATTTAAATAATTCGCCTGCATTAAATAGTAATCTTGTGGAACCACCTTCAGTTATTGAAAATATAAATGTAATTCAACCTGATGCTGTACCTAATATTAATCAAGCACCAGTTGAAACAATTCCACAAAATGTTGAAATAGTTCCTCCTGCTTCCCAAACTATACAAGTACAAAATGTGAATTCAACACCAGTTGTAGAGGCTTTAACAGCGATAAATTCTCAACCTATAATTGAACCAGAACCTATTCAGCCAGGACAAAATTCAATACAACAACCTATGCAGGAAGTACAAACTCCTGTACAACAACCAATTCAATCAACTCAAATCGTTCAAACCGCTCAAACAACTCAATCAATGGAACCTGTTCAATCTGTTCAACCAATTCAGCCTGTACAACCAGTACAAACTATTCAATCAGTACAACCAGTTCAAAACGTTCAACAAGTACAAACTGAACAAGTAATAAATGAAATTGGAACAACAAATCAATCAGTGTATGAACAGCCGGTAAATATCAATCCTCAAACTATTAATAATGAAGAACCATTAAATAATGATGGGCAAAATGGAAATATAACGCCAACAACTACCCCTACTCCTGTTAATAATCCAGTTAGTAGTGGTGGAACTTTTGGTCCGAGTAAACCAATGAGTAACGATGCTAACATAACAAATATAGGTTTTATAGAATCTAACGAACCATTACCTAAGAAAAAAAGTAAAACTCCTTTATTTATTATTTTAATTGTTTTAATAGGCTTAGGTGCTATTGGATACTTTGTTGTTTATCCTTATGTGCTTAAAACATTCTTTAATGATCCGATGAATGTTTATTCAACAACAATAGATGGAGTATTTAAAGAAGTAAATACGTCAATTAATGAAATAGTTCATAATAAAGCAATATATGATATACAACTTTCCTTGGATTCCAATATTGAAGTTTTAAAACCCTATTCTGGTCATAAATATGCATTAAATTATGGAATAAATCCTCAAAATCAAAACTTACAATTAGGTTATTCAATAACAACTCCTAATAATTTAGAATATAGTGCTTATTCATATGTTAAAGATAATAAAAAGTATGAAAGATTTTCGACATATCGTGATGTTAATGGAAAAATAGGTCTTATATATACTGGAGAAGTAAATAATAACGAAATAAGTGATATATTTTCAAGTTTTCAATTTTTACTTGATAATACTAATAAAGTTAGTAATGAGGATTTAACTTATCTTACTGATAAGCTCTCTAAAGCATTAATAAGTAGTATAGATGAAAATAAACTATCTAAAGAAGATGCTAGTATAACAATAAATGGTAATAAATTAAAAGTTACTAATAATAAATATATAATGGATTTAGATAATAAAAGAAGAACTTTAAAATACATTGTTGATGAATTTAAAAATGATGAAAAAACATTAGAAATAATTGCTAATATTACTGGTATAACTAAAGATGAAGTAAAAACAAAATTAGATATTAATGTTGATGAAAAAATAACTAATGATGACATATTATATATTAATATTTATACTTATGGAAATAAAAATTCAATTGTAGGATTCGCATTAAATGATGAGAAAGAAGAAATTGATTTCCATTATTACTCTAAAGATAAAAATTATTTTGAGGCTTATTTATATTTCGTAACAGATAATGATGAAACTGGAAAAAGAGAAGAATCTAAAATAAATGTTATAGGAATTAATAATGCTGATGGTAATAAAATTACATTTTCTAAAGATGATAAAGATTTATTAATATTAGATGTTAAAAAATTGGAAGAAAATGATATTGAATTTGATTATACATTAAAAGATGATGATGGAGATTTTACTGGTACTATTAAATTTAGTAAAGATATTAATAATGATAGATTAAAAATATCTTTTGCTTTTTCTACTAAAGTTGCAAAGGATGAAAATTTATCTATTAATTTAGAGTTTACTGAGGATTGGGCAAGTGATATTTCTAATATTAATACTTCAGCAAATGGTAGTGTTGTTACGCTTAGCGAGGAAGAATTAAATAATGTTAGAAATAATTTTAGTTCAGAACTTTATAATAGTACGCCAGTAGGTGTTTTATTTCAAACTGTTTCGGGAATGTACACTCCTGATATTAATGAATATTATAATAATGAAAATGGTAATTTAGAAGCACCTCTTGATAGTGAAAATGAAGTAACTGATAATTATACTGATACTGGAACTGATATTAATATTAATCAAAATGGCACAGAAGTTAATGGTTATTAGAAATTTAAAAAATCTAGAAAATTTAAATCTAGATTTTTTTAGTCTTCTTTTTTCTCGCTCTTTTTAACTTCTTTTTTTGATTTTTTATCTGCTTTAGTTTCTTTTACTTCTTTTTTATCATCTTTGTCTTCTTTTCTTTCTGGTTTTGGTAAAGCTGCTTTACGAGAAAGATTTAAACGATTACGATTATCGTAGCCTTCAGCTTTAACAATAATTTCATCCCCTACTTTAAATAATTTTTTAGGATTATCTACTCTTTCCCAAGCAAGTTGTGAAACATGACACATACCTTCACAACCAGGCCATAATTCAACAAAGCAACCGAAGTCTTCTACTTTAACTATTTTACCATTATAAATCTTACCTTCTTCAACTTCACGAGCAACATTTTCAATCATTTCTTTAGTGGCATTAATAATATCTTTATTTTGGTGATAGATTAAAACTGTTCCATCATCTTGAAGATCTACTTTAACAGCATTAACATCATTTACAGAATTAACATGAGAAGCTTCTAAGATAATCTTAGTAATCATATCGCCACCTTTACCAATAACATCTTTAATCTTATCAGGATTGATATGTAAGATTTCAATTTTAGGAGCATACTTAGATAATTCTTTACGTGGTTCAGGAATTACTGATTCCATTAAATCTAAGATTTCCATACGTGCTTCTTTAGCTTGAGCTAAAGCTTCTTTTAAAATCTTTTCGGTTACACCTTTAATTTTAATATCCATTTGTAAAGCTGTAATACCTTTTCTAGTACCAGCTACTTTAAAGTCCATATCACCCATATGGTCTTCTAACCCTTGGATATCAGTTAAAACAGTATATTTTTTACCATCTTCAGATGTGATAAGGCCCATAGCAATACCAGCAACGGGAGCTTTAATTGGAACACCAGCAGCCATTAAACTTAAGCAACCAGCACATATAGTAGCTTGAGATGATGATCCATTACTTTCTAGAATTTCAGATACAACACGAACAGTATATGGGAATTCTTTTTCATCAGGCATTACTTGTAATAAAGCTCTTTCACCTAAAGCACCATGACCTATTTCACGACGACCTGGAGAACCATAACGTCCTACTTCACCAACTGAGAATTGTGGGAAGTTATAATGTAACATAAATCTTTTAGAGTCTTCTAAACCTAAACCATCTAAGATTTGGTTTTCTTCTAAAGAACCTAATGTAGTTGTAGCTAAAGCTTGAGTTTCACCACGAGTAAAGACAGCTGAGCCATGAGTTCTTGGTAATAAATCAATCATAGCAGATAGTGGACGAATTTCTTTCATACCACGACCGTCAATTCTTTTCTTATCTTTATTAACAATACGACGAACTACTAACCCTTCAATACTATCAACAACTTTTTTGACTTGGGCTAGAATCTCATCGATATTTTCATCTTCACCATAAATCTCAGCAAAGTTTTCTAAAGTATCTTCTTTAACTGCATCAATCTCGGCATACTTTTCAAGTTTAGATTTATCAGACGATAAAGCTTCATACATTCTTTCCGTAGCAAAATCTTTAACTTCTTGTTCAAGTTTTTCATCAATTTTGGCTAGTTCAACTTCAACTTTTGGTTTACCGATTTCTTTAACAATCTTTTCTTGGAATTCACATAATTTTTTAATATGTTCATGACCAAACATTAAAGCACCTAACATATCTTTTTCAGATACTTCTTTAGAACCAGCTTCAACCATACAAATAGCTTCTTTAGTACCTGCAACAGTCAAATGAATAGAAGATTGTTCAGATTCTTCAACACTAGGATTAATAATATAATCTTTACCTATTTTACCAACTATAACACCAGCTACTGGACCATCAAATGGAATGTCACTAATACATAGTGCTAATGATGAACCAAGTAAAGCGGCCATTTCAGGAGAATTATCTTGGTCAACAGATAAAACGGTATTAATTACTTGAACTTCATTACGGAAATTTTCATCAAACATTGGTCTAATTGGACGATCGATTAATCTAGCTGTTAAAGTTGCTTGATCAGTAGGTCTTCCCTCCCTTTTAATAAATCCTCCAGGTATTTTACCTACAGAATATAATTTTTCTTGATATAAAACTGTTAATGGGAAAAAATCTTGAGTGATTGGCGTATGCCCCATTACTGCAGCAGTTAAAATAACTGTGTCTCCATATCTTACCAAAACTGAGCCATTAGCTTGTTTAGCTAATTCACCAGTTTCAATAGTGATTTTTTTACCTAAAAAATCTAATTCAAAAACTTTTTTACTCATTTTTTACTTACCTCTTTTCCGAAAAAAAGACACTTAAAAATAAGTGCCTACTTTTTACTATTTTCTTATGCCAAGGGCTTCAATAGTTTTTCTATAACTTACTACATCATTTTTCTTTAAATAATCTAGTAAACTACGTCTTTTACCAACCATCATTTGAAGTCCTCTTTTTGAATGATAATCATGAATATGAGTCTTCAAATGTTCAGTTAAATTATTAATTTCTTCTGTAAGGATAGCGATTTGAACTTCAGTAGCTCCACTATCTTGCTCATTTTTACCGAATTGTTTAATTAATTCAGCTTTTCTTTCTTTAGAAATAGCCATTATAATTCCTCCTTTATAATTTTAACCGTTTAATCATAGTAAGGATACGGAGACTTCCTAACCAAGAATAAACTTACTTAGATAATATAACAAATATTATTTAAAATATCAAGTATTATCTTATTATATTTATTTTAAGGTTTTACATACGATATTAATATCTGGTTGATTATCTTCATAAAATTCATTAATTAAAGATACATTTTGAGTGATAATATCGCGACTAAGATCTGAGTGATAGTTAATAAAGGGAACTTCTATGGAGGGTTCATCACTAAAAATAAAAGATCTAAGAACTAAATCTTTAAATTTTTGAGTGTCAACATCTTCTAACATTAAGGTAACCGCTGGTTTTAATTCAGCTTTCGTTTCTTCACCACTAAAAGTTGCTTCTAATAAATCAGTTATACTTAAAAAAGTTAAATTCGTTGGATCCGCCAAATAATAATTTTGTTGATATGCAAATAAAGAAAGAGCATGATTACCAAAGTCTAAAAATTCAAGAGTAGATAATTTCTCATATATATCTTTTAATTGATTGTTATCCATATTAGGTGAAACAAGACTTTGCCATTTAGTTTTCTTAGAGGATTCTATAGTATGATGAGCAATAATATCTGGAACATCACAACCAATAATATAAGATTCAGTACCAGTAGAACGTAAGATACGACATAACATATCTGCATTATTTAAACAAGCTGCATTACCTAACATGATATCAGCACCTAAAGCAGATATGTCTGAAATACGATTTTCTTCATTAAAATTAAAAGTACGATTTTGACTAAAAAGACCTAGCCACAATAAATAATAAAAAAACTACATTTAGTAAAAGGATCTTCAATATTTAAAGATTTTATTAAACGGGCTGTTCTTTTAATAATATTTAAATATGCATAGTAATATGGCTGTTTTTGACCAAAAATTTTAAATTCATTTAAACGATTTTGTAAACTATACATTACTTCTTTGCTATAAAAAGCATTAAAAGCGACAAACTTCATTAATTGATCTCTAGTAACATTAGATACTGTTCGCATAATAATTCCCCCTTTTTTAATTATTAATTAAACATAATATATGGTTTAGCTTTACTATTATCTTTAGAATAAGTTTGATATAAAGCAATGATTTTATCTTGATATTTAAGACAAGCTATATCTTCTTTAAATATTTTATCAATAATAACACCATTCTTAACTTTATTATATAAATCATCATTAATAGTTATTGTTTCAATATCGGATAAGACTTCTTCAATACTTAGTAATTGATAATTATTATTTTTAATATCATCTAAAGTATAAGAGTCTTCTAATGTAAACTCACCTTGTTTAGTTCTTATTAGTGATGACATAGTTCCGACAGTATTTAATTTTAAACAAATATCATTAATTAAAGATCTAATATAAGTACCTTTAGAAACAGTAGCTTTAAAAGTTATTTCATCATCTTTAAAAGATAATAACTCAATACTTTTGATTTCAATTTCTCTTTTAGGTAGTTGGACTTCTTGATGAGCTCTAGCGTACTCATAAAGCTTTTTACCATTTACTTTAACAGCAGAATAAATAGGAACTTCTTGAATACTCTTACCAAGAAAAGAATTTAAGCAATCTTTTAATTCTTTTTCCTTGATATTAGATGATTTTTTATCTATTATATTACCAGTAATATCCAAAGTATCTGTTTTAATACCTAATTTAATTGTAGCAATATACTCTTTATATTTACTTGTTAATAATTCACATAACTTAGTATATTTACCAAGACAAATAACTAAGACTCCTTCAGCTATTGGATCAAGAGTCCCTGTATGACCAATCTTTTTTGTTTTAAAAATTTTAGTTAAAATGTTAACAACATCACGACTTGTCATACCCTTTTCTTTATTGATAATTAAAACGCCATTCTGCATAAAAACACCTTTTTTATTAATTTTACAAATTAGATTTTAATATATAGAGATAATTAAGTCAAATTCTTATATCAAAATAAGATCTATTTTTGACATTATTTAGTTCACATAGTAAGATTAAACTGTCTTTCTAAGAAAGGTGATTTTTTGAAAAATTTAAAATTTAAAGATAAACTGTTAAAGTTATTAATTACTGGTAATATAGTAATAGTTCTTTCTT
>CANQFI010000050.1 GCA_947598455.1 uncultured Bacilli bacterium | reverse complement strand
AAACACCACGTTCCCATTTAGAAATAGTTTTATCATCTATATCTAATAGATTACCTAATTCTTTTTGAGTTAAATTTTTATTTAATCTTAATACTTTTATAAAATCTCCAATATTATTATTCAATACTACCAACCCCTAAAAAAATATTAATTGTATTATAATATGAAATAAATATTGAAATTATAATTTATGGCTATTTTGAAATACAAATAAACCATATAAAAAGTACTCTTTTTTAGAGTACTTAATATACTTTTTCAACTTCTATAACTTTATTATCTGATGGATAATAACCAACTTTAATTACGTCGCCAACTTTTAATAATGGAAGATTATCACTTAGAGATATTGATATTTTATATGTTTTAGTGTCTGATGTTAAAAAGTAATTGGTATATCCTTCTATAACAGATGTATTAATCTCATTAATTGTTATTTCTTCTATTACTAATTCATTATCATTCGCTTCTTTTTTGATGGCATTTAAATAATTGTCTTTAGCAGCAATGATGCCTTTTGAGGAGTCAGTTACCACTACTTTTTGGTAATCTTTAACATCAACAAAGCCATACATTTTAACCAAACCACTAGAATCTTTTAAACTAACTAAATATGTTGGAGTACCATTTAAATTAATTAATAATGGAAATGTAGATTGGTAGCCCATATCTTGAACTTGTCCTTCAGCACTACTCATTGCACTAAATTCTTCAGCTCCTGGAACATTATAATATGTTGTTTTACCAGTTCGCATGTTAGTTAAAATAAAACCTAAATTTGATTCATCACTTACAACACTAGTAATACCTGTATATAAATAAATATCATCATTCATCGCTAGATAGTTATAACCTTCTGTTGTATTAACAACATTTTTTTGGCCAAAGATGCTATTAAAGAAACCATTTTTATAGTTACCCCAATCATCAACTTGTTCAATTATTAAGGAAGCTGAATAAGCAATATCAACCCATGAAGGAATATCTTCATTCTTATATTTTTGAGATTCACCAGTTATAGGATCAAAGATAATAACGCCAGTTACTTTAGCTTTTAAACCAACAGCAGTATAACTTATGGTAGGAATTATATAATATGGATTGCCATCATTATCTATTTCAAAGGAAATATCACCAAAGTTAGTTGTTGGATAAGTAAAACGTAATTTTCTTTCTAACTTTTCATTAAATAAAGCACTAGAAGAATATTTCATACCTTTATCTAAGCGTGTTAATTTGGATTCACCAGTTACACTATCAACAGTTATGTAGCCAGCAATGCCATTTTTACGATTAGTTAACCATTTTATTGGATCGGCATACTCTAAAGGAGTTACACGCATTATAGAATTATTATAATTTATTTGAGTATATAAGTAAGAAACATTAAATTGACTTACTAATTCACTTACTTGACCCATTACACGATCACCTAAAACTTCTGATGAAGCACGATCTAATAATGGTAAATGGTTAAAATCAACTTCAGCAATGTCTTCGATAAAATTACCTGTTTCATCTACACTAATTCTTTTTTGATAGCTTTTAGCATTAAATAATGGAGAACAAAAGAAATTAACAATAAGAATCAAGGTAAATAATGCTATAATACCAAGTATTGTATAAATTAAAGTTTTAGGTAATTGATAATTAGTTCTCTTACCTTTTTTTAGTAATTCTATTTTATTGTTAGATAAACTATCTAAGATAGCATATATGAAAAATAAAAATGAAATATAAATATAGAATCCCATATTATTAAGATTAATGGCTGGTAAGGTAAAATAATAGATTATTAATCCTAAAATAATTGTAATTATAATATTAATTATTCTTTTTATCATTCTATTCACCTATTTGTATTTTATCATATATTGTGATTTATATCAGTATTTTCTTTCATAATACTAATCTATTTATTATTAAGAATTGAAATAAATTTGTTAGTTCAGATAAATTATGAATTAATTATTAAATCATTTAATTCACTTATTTTAAAAGAAATGTTATTAATTAATTTAATATGTGATATATTAGGATTTAATCTTTCACTTGTTAGAATAACTATTATATAGGGATTTTCACCATTATATATTCCTACATCATGGTAATAATTATCTGATTGACCATATTTATGTAAAAATGTTTTATTTTCTAAGTTAAGATAGTTACCATAATCGTTTATAAAGTATGATGATAATTCTTGACCATTATCTAAAGTATTAATAAGAGTATAAAGATGGAGAAGATATGTTAATTGTGTTTTAACATTTGTATTGCAAAAAAAGCGATCATTACAATAAAGTAATGGCTCACCCAAACTATTAGAATAACTTTTTAAGTTATCAATACCAATATTATTAACTAGATAAGCATGAGCATTATTGTCTGAACGACTAATAGCAGAAGCAACATTGGCAATCATTTTTTCATCTTTGATACCTAATTCATAAACATACATTGCATCTAGAGTTTTTATTAAACTAGCTCCAAAATATTCTTTATTTTCATTATAAAGATATGTAAAATTTGTATTTAAGTTAATATAACCAACACTGACATTGTAGTCTTTTAAATAATTATTTAATTCATTTAGTAAATTATTTATTTCTTCTTTATCAGTTATGGTTGAAGTATAACTATTTGGGGTATTTCTGTTTTTTACTATTATGTTTCTTGAAACTTCAGTTTCATTACCTGATGAATCTAATACAGTATAAATAATTTTATATATTCCCTCTTTTTTATTGTTTAGATCAGATGTTATTTGAACTTTATCCGTAATATCACCATCTATATTATCTATTGCATAGTAGCCAGGCTCTTGATAGTTCTCAAATAGATAAATTTCAAGATCTTCATCATTTAAGATAATATCTGGTCTTATTATATCACTTTTGTTTTCATATTTTTTATTATCTATACTAGAAATTTTTTCTGGTTTAACTTTAGAATTTAAAAATATAAAAATTAAAAGAATAATAACTATATAATTTATCAAAATAGAAAAATTAATTATAGTTTTTATTCTTTTCATTATATTAACCTCCATAATATAGATATCATTTACATAATTCAGTTACCTTATCATATAAATTAGACTTATATATGTATATAGCTTGAGTATCACCACGATATACAAAGTAATCATTTCCATCAAATGCTATATAATTATTACCTTTTGATACACGATATGTACCATTAATAGTTGACCCTGGATGTTTATCTTCATCATCTAAAAGCATTATTTTTCTAAATTCTTCATTTATAATAGCTAAATCATCAGTTGAAGCACTACATTCACGGTATTCTTTAGTTGTACCATCATCATAATGTTTATATATTTTAATTTCATTAGCAGTTTGGCGACTATTTTTAGAGGCATTATTGGATATGATGATAATAAAACAAACAGTTATCATGATCATTGCAACAATAATAGCTATTTTTATTTCTTTATTATTCTTCATATTTAATCACCATTTTAAGTATAACATATAATTTTATTCGAATGAAATTTTTTTAGAAAAGGAAACCTTATTAATAAGTTATTAGTCTAGCTTAATTTTGTCACTAGTGGTGACATAATTTTATCATCTTTATAAGTTTCGTAGAAGTGAAACATTTTATAAATACTCTTCGACTAAAACTTTGTAAAGTCGAGTATTTATCTTAAGTTTAGAACACAAAAGCATTCAACGTGGCTAGTATATGGAAACATATCTAAGCCTTTGATTAAGTCTATATTATAATAGTCTTTTAATTCATTTAAGTCTCTAGCTAAAGTCATAGGGTCACAAGAAACGTAGATTATTTTTTCTGGTTTAAATTCTATTAAAGTATTTAAAGTTATTTTATCTAATCCAGCACGAGGTGGATCTAAAATAACTGTATTAATATGTTCTTTTATTTTAGGGAGACAAACGGAAGCATCACCTAACATATAATAAATATTTTTCCTTTTATTTATTTTAGAATTTGTTATAGCATTTAATATGGCATTTTTAACAATTTCTATACCGAAGGTCTTTTTAGCATTAACACTGGCATTAATTCCTAAAGTACCTACTCCACAATATAAATCTAAAATAACCTCATTAGAACCAATATATTCATTTATAAGATTAAATAATTTAGAACATATATCACGATTTATTTGAAAAAATGAATCATATGATACAGTAAATAATTGATGATTAATTAATTCGATATAAGAAGATTCCCCATCAATTGGTTTATCATTTAAAATGATACCAGATATTTTATGGTGCGATTTCAAATAAGCAAAATCAGGATTTATATTTTCTTTAGTTTTAATCCATAATAATAATTCGTTATTATAATTACTTCTTATTACTAATTCACCATTTTTAATATTTAAATATTTTATATCTTTAATAAAATCATTAATAGATGTTTCAGCAATAGAACAGATAGTTATAGGAACTATTTTATGAGTAGATTCTTGATAGTAGCCAACTTTATTTTGACTTATCTTTAAAGTTACTTTGTTACGATAATTTAAGTCTTTAGAAGGAATTATTTCAATGTCTTTAGTTAATTTGGCATACTTATAAAGGATATTTTCTAATTTATCTTTTTTAAACTTTAAAGTATCAGAATATGACATATGTAGTAAATTACAACCACCACATTCTTCATAATATGGACAGATACTTGCTATTCTTTTTGGACTTTTTTTTAAATACTCTGTAACAATAGCTTCATTATATTTTTTAGATTCTTTAGTTATTTTAATATTAACTATTTCATCAGGTAAAGCATTAGTTACAAATGTTATCTTATCATTAACATAACAAATTCCACGACCAAAATTATCTAATTTTTCAATTTTTAAATTATTCATATTTATACCTCATTCTAATTATACTAAAGAATAAATACTTAAGTAAAATAAATTATTATATTTTAGTAATTATTGGTAACAATATTAATGGTGAATAGTATGTTATATGAGAAAATAAAAAAAGAGTTTAATAATTCAAGTGATTTAAAGTATAAAAAGATTAATGATGTAAGTGTTGTTTACTTAGAGAGTTTATGTAGTAGTAATAGTATTAATGATTTTATTTTAATGAATTTAACAATTGGTAAACCTTATGTTTTTTTAAAAGATATTATTAGTGGTCCTAATGTTATTTATTTAACTTCTGAAAAACAAATTAGTGAATATTTACTTAATGGATTTGCTTTAGTTTATGATGATAATGATATGATTGTTTGTGAAGTTAAGGGTGATTTGTATAGAAGTGTTAGTGAGCCTTTAGCAGAGACTTCAGTTAATGGACCAAAAGATTCTTTTAATGAAAATATTATTGTTAATTTAGGACTTATTAAAAGAAGAATTAAAACTCCTAATTTAGTTAATGAAGATTATGATTTAGGGAGAAAAACTAAAACTAAAGTATCATTGTTATATATTAAAGATATTGCTAAGAAAAAGTTTGTTAAAGCTATTGAAGATAAACTTAATAAAATAGATATTGATGGAATTGTCGATATAGAAATATTATATAACCTTATAAGTAGTAAACATCCCTTACCTACTATATTAAAGACAGAAAGACCTGATAAAGTATGTTCAGCTTTACTTGAAGGAAAGATAGTTTTAATAGCTGATAATTCATCGTATGCTTTAATAATGCCGGCTTTTTTTGTTGATTTTATTAATCCACAAGGAGATCATTATGTAAAAGCTGTTAATGTTAATTTCTTAAAAGTAATAAGATTTATGTGTTTAATACTTACTATTACTCTACCGGCTTTATATATATCGATAATTAATTATAATTCAGAATCAATACCTCTTAATCTTTTAATATCATTTCAGGCAGCAAGAAGTGGTGTGCCTTTTCCTTCGGCTTTTGAAGCAGTGTTTATGATAATACTATGTGCAATATTAAGAGAAAGTGATATGAGATTTCCTTCTAACTTTGGAAGTTCAATATCAATATTAGGAGCTTTAATACTGGGTGAAGCAGCTGTAGCAGCAAATATTGCTAGTCCGATTATGATTATTATAATAGGTATTACTTTTATTACGGGATTAGTCTTTAATAGTGGAGATATTATAGATGCTCTTAGATACTATCGTTTCTTATTACTTTTTATGGCAACTATTTTAGGATTATATGGTTTAGTACTGGGATTATTTTTAGTAATTATTCATTTAACTAGTATTAAGACTTTAGGTGAACCATATTTATTTCCTATTACACCTTTAGATAAAACTTATTTATTTAAAACAGTATTAAAAAATAATAAAGATAATAAAAGAAGTAAGGTATTATCTAATAATATAGATAAGGTGAAATCATGAAAAAGATAATATTATTTTTAATAGTTTTATTTTGTTTATGTGGTTGTTATGATTATCAAGAATTAAATAATATGAGCGTTGTTGATAGTATTGGGGTTGATTATAAAAATGATGAATATATAGTTAGTTTTGAAGTAATTAAAAGTATTAAGAATGGAGATTCAGCTACTATTTCTACAGAAATAGTTAAAGCCGAAGATAAAGTATTAGCTAAGGCGATTAATAAAGCTATTATGAGTGCTGGGAAGAAAGTATCTTTAAAACATGTTAAGTTATTATTAATTAGTGAAGAAATGGCTAAAAAAGATATTAATCCTATAATAGATTATGTTATTAGAGATGTTAATATAAGTACTAATTTATATACTTTAGTATGTGAAGATCCTAATAATATTTTTAAGACTAAAGTAGAAGATAACTCAATAGGACAAGTAATAATTGATACTATAACTTATAATATTGAGGCAGGAACTTTAGATAATATTGATATTATAGCTAGTAATATTATTAATGATAATATCGATATTGCTTTACCCTATTTATCTTTAAATGATAAGAGCGTTGTCGTAAATAAAGTAGCTTATTTTAATAATAGTAGTTATTTAGGGATTATTGATAGTAAAGTATATAATTTTCTTATTTTAAATAGTAAAAATATTGAATTTAATGATGGCAATAATGTTTTAAATGTTTATAAGAAGGATGTAAGTTATAATATCAAGAAAAATGAAATAGATATTATTATTAGTGGAAATGCTAAAGTAAAAGAAGTGGATGAAGGTTATAATTTAAAAGATAAAGATATATATAAAGAAATACAAGATAAGATTAATAAAGTTATTGAAGATGAATGTACTGATTTTTTAGAAGAAACGCTTAGTAAAAAGGTAGATTTATTAGGTTTAGAAGATAAATATTATAAAAAATATAAGAAAAAGAAAGAAAATATTAAATTTAATATTAAAGCAGATATTAAAATTAATCGAAATGGAACAATATATGAGGTGTTAAATGATAAATAAAAGACAATATATAATTTTAAGTTTCTTTTTAACAAGAGTATTGTTTGTTGGAGGAGGATTTAGTTTAATTATTGGTATTAGTAAAAATAATATTTTGATATGTAGCTTTTTAGGAATGTTATTAGGTTATTTTTTATTATATCTTTTTTATAAAAAAGGAAAGATAAGTAAGTTATTATGTTCTTTAATATGTATAGTCATATTAATGTTAAATACTTTAGCTGATACTACATTAACTAGTTCTTATTTACTATATAATACTCCTACTCTATTTATTTTATTATGCTTTATTTTAGTTTTATTATATGGTGGTAGTAAAGAATTAAAAGTTATAGGAAGAGTTAGTGAAATATGCATACCATGTTCGATATTTGTTTTTATAATGGGGCCTTTAGCATTAATATCTTTAGTTAAATTAGATAATATGTTACCTCTATTTGATACTACATTTATTAATTTTTTTAAGGGGATTTTAATTTTTACAGGTACTTCTTTGCTACCTAATTTATTATTGCTTAATTATAAAGAAAATTTAAAATTTAAAGATATTTCTATAGGATATATATTAGGATGTATCGGTTTAATTGTTGTATCATTTTTTATCGTAAGTATTTATGGAAGTGAATTTGCGAGTATTGTAAGATTTCCAGAATATTTAATATTAAAGAAAATAGAATTTTTAGGATATGTTAGTAATGTTGAAAATATCTTGGTTATGGAATGGATTATTAATTTAATTATTAGTGGTTTAGTAGCTATTAAAGTATTAAAAGATAATATTAAGAATAGTTATTTAGTGGCAACAATTATTTTGGGAATTATCTTATTTAATGAATTTATACTAAATAAGAGTTATGTTAATATTTTAATAGTTAAGTATAATATTTCTTATTTATTTATATTATTTGTAGGATTAAGCTTAATAATAAAAAAGAGTAAAAATAACGTTTAGTTTTTTTACTCTTTTATTTCATATTTAAAGACTCTTTTAGGTCCATAGATGGTATCAATTGTTTCAATATAGATAAAACCAAATTTTTCATAATAGTTAATTCGTCTTGAATGAAGATATAAGGCTTTATAACCTAATTTTTTTGTTTCTTCTATTGCAGATGAGATAAGCAATTTACTATAATCATTGCCACGATATTCTTCAACAATAAATACATTAGCTAGAAATGGCTTATATTCTTTTTTGGGAATACTATCATGTTCATTTAATTCATAAATACCTATTATTTTGTTTTTATCTTTTAGAAGATATATTTTAGGAAAAGTATTTTTAAATAAAGTATTTTTATATTCGTTGATAATTTCTTCTAAAGTAAGATTTTTTTCTTGACCCCACCATTTATAAAAAATGGACATTGTTTCTTTAAAGTCTTTATTAAAACTTGTTAATTTTTCTATTTTCATATCTTTAGCCTACAAAAGTGTTATTGCTATTAGTTTCTCCCTCTATTTCATAGACTTTTGTAGGGAATGGATTTTCAATAGGAACATTATATAAACTTATAGCATAACCATAAGTATTTTTTAAACCTAATTTATCTAATTGTTCTAGTATTCTATTAACAGCTGGCTGATAAGTATCTTCTGTACCAAAGTTAGGAGATGTTACTGTTATAATATATTTAAACTTATATTCATCAACAAAATCTTTGGCATCCATATTTAAATATTTAGATAAATTTAATTGAGTACTGTTTTTAAATTGATTATCAGGATTCGTTTCTTTCTCTAAATTGGCAAAATAATCTTTATTATCCGCACAATTTCCGATAAATGAACAATTTTCTTCAGGATATAAATATAGTAAAACTTTATTAGCACTAAGAGTTTGGGTTAAGTTATTTTCAATATTTTGTTTGAATGATCTTAAAAGAACATAGTCAATATAATCATCCTCAATAATATATTGGTTTTCACTTTCGTTATAAGCAATGCTTGTAACAATTATACGATTATTTTCTAATTCTTTAGAGTGTTTACTTATATCTTCTTTAGTTATTTTTTTAGAATTTAGTAAATTTGCTTCATAACATAATCGTTGATTTATTTTACGATGTTTTTGATCAATATTTTGCTGAATTGATTTATCATCACAAATGAAATCTACGTCATAACGATTCTTTAGAGTTTTTATAATAAATTCTTCTTCGGTTTCGGCTTTTACTTCACCCTGTTTTAAGAAGACTAATTTATAAAATTGTTCAGGATATTTAGTATATAAATAATATGGAACTCCTATTAAAGCAACAATAAATAGTAACATACCTACACTTTGTAGAGCTTTGATATTTTGATGATCAGCAATAAGGTTAGTAATGATACTAGATAAGATAAGACCAACAAAGGCAGTTATAGCACTAGCAATAGCATAATAGCTCCATAAATCGACTTCTTTTGGTTTTGTAGCTGATAAAAGAAAAGTTATTATGGCAACAGCCATACCACCCATCATTATAGATAGTGGCTGAGTACTTTCTTTTTTCTTTCTTAAAGCTTGAATAATAGCCATGATAATTATGTATGCGGGAATAGCACAAATGATAAGTTCGTTAAAATTTAAATAACTATATATAAGAGCAAAAATAACTATAGCATTAAAAACTATTAATATAAAAATACCACCTAAAAGATTTTGAGCTTCTTTTCTTTCGGCTTGTTCTTTAGCTTGTTCAGCTTCTAAGCGAGCTTTTTCTTCTTTTTCGGCTGCTATTTTGTCATAATATTCTTGTGGTATTTCTATTAGAGGTTTATTTTCAGGTTTTGATTCTGGTGGTAATTGTCCTCCATTAGCATTATTTAAATTTGGAAGTTCAAAATCATTATTTATATTATTATTTTCATTATTTGGCATTTTTAATCACCCTATCTTTATTTATTATTTTCTTAACCAGCTAAATTTACGGTATATATTATATGAAATTATTCCTATTACAATAAAACTAATTAAAACAGTAAGAATTGTATCAACAGTTTCGGGATTAACAACAGAGGCTGTATATTCAACTTTAATATTAACATCATCAGTTGGCATAATAAACGAATTGTCATTTATAGGAATAATATTTCCTTTAGTGTCTTTAACAGTTATATTAGCAACTTTATAACCAGAATTAGGAATGACATCGACTGTA
Organism: uncultured Bacilli bacterium; assembly: GCA_947598455.1. The sequence goes on along the minus strand of CANQFI010000050.1, from coordinate 968 downwards.
ACTGGTTCATTTGGAGTAGCTATTTTAGAAACGTTTATTGCACCATATACTTGTTCTTCAGTATTAATTAAGCAATCATACTTATAAACTGTAACAATATTATTATTGATTAAATATATTTGATTATCAATACGATTAATCTTTTCAATATATGGATTATCATTAATACTTATGCGATCTAAATAATTTCCTTCTAAATCATAAAAGTATAAATAAGAATTATTAAAATCTTTAGTTAAAGTAACTATTGTATTATTAATTACTTCAATATCATAAAATCTTGTAAAAAGAGGATTAGAAATTTTAGTTACTTCTTCGCCATCACTACTTAATATTTTAATAATTGCTTCTTCTTGGGAATTCTCATTTATCTTATACCCTACTAAAATATTATTATTTTCAGTATATGTAGAAGCATTATAGTAAGTCATATCATCATTTTGATGAATTAGATAATAATCACTTTTTAAGATTTCTTTTAAATCTTCACTAGAATATGAACTAAAATTCTCTTCTATAATATTTAAATCTTTATCTATTTCATATATTTTTGGACTATTTAAGACACCATTAGTTAAGTCTAGAACATAGATTTTGTCTTTATATGAATATAAGTTTAAATTAGTAAAATCAGTAATAGGTATTTCTTTAGAAGATGATATTTGAAGATAATTATCTATTAAATAAACTTTTAAAGAAGTATTATCTATGCCAACTAAAAGATATTGGTCATTAAAAGCAATTATTTTAATATTAGTTAAATTATTAAATTCTTTTTGAGCTATTATAGAATTATTATTAGATGAATAAACAATATTATTAACAGTAAATAAGTAACCTTCTTTAGTATCATATAAATAATTTATGTTATATGTAACTTCTTTAGCATAATCAAAGGTAAGAATACTAGCTTCGGCTTTAACGTTAAGACATAGCATTGAAAGAATAATTATTCCTAAAATAAAAAG
>CANQFI010000049.1 GCA_947598455.1 uncultured Bacilli bacterium | reverse complement strand
AAAGAGACGCAATTTGTATTTAATAAAAATTATATTATAATAATGATTAGGTGATTTTATGAATTTTGAAGTTAATGGACATAATATATTTTTAATAGTATTTGTAACATTTTTAACAAGTGCATTATTAGTTCCATTTGTAAAAAAAGCCGCTATACATGTCAATGCTATGGATATACCAAACGAAAGAAGTTCTCATACTATTCCAACTCCACGTATGGGAGGATTAGCCATTTTTGGGGCATTTTTATTAGGGTATATGCTTTTTGCTAGAACTTCAGTTCAAATGTTATCTATTCTAATAGGAGGTTTTATTATTGTATTAACTGGTATTTTTGACGATATAAATCCTATTCCCGCTAGAATTAAATTTTTTCTTCAAATAATAGCCTCTTGTGTTGTAGTTTTTTACGGCAACATAGTTTTAAATCACTTAGATATTTTAGGTGTAAATATTGATTTTCCTGTTCCGTTAAATTACCTAATAACTATTCTTTTTATTGTTAGCATTACTAATGCAATTAATTTAATTGATGGCTTAGATGGCTTATCTTCTGGAGTATCATCAATTTATTTTGCTACAATTGCTATTATTGCCTATATCTTAAACAAAATGGAGGGACTAGATACTATTCTTTCTTTAATTATGCTTGGCTCTACATTAGGTTTTTTATTATATAATTTTCATCCAGCTAAAATATTTATGGGTGATACTGGAAGTTTATTTTTAGGCTTTACTATTAGTGTAATAGCTTTATTAGGGTTTAAAGCAACAACTTTAACTTCCTTAATTATTCCATTATTAATTTTAGCTATTCCTATTTTTGATACAGCCTTTGCTATATTTAGAAGAGTATTAAAAGGAGTAAGTATTGGAACACCTGATAAAGAACACTTTCATCATCAATTGTTGAAAATGAAATTCGGTGTCAGAACGACTGTTCTAATTATTTATGCTATAAATATTTTATTTGCTAGTGTTTCTATATTTTATGTTTTAGGTGATTCTAAGTTAGCAATATTTATCTATATTATTTTAATGCTTTTGCTATTATTCTTTGTCATGAAAACAGATATTTTATTCCATCATCATAAGAAAGAAAAAAAAGCAAAATAAAAATTTTTATAAAATGAATTTGGTGATATTATGAAATACAACTTATATGATTTTGATGGAACTATTTACAATGGCGATTCCGGTGTTGATTTAGTTCTCTTTGCTATCAAAAAGAAACCTAAAGTTTTTTTTAGTCTAATTGGTTCTCTAGGTACTATTATCTTATTTTTGTGTAAATTAAAAACTAAAGAGGAAATGAAAAACAAAGTATTCTCTTTTTTAAAATACTTTCCAAATACCGATGAATTTGTTAGTGAATTTTGGCAAAAACATGAACATAAATTAAAAAATTTTTGGACCCAAAAAAAAGAACATAAAAACGATATTATTATTTCTGCTTCTGGATACTTTTGGTTGAGACCCATTGCTGATAAATATAAAGTAAAAGACCTATTTGCTACTGATATTGATCCTTTAACTGGTCAAATAAAAGGTAATAATTGTCATGGTAAGGAAAAAGTTAAATTGTTTTATAAAAAATATCCTAAAGCCAAAATTAATAAAATGTATACTGATTCCATAAATGATTTACCATTAATAGAAGAAGCTAAAGAAGGCATTTTAGTTAAAAAAAATAAATTATATAATTATTATGAATATAAACCAAACTTTATTGTTAGATTTTGGCGTTGGGGTTGGGGAATATACCACAAAAACGAAGAATTATGGAATTATTTAATAGTTGGTTGCTTAACCACTATTGTCAGTATCGGTGTTAAATGGTTACTTTTATTTACTATACTTAATGCTGATAAGGGCACTGAATTACAGTTAGCAATTATTATATCTTGGATAGTTGCCGTTATATTTGCTTATTTTGCTAATAGAATAGTAGTCTTTAAAAGTAAAAATAAAAAAATTTTAAATGAAATGATTCAGTTCTTTGGAGCAAGAATTTTAACATTATTAATGGAAATGTTTATAATGTGGTTCTTCGTTACCTTTTTAAAACTAAATACAGATATTTGGGTAATGATTTGGACAATAGTAGCACAAATATTAATAATGATATTTAATTATATTTTTAGTAAAATATTTGTGTTTAAGAAGAAGTAACTCTTCTTTTTATTTGTCAAACTAAATGTTATAATAAAAGAGGTGATATAATGAAAAACTTAACAAAACTAGATATAAGTAAAATAAGTCGAACAGGTAAATATGTTGACTTTGATAATTCTGAAATATTTAATTTAAATGCCGAAGATATTCTTTTCTTAAGAAAGTTTCACAATAATCCAAACATAGCAGCTGATTTTAATTTTTCTGCAAGTTTATCTTCCATTAAATCTCAAAAACAAACAAAATCACATCATGAAGAAAAAACACATCTTTCTAAAGAACACCTTTCTACTAAAAAATATCATATTGCTTCAAATGCTAATAAATATAATCATGGTTATAAAACTAAAAAACAGCCTAAAATAAAATATGGATATCGTGTTTTAATAGGTGGCGTTGTTGTTGCCTTAGGAATTGGTATTATTTGGAAGATGACACCTAATGCAGCTAATCTTAAAGATTTTAATTCATTATTACCTAATAGTGGATACGTAGTTGAAGAACAATCTGAAACATCTGATCCATCATTGTCTATTTCTTTTGAAGGAGAAAATGGAGCAAATAGTGTTAATCAAAATTTAGAAGAAATAGTCGAAATTGCTGATGAAAACGCTGAAAGAGAAATTATTAATAAATATTGTGATATTTACCATGTTAATAGTGATATTGTATATAATAAAATAGCTGAATTAACTGATAATTTTTCCAGCGAAGATTATTTAGCCAATTACCATATTAATGGTGTAGTGTGTAAAGGCGAAGAAGTTTATGCCTCTTCTATAGAACAACTTTTAATATATACTATTCGTTGTATAAAACAAAAACCAGAACTTTTAAATATTCCTACTACTGATTTGTATACAAACAATAGTTATATATCATCTGATAACTATAGTTCACAAATTAGTGATATTGCCAAAGTTATGGGTGTAGATAGATGTCTTTTATATGCTATTTGTAAAACAGAATGTAATTTTGGAAGTGAATTATTTGTCAATGCCAATAATCCCGCTGGTTTACGTGATAATGGATCATGGTGGAAATTCGATACTAAAGAAGAAGGATTTATTGAAACTTGTACAGAAATAATCAAATATTATCATAAAATAGATTGTCCTCTTACTGATATTTCATATGATACTATAGTTAAAATAGGTGCCATTCATGCCCCAGTTAGTGATGGAAATGAAGGCTGGGTTGATGCAGTATGGTCAATATATAATAGTGCTAAAGACAATCAACAAGAATTATTTGGCGATGAATCTCCTAGAAATGTCTTTAATAATAAATAAGAAAGGAATGATATAATGTATAAAATAACTGATGGAAATACAGCTTGTGCTGATGTAGCATACTTATTTAGTGAAATAGCTAGTATTTATCCTATAACTCCTAGTAGTCCTATGGCTACAACTGTTGATGTTTTAAGTCACACAGAGAAAACAAATTTATTTAATGACAAAGTTAAAGTTGTTGAAATGCAAAGTGAAGCTGGTGCTGCTGGTACTATGCATGGAGCTTTACTTGCTGGATCTTTAGCTACAACCTTTACAGCTAGTCAAGGCCTTCTTTTAATGATTCCCAATATGTATAAAATAGCTGGTGAATGTTTGCCAGCCGTCATTCATGTTGCTGCTAGAACAGTAGCTACTCATGCCTTATCTATCTTTGGCGATCATTCTGATGTATATGCAACTAGAGCTACCGGTTTTTGTATGTTAGCTTCTACTAATGTTGAAGATGCTAACTATCTTGGCGCCGTTGCTCACTTAAGTGCCATTAAAGGTAGTCTACCATTTCTTCATTTCTTTGATGGCTTTAGAACTAGTCATGAAGTAGACAAAATAAATGAAATAAACGATGAAGATTTACTTAAATTAGTTGATTATAATAAAGTAAATGAATTTAAACAAAGAATGTTAAACGTTAAAGCTAATATTCAAAAAGGTATGGCTGAAAACGAAGATATTTATTTTCAATCTGTTGAAGCACGCAATACTTTATATAATGAAATGCCAGATATTGTTAATAATTACATGCAAGAAATTAATAAACTAACTGGTAAAAATTACAAACCATTTAATTACTATGGTGCTAACGATGCAACGGATATAATTATTGCTATGGGTAGTGTTTGTGATACTGCCAAACTAGTTGTAAATGATTTAACTAATAAAGGCGAAAAAGTTGGTTTAATCGAAGTTCATTTATATCGTCCTTTTAGTACTAAATATTTACTAAATATCTTACCAAATACTACTAAAAATATTGCTGTATTAGATCGTACTAAAGAATCTGGTAGTACTGGTGAACCTCTATACCTAGATATATGTAGTGCTTTAAAAAATACATCTCTTAAAATAGTGGGTGGACGATATGGCTTATCTAGTAAAAATACCACTCCATCTCAAATCTATAGCGTTTATAAAATGTTACAAACAGAACTAAAAGAAAACTTTACCATCGGTATTAATGATGATGTAACTCATTTAAGTTTACCTGAATATGATTATCATTTAGATATTGGTGCTAAAGAAATTAAAATATTTGGGTTTGGTAGCGATGGAATGGTTAGTACCAGTAAAGATATTATGAAAATAGTAGGTGAGGGAACTGATAATTTTGTTCAAAGCTACAACCAATATGACTCTAAAAAAAGTGGTGGAGTTACAATATGTAATTTAAGAATATCTGATAAAAAAATTAATGCTCCATTTTATGTTACTAATCCTGATATCGTTGTTGTAACAAAAGAAGAGTATTTATTTAAATTTGATATGATTAATGATATTAAAGAAAATGGTATCTTTGTTATTAATACTATAAAAAAAGTAGAAGAACTAAATAGTTATCTTCCTAATAAAGTCAAAAAAGTAATTAATGATCGTCATGTTAAATTATATATAATTGATGCTGAAAGTATTGCTACCGCTGCTGGTATTAAAGGTAAGATAAGTAAAATAATGGAAATAGTTATTTTAAACTTTATAAATTATCCAAATGCTATAGAAGTAGTTAATCATTCTATTGAAAAACAATTTAGTACTAAAGGTGATGAAGTAATTAATGCTAATAAAAAAGCTATCTTAGAAGCTATGGATAACTTAGTTGAAGTTCACACTACCTTAGATATAGTCTCTGAAGATGTTAATATAAAACGTAATCTTTTTGATGAAATAAATGCTCGTCGTGGCGACGAATTAAGTGTTAGTGATTTAATGCCTTATAAAGATGGTACCTTCCCATGTGGCCTATCTAAAAACGAAAAAAGAAAAGTTAGTAATTTTGCTCCAAAATGGCTAAGTGAAAACTGTATAGAATGTGGTCAATGTTCTATTGTCTGTCCTCACGCTGTCATAAGACCAATTGTTCATCAAGATAAAAATCATGGTATTCCAATGCTTGGCAAACCAGAATATAATTTTGAAATCGTTGTTTCTGAAGCAGATTGTACTGATTGTGGTCTATGTATTAATGCTTGTCCAGGTAAAGGTGGCGAAAAAGCTTTAAAGTTCGGGCCATATGATGAAAATAATAACCAAAGAGCTATTGAATTATTTGAACATCACGAAAATCCTGAAAATTTATTTCCTAAATTTACTGTTAAAGGAAGTCAACTTATTAAACCAAAATTTGAATTTAGTGGTTCATGTGCTGGTTGTGGCGAAACGCCATATATTAAATTATTAACTCAATTATTTGGTGATCGCCTCGTAATAGCTAATGCTACTGGTTGCTCATCAATTTATGGTGGAAGTGTACCAAGCACCCCATATTCTATTCCATGGGCTAATTCTTTATTTGAAGATAATGCCGAATTTGGCTATGGTATGTTACTATCATTTAATAAATCTCGTGATCGAATAGCAAAAATTATGCAAGAAAATTTAAACAATGTATCTAGTGAAGTAAAAGAACTATTTAATAAATGGTTAGATAATCGTGAAGATTTTGATTCAACTAAGTCTATTAAAAATGACTTAGCTAATAAAGAAATACCAGAAGAATTAAATGATTTACTTAACTATATTCCTGCTCGTAGTGTTTGGACTATTGGTGGTGATGGTTGGGCATATGATATCGGTTTTGGTGGTATCGATCATGTTTTAAGTAGTGGTGAAAATGTTAATATTTTAGTTTTAGATACCGAAGTATATTCTAATACTGGTGGTCAAGCTTCTAAGTCTTCAAGACTTGGTCAAGTAGCTCAATTTGCTGATATGGGTAAAAAAACTGCTAAAAAAGACTTATTTAAAATAGCTATGAGTTATCCAAATTGTTATGTTGCTAATGTCTCATTAGGTTCTAATTTTATGCAAACAATTAAAGCTTTCAAAGAAGCTGAAGAACATAATGGTCCATCAATTATCATTGCTTATTGTCCATGTATCGAACAAGGTATTAAAGGTGGTATGGGCAATGCTACTGCTGAACAAAAATTAGTAGTTGATTGTGGATATACTACTTTAATGAGATATAATCCTACAGAAGATAAACTATATATTGATAGTCGTGAACCAGATTTTAATAAGTATGAAGAATTACTAAATAACGAAGTAAGATATAATAGTTTAGTTAAAAAGAATAAAGATATTGCTCATGAAATATTAGAACTAAATAAACAAGAAGCTATCAAAAGGTATAATTATTATAAAAAATTAAGTACAGAAAAAGGAGGAGAGTAGTGATATACTCTCCTTTTAAGCAGCGTTAATTTCTTCATCTCTTTTAAGTACTTTAATTTGACTCTTAGTTTTACGATGATATTTTTCCATAATTTTTTTCTTTTTCATCATTTTTTGATAATTATGTTCTAATTGCATTCTTATAACATTAATTTTATTTGTAAATTCTGGATTATCAGCTAATTCTGGATATTTAGCTAAAGATTCACTAACAATATATTCTAATTGTACTTGATTCTTATATGTCATATTTAAAGCACTATTTAAGGCATCCTCGCCACGTTTTATCTGTTCTAGATCAGCAGGCTTATATCTATTAATTTTTCTCTTAAAAAAGGCATTAATAAAGTTAAAATGATTATCTATAATTAAACCTATTGTAAAATAGAAAAAATATTTATTACGAATAAAAGGTAAAGCCAGTATAGAAGTCATTTCAGTTAAAATGGAAATCTTATTTAATCTCTTCATTAACATTTTTTTATCAATATTAGCAATTTGCTCCTTAGTTAAACTTTCTAAACCATCTATTTTACTTAATAAAATTTCGTTCGCTTCTATTTGATTTTCAATGTGTAACTTTTGTAATTCATTTTGTAAACCACTTAATTCTATGTCTTTAATTGTTTCATCTAATGCCTTAGCTTCTCTTGTAATATCTTCCTGTTTCTTAATATCTAGATTAATTCTAACATTGCGTAAATTTTCTTGCTCTTGCTTTAATTTCATTTTTTGTTTTTCATTCATTTTGCCTTCATATTTAATTAAAGTTACTTCAATATCATCTAACATCTTAGTTATTTGTTCTTCTTTGCTATCATAATCTTTATCTTCTAATTCTTTTTTTTCAGTTTCATTTTTAGTACTTGAAATTAAAAAAGCTGTTGCTAAAGTTATACTTAATATTTCATCATCTATTTTTTGTAGTGAAACTATTTCTTTAGGTTTAACTTCATTTTTCTTTTCTTCCTCTTGAGGTATTTGCTGAGGTATATTTTCTAAGTTTAAATCTTCTTTATTTTTTTTGATTATTTCTTCTTGCATTTTTAACGAAGGCACCTTTTGTTCTAAAATTTTTTCTTCAATAACTTCATTTCTCTCTTTAACTTCTTCTTTAGTTTCTTCTATAATTTCCTCGTTATCTAAGGTAAATGTTTCTTTTTTTTCTATTTCTTCTAATTGCGTTTCTAATTCCTTTAACTTAGGTAAAACAACAGCTTCTTCTAAAATATTTTCTTCACTTATTTTAGGTGTTTGTTTTTCATCTAAAACCAAATGTCTCTTTTCTTCTTTAACTTCTTCTTTTTCCTTTAAAGTCTCTTTTTCATTTTCTTCAGTAGGAAGTGGAGTGACTAAATCTAAAACAGCCTTAGCACTTAACATTCCTCCAACAATCACTGCATTTTTTAAATCCTCCTTTAAATTTTCTTTAGGAACTTCATTAACATTTTTGACCATAAAATATGGTTTTTCCTCTAATTTTTTCTTAATAGTCTGCTTATCTTGAACAGTTGCTAATACTTTTGGCTTTGGTAGAACAACTTTTTCTTCTTTAACATTTATTTCTTTCTTAATAGGAGTTGCTAAAAAGTAAATTTCTTTCCTGTCTTCAGTTTGTTTTTCAATTTTTAAATCTTTAACTTTTGGCATTAACGGTTTTTCTTTAACTTCTTCTTTGATTACTACTTTAATTTCTTCTTTTAAATCTTCTTTAGTAGCAATTAGTTTTTTTACAATATTTTCCTTAATAACTTCAACAACTTTTTCTTTAAATTCTTTAATTGTTTCTTTAAACTCTTTAGAGGTTTCTTTAACTTTTAATTTTTCCTCTTTATATTCTTCTTCTAAACATTCATCGATTAATTCATCAAGTTCTTCATCACTAAGTATTATATAATGAGTATCCTTAAATTTTATTCTTTTTAAATCATCATTATTTAATTTTAAAATAATATCGTTATCATTATTTGCATTATCATCATTGTTAATATGATCATTATTATTTGTATTTTTAGTATCTGGTAAAGTAGTAGGATTAGTATTAACTATCTTTTCTCTCTTAGGTTGTTCTATTTTTTTTATATCTTGCCAAATATCTTTTTTAGAAGCTTTTTTATCTTTTCCAAACAATTTTTTTAAAAAGGAAATGATTGCTAAAAAGACATGAAGAAAGAAATTACTTATTTTCTTTAATAAATTTTCTTCCTCCATCAAAATCACCTTTTATAATTTTATCATATATTAATTATTTTAGACACAAAAAAGGAGCAGTCCCCCTGAAGAACTGCTCCAAAAAGAATAAAAAGGGGTTGGCTAGTGTGATACTAGCACCAATTCGCCTCAAAGTGAATTGGTACTTAATATGTTAACTTTTAAAGCATTTTTTGTCAACGATTTAACTAAAAAAAATAACAAAAAATCGACTTTTTTTTACTAACTTCTTTTGGCTATAACTTTAGGTAAAAACTCGTAAAACAGCTATAATTATTTTTTATAATTAAATTAACTTTTACTTATATTAAAATCAATTTTTAAATTATCTACCCAAGTCAAAACAAATGTATGATATAATAAATATGGTGATAAAAATGGACCTTAATTTAGTTAAAGGAGTAGGAGATAAAGCCATTGAATATTTAAGTAAATTAAATCTTTATAAAATTGAAGATTTGCTATTTTATTATCCATATCGCTATAATCTTATAAAAGTCATTCCTTTATTAGAAACTAAAGAAGATGAAGTAGCAACCATTAAAGGTATTGTTGATACAGAACCTCGAGTTAGTTATATTAATAAAAGTTTAAATAAAATGACATTTCGTATTAATACTGATGGCTATCTTGTAAATGTTACAATATTTAATCGTAACTTCTATAAAAATAATTTAAAGTTAGGTCGTGTTATTAATTTAATAGGTAAGTATGATCGCAAGAAAAATACTTTTACAGCTAGTGATATTAAATTTGAAATTATTAGAGATTTTAAAATTGAACCTGTATATCATTTAGTTAAAGGAATTACTTCCAAAGGTTTATCTAAATTAATTAATGAATGTTTTAATATGCGTGTTGATATTGATGATTTTATACCAGACTATCTTGTTCATAAATATGAATTTTTAGACAAGTTACAAGCTGCTTATAATATTCATTTTCCAACTGATATAAAAATTTTGAAAAAAGCTCGTCTTCGTGAAATATATGAAGAATTTTTTATCTTTATGTTTAAGATGAATTATCTAAAGCATAAATATGACTTAAATAATCAAGGTTTAACTCGTAATGTAGATAAAAAGAAATTAGATGAATTTATTAACGCTCTACCATTTACATTAACTTCTGACCAACTAAGTGCTGTAAGTGATATTTATAAAGATTTACTATCACCTAAAAGAATGAATCGTTTAATTTTAGGAGATGTTGGTAGTGGTAAAACATGTGTTGCTAGTCTTGGAATGTATATTAATTATTTAAGCGGTTATCAAAGTTCTATGATGGCTCCAACAGAGATTTTAGCGCGTCAACACTATGCTAGTATATCTGATACTTTTAAAAATACTAATATTAAAGTTGGCTTATTAGTGGGAAGTATGAAAAAAAGTGAAAAAAATAAAGTATGTCAAGAACTCTCCGAAGGTAAAATTGACATTTTAATTGGTACTCACGCTTTAATAAGTGATGGAGTTATCTTTAATAATTTAGGTTTAGTTATAACAGATGAACAGCATCGTTTTGGTGTTAATCAACGTAGTAACTTACAAAATAAAGGTATTATGAGTGATGTTTTATATTTAAGTGCAACACCAATTCCTCGTACTTATGCTCTAACTATTTATGGTGACATGGACACATCAATTATTAAAACTAAACCAAATGGTCGTAAAGATATCATTACTAAAGTAATAAAAGAAAAAGGCATAAAAGATGTTTTATACCATATGCTTGATGAAATAAAACAAGGTCATCAAATATATGTAGTTGCACCCCTTATTGAAGATGAAAATGGTGAATCAAACTTAAATGACGTTGTCAAATTAAAAGAAAAATTTGATATGGCTTTTCATAATAATATTAGAGTTGAAATTCTACATGGTAAAATGAAAAATGCTGACAAAGATACTATTATGGAAGAGTATAAAAATGGTCAAATTAAAATTTTAATAAGTACAACTGTTATTGAAGTAGGAGTAGATGTTAAAAATTCAACTATGATGGTTATCTTTAATGCTGAACGATTCGGACTTGCCACCCTTCATCAATTACGTGGCCGTGTAGGGCGAAATAGTGTCCAATCATATTGTTATTTAATTAGTAACATGGATGTTCCAAGACTTAAAGTAATGGAAGAAAGTAACGATGGCTTCTACATAAGTGAAAAAGATTTTGAACTACGTGGTGAAGGAGATTTATTTGGTACAAGACAAAGTGGTGATATGGTCTTTAAACTTGCTGATATAAGAAGAGACTTTAAAATCTTATTACAATGTAAAAAAGATGTTACTGAATTTATCGATAATAACTTAACAGATAACTTTACTAAATATCCTATGTTTAAAAAAATAATTAAGGAATTAGAATTTATTGACTAATTTTAAATTAGGTATATTGACAAAGAATTTATTCTAAGTTATTATTAAACTAGCATGATAGATGTCATGCTAGATTGCTTTCACGATTAGTGTGGAAGTAGATCAACCAAAACCCCCTGAAG
>CANQFI010000048.1 GCA_947598455.1 uncultured Bacilli bacterium | reverse complement strand
TTTTTTAAAATAAGTCTAGTAATTATTTATTTTTTGTGTTATTATCAATCTCACTAGGGGGAAAATTTTATGGAAAAGATTCCAATAATGCCTGATATACCATGGGATTATGCCTATCATTTTCAAAATATAAACGACTTAATTGTTCTTAATAATCAAACATTTATCAAAAAAATTTTTATAACTGATGTTAATATAGAACCTTTACTAAATTTAAAATCTTTTAATTTAACTCATTTTAATCCTCATCGTCGTATCTTTGTTGATGAGTTTTACACTTATTATTTTTTATTATCACCATTTATTAAAAATAGTACATCACTTCATGAAGCATTAGCTAAAATGAATATTCAAGAAATATTAAAACTCTTTAAAACTCTATTAATCGATTTACAAAAAGCTCATAAACAAAACTTTTATCCCTTTGATATTAAATTTAGTAATTACTTAATTAATGAACAAGGTGAACCTATTTTTATCGACTTCGATCATTCATTCTACCAAAGCAAATATACTAGTAATAGTACTCCTAAAACTTTTTTTGATCTTTCATTCTTTAATCGTAATTCCAATGATCCTAATCCATCTAATTTAATGTTAAATGATAAATGTCTTCTACTTGCTATGCTTATAGGTAGTTTATTAAATAAATATTTTGAATATCCTAATCCAAATACTTTAGAAAATGATTTAATAAATCTTGAAATGAAATATCATTTAACTAAAGATATAATTAATTATTTAGAAGATATTATAATTAATCGTTTTACACCTGACAAAGATGATTACTTTCTTGATACTTTAATTAATCCTTTATTAGAAATATCTCCTAAACTAACAAAAAAATAAAGAATAGCAATATTCTTTATTTTAATTTGACTAAAGTATTTAATTCTTGATACTTACTTTTAAATATATTTAAAAACTTACTTATTTCTTCATTAGTTGTTACATAACTTAAACTAATTCTTATCGTTGTTGTAGCTCGTGACTTATCATTATATACTGCCATTACTGAAGTACTTAAATCACCTGAAGAACAAGCTGTATTAGTACTTAAATATATTTCTTCCTCTTCTAAAGCATGAATAAATGTTTCTGGTTTTATATTTACTAAACTTACATTTAAAATATGAGGTATTGAATATTTAGTTTTATTAATAACTACTCCATCATATTTACTTAAATTATTACATATTCTTTCATTTAATTTTGTAATTTTTTCTTCTTTTTTATCTAAATCTTTTAAAGCAATTCTAATAGCTTTTGATAATGCTACTACTAAAGGAAGCATTGGTGTTCCTGCTCTTAAATCATTTACTTTACCAGATCCATGAATTAAAGGAATTAATCTTACTTTACTATTTTTATATAAAAAACCAATTCCTTTAGGACCAAATATTTTATGTCCACTCATTGAAGCTAAATCTACATCGTGTAAATTAACAGCTACTTTTCCAACTGCTTGCGTAATATCACTATGAAATAATGTTTCAGGATTTTCTTTTTTAATAATCATTCTAATCGTCTTAAGCGGTTGTCTAATTCCTAATTCACTATTTATAGCACAAACACTAACTAATATTGTATCTGGTCTAATTTTCTTTTTTAAATCATCAAAATCTATTAAACCATCACTATCATTTTCTACATAATCTATAATAAAACCTTGTGTTTCTAAAAATTCACATATCTTATAAATTGAAGGATGTTCTAATTTAGAAACTATTATATGTTTACCTCTATTTTGATAAGCTAAAGCTACTCCTTTTAAAGCCATATTATTACTTTCAGTTGCCCCACTTGTATATATAAGTTCCTCATCTTTTATATCAAATAAATCACATATTTGTTTCGTTGCACTATTATATAATACTTTTGATTTTACACCTAAAGCATGAATTGAATTAACATTTCCCATATAATCTCTCGTTGCTTTATTATAACTTTCTAATACCTCGGCTAAAACAGGTGTCGTTGCTGAGTAATCTAAATAAATCATTCCTAATCACCTATTATCATTATAGAGTATCAACTATTTTAAATCAAGAAAAGAACAAAATAGATTAGTAAACATTAAAATTATTATTTTACATTTAAAAACCTCACGATTCCTTTTTCTTGTTTCATCGGAGTCTCCTCCTCCACAAGCCTAAATTCCAAAAAGTCATCACCCTATATTGTTTTTTCATTTCTTTTCTCTTTAATTCTTTAATACATTTGATAACTTCTAACTAATATTCAACTAATAAAAATTTTCTCCTAAAATATTTACATATACATTTAAAACTTCACTTATTATATATCATAATTTTTTATTATTTTATTTACAATCTTTTTAATAGTTTTATTTGCACATTTTTTTATTTTCTATATATATTTCTTATTTTTATAGATAAATTTCTTTTTAAACTTTTTTATTTCTTTTGTAGTTTTAAATAAATCTAGTATATTCTATAATTTTGTTAATTATTTTTTTGATTATCGTTAGAACTAATTCTAAATTTATAAAACTTTCCTATAAAATAAAAAAGCTAAGAATATCTCAGCCTCTTTTTAATGATTCAATTAATTTATTTTTTATTCCCGGTTCAATAACATCAATTGCTCTAATCGTTTTTTCCAAAGCTTTTTTAAATTCCCCCTGATAAAATAACTCTTCTGCTTTAGTCATTTCCACATCTAAATTTTTATTTACTGGACGATACCTATTTCCATAAACTATAGCTGTTTCAACCATCGCTGCCGTTTTAACTACTTCAGATGACGTATTATAAAGTTTAAGTGCTAAATCACGAGCTGTATCTACTCTTATATTTAACGTTTTAATTGAAACAGGTTTTTTATTCATTTCTTTAACCATCTCTTTAATTGCGACATTTGCTTCACTCAACTGAACATAATAATTATTAGGAATAATTGGCAACTTATAACTATTAATTCTCTTTTTAGCCTTAGTTAATATTTCTTTAATTTCATCTAATTGTTCATGTGCTCTTTGTTCATCTTCTTCTAAATTACCTAAATTTTTAAGAGCAACATCTAACTTCTCTTCTGTTTTAGAAAGTCTCATATTTAAGTTTTCCATTTCTTTACCTAATCTTGTATAAGAAAAAGATTTATTTCTATGAGCATCAACTATTTCATTATAATCCTTTTTAATACCTACTAACTCATCTTTAATAACTTCAATAACCTTTACATCATCATCTGTTAAATCAAAACTATACTTAATAACATCTAATTTTCTATATAAACCATTATTAATTTTTTCTAATTTATTAGCTTTAACTAATATTTTTCTAATATATTCTTCAAAAATCTTTCTTGCTTGTTTTTCTTTATCAAAATCATTATAAACATTATCAAAATATTCTAATAAAGTTTTTAATTCCAATATTGAGTCTTCAACATTTAAAACATTTAATTTAGCAAAAATATCTTGAAGTTTTTTCTCTGTTTCCTCAATATTATAATTTAAATTTAAATAATCTAAATTATATCCTTCAGCTGTCATTCTATCAGCTATATTTTTTACATCTTTCATCTTATTAGGAATTAAATTTCTTCCCATAATAATAATTGTTGGTGCTTCATCAATAACTATTCCTAAATTACCAACTAGATCATCAATTCCCTTTACTATTTTACCTACTTCTTCATATCTATTAGATTCCATTGCTACTTCAAAAGCTGCAAATAACTTATCAACATTTTCAAATTGTAATTCTAAAGGAGCACAAACCTCTTTATAATCATTTTTACTATTGTTATATTTAGATATGATTTCTCTATACCTAGATTTTAATTTTGTAATAGTTTCTCTATTTCGTTCTTCAGATAATGTTATTTCTTTAATTTCATCTAATAAAAAATTAGCTTTACTCTTTACATAAAATATTTCTAATTCTGCTTTTGCAATTTTATCATTTAAAGATTTATAATCTCTTTCATTAAAACATTCTTCTATTTCAAGCAAAGCATCTGTAAGTTTAGGAACTTCCACATCTTTAATTTCTTTAAATCTTTTCTGCCATTCTTCATATGATTCTTGCAATTTATCATTATTGATTAAAGCTTCAACTTTATTAAGTTCACTTAAAATAGAAGAAGATATAATTAAATTTTTATCTCTTTCCAAAGAAGTTATTTCATTTTGATATTTCTTTTTTTCTTTATTATTTATTAAATTAAGAACTATAACAATTACAATAATACTGATTATATAGTATGTAACTCCAGCTAATATATACATCGCTTGACTCATTGCTATACCTCCTAGTCTAATATTACATTATTATCATAACACAAACTAAAAGTAAAATATATAATTTATCACTATTTTCAATCATTTAAATTGTTAAATCAATTGTAAATTAACATTTTTCATAATTTATCTATTAAAATTTGACAATTTTTGTTCAAATCATTACAATATTATCCCACAAAAAAGGGGAAAAATTTATGAAAGATTTAAAAAAAATTCAATTACAATTAAAATTAAAATTATATGGATATTCTTCAACTGGAGCAACTATTACTGCTAACCAAGCAATTTCAGAAATTGCTGAAGTATTAAAAGATATTCCACAAATTGAAGACTTTTATTCATTACCATGTATAAGAAAAGAAGTATTCTCTATGACAAAAAATTTTATGGAAAAACATTTTCAACTTCATAAAATTTTTGCAAGTACTGAAAAAGATATTGCAAACATAGTTAATAAAGGTATTTATTCCATTGAAGATTTTCTTGCCAAATCTCAAAAGAAAATCTCTACAATTAAACCATTTGAATTACCAGTTTCTTTTGTTAATGGTCATTCTATGATTGGAAATACAAATAAATGTATTTTATTAGTTAATAATGATGAATTTTTACAAAAAGAACCAATTATTTTCGATAAAATAACACTTGGTAAAAATATCTCAACTCTTTCAGCTGGAACTTATTGTCATGAAATAACTCATACCCAACTTGAAAGACAAAAAGGAAGTACACAAGAATATACTAATAAAGAAGTATTGCCAATCTTAATTGAAAAAATTTTTGCTTTAGAAATCAGTTCTAATAAAGAAGTCTTAAATAAGTCTCAACTAGCTCGTTTTAGATATATGCTAGATATTATAAATTACATACAACAACTACCTAATAAAAAAATAACAGCATCTGATATTGCAGACTTTGATCAAGCAATTTATATTCCAGGGACTTTACAAGCTTTAAGATTATTTGATATTTATAAAGATGGCAGTGAACAAATAAGAAATGAAATGTTATTAAACATTCAAAAAGTATTTGATGGTCAATTAACAGTCGAAGATTTATTAGCATTTTATAATGTAACATATAAAAATAGTCAAGATTCTGATCTAGTAAAGAAGCATCTACGCTAGGATTTTATTGACTTTTTACATTTTTAATGTATAATTAATTATGCGATGTATTTGGCAGCGTTATAAAATTATATAATGTGTTTATTACCTCAAAAGGTATATTAGTATCTAAGGCTGCCTTAGAGAACATATCTAAATAAACTCCCTATATTAGTTTTATAACAATCCTATATATCAAAAATATATAGAAAGGAGAAAATATAATGGCAAGATATACTGGTCCTGTTTACAAAAAATCTCGTCGTTTAGGTTTCTCAATCCTTGAAAATGGTAAAGAATTAGCTAAACGTCCATATGCTCCTGGTATACATGGAAACGATAAAAGAAGAAAATCAAGTGAATATGGTATCCAATTAGCTGAAAAACAAAAAATCAGATTAATGTATGGATTAAATGAAAAACAATTCCACAAATTATTTGATAAAACTTCTAAAATGACTGGTAAAGCTGGTTTCAACTTACTTTGCTTACTAGAATCTAGATTAGATAATATGGTTTATCGTTTAGGTTTAGCAAAAACTAGAAGAGCCGCTAGACAAGTTGTTAATCATGGACATATAACTGTAAATGGTATTAAAGTTAATATTCCTTCATATCAAGTTAAGGTTGGCGATGTTATTGCTGTTAAAGAAAACTCTTTAGAACATCCAGCAATTAAAGAAGCAGTTGAAACTTGTACTCATCGTCCTGCTTATGTTGAATTTGATCAAAATAAATTATCAGGTAAATTCTTAAGATTACCTGATAGAAGTGAACTTAACCAAGATATTAACGAAACACTTATCGTTGAATACTATAACAGATAGTCACACAAAAACTCACTATAAAGTGAGTTTTTTATTGCTTAAATGAACCACCCTGTCTATGTTGTTCAGCCAAATATTTTTTATGACATTGACAATAAAATTCATTTTGCCAAAAAATATTTTCTTCTGGATCATAATAATAAAAAATATAGGGAAAATATTCCAAAACTTTAAGAACGTTTTCATTACTCCAACCACTATTTAAAATATTTACAACTTTATTATATTGTTCATCAGATAAATATCCAACTTGATTATTCATATAATTTTCTATATCATCAAGTGTCAAACGTCCAAACAACATATCCTGTTTATTAAACTTTGTAAATAAATCCATTAATCTATTGCTTACATCTTCTACAATATCTAAAGGACTTACCTTAACATAAACAAATAAATCATATTCTCCTTTTTCTGTAAATGATTTTGTTAATCTAGCATTACCATTTTCAATCAAACTATCAGCAACAACCTTATTATTTTCATCCAATGTATCATAATTAATCATTAAATTAACAGCATAATTACGAGATACATCAGAAGGCTGATCATAATAACAACCTTCTGTATCATTAGATGTTGTAATAATATTCTTATCAAAACAATCCAAAGCACTCTGTAATACAGGTAATTCACTATAATATATAACATCTTTTTTTGTTACAACAGGATGTCCCATTCCTGATATTTGTCTAGGTAAAACATCACAAATTCTCATTGTTTTAGCTTTATCATAATCAATATCATAAATCATTGTTAATAATTCATTCGCTAGCTTAGAATCAATTAAATTCTCTATAACTAAATCATTTATTTTATCTACAACTCCTAATGATATAATATCAACTAAATAACGATACCTAACTACTCCATTATCATCATAAGAAAATAAAGAAACTAGTCTTTTAAATAAATCAATCTTATCTTCTAAGACAATAATTATAAAAATACTTAAATCTAAATTTCTTATTTCTTCTTCATCATAATTATTATTATTTAAATCATCTTGTATTTTACATAATAATACATATTTTTCCTTTACTTCGTTTTCACCCAAACCTAATTCTTTTAAATAAAATTCATAACTATTCTTCATCTTACTACTCACCAAACATTAATTTTCTTTAAATGGTACCATAACTATTGTACTAGAATTATTTAAATCAATTAATTTTATAATATCTAAAGCTTCATCTAATTTTAAATTATTATATATTTCATACATATTATCAGCCACCTCATTATAAGTAACTAATTGATCTCCTATATCCGAATTAACATATTCTATATCATCATAATCATTAATTAAAGCTGCTATATTACATCTAATTCTTCTTTGTAAATCATCTTCATTTAAAGTTAAATTATGCATTTTTTCTTCTATTTTTGGAATTACTTCACTAGGATATTTAGTCTCCATATTAATTTCTAATGTTACTGTATTACCAAATATTTCTCTCCCCGCCCCAATAGCGACAACCAATTCATTTTCTAATAATTCTTCTCTTAAATAAGAAGTAGAACCAAAATTATTCCTTAAAATAATACTTAAGTAAATATTTACTAAACGATCATTATATTTCTTAAATAAACTTTTTGGCATTTTATAACATATTTTAACTTTAGGAATTTCTACATTAGCTTCAATTTCTTGATATTTAACATTAACCGTACTTGGTTCTTTTTCTCTTTTTTTAACTGGATTTAAATATTTAGGAAATTCTTTTCTAGCTTGATTTTCTTTTACTATTCCTACAGCTTCATTAGGATTAAAATTACCAGTAATAACTAAAAACATATTAGCAGGATGATAAAATGTTTTATAAACAGTTTCTAATTCTTTAACAGTAGTAGCTTGTACATCATCAACTTCCCCGGTAACTAAATTCTTTCTTTTATCTTTTTTGTATAAAGCTTGATTCATTCCATAATATAATTTATGTCCAGGATTATTTTTGCCCATTTTTACTTCTTCACAAATAATCCCTTTTTCTTTTTCAATTAATTCTTTTGTAAAATATGGTGTTTGCACATAATCAAGTAAATGATTTAAATTAAGTTCAAAATTATCATAAGCAAATACTTCATAAGAAGTAAAATCAAATGTTGTAAAAGCATTAATTGAGGAACCTAAATTATTATAAAAATCATGAGCTGTTACCCCATCACCTTCATTAAAGTTAACATGTTCTAAAAAGTGAGCTACTCCATTATGAACCTTTTTATATTCTCTACTTCCTTTAATCTTAAATTCTGTATCAATCGATCCATATCTA
The DNA here is from genome assembly GCA_947598455.1 of uncultured Bacilli bacterium. Next base: position 3,136 of record CANQFI010000048.1, on the reverse strand, counting down.
ACACTTAAAGTTAAATAAAAGTTATTTACTTTTTCATTTACTACCATATATATAGGAAGTCCATTATCACACTTATCATAATAGATTTTTTCATCTATCCCCTTAAGCGTTATCTCTTTCATCATTTTCTCCTCCTAACAAGTAAACAATATTTAATTTAACTTTTCTAGCTAACTCTATTACTTCCTCTTTAGTAATAGATTTAAATTCTTTAATACGTTCTTCATACAATGGTAAATTATCTAAATCATTAAATAAATAATTATTAATAATTCCCCCTAAAGAATCTTCACTCATCTTAATAGAAGAAATAACTGTTTTTTTAGCATTTTCTAATTCATCTTCGGTAAAATTTCCCTCTTCCATTTCTTTTAAAGCTTTTTCTACTAATTTTAAACATTTATTTTTATCTTTTTTATCTATTCCTGCATAAACCATTAGTAATCCATCATATTTTTGATACATACTAGAAACAACATAACATAAAGAATTCTCTTCTCTTAAATAACGATATAATTTACTAGTTAATCCACCACTACCTAAAATAATATTATATAAATGAATAACTAAATCTCTTTCTCTTTTTGTTAAATTAACTAAATTATAAATCATTATAAAAGAATCTTGTTCATATTTTCCCGTTTCTACTACATCTAATACTTTCTTTCGTTCTTTATTAGCAACATATAAATCTATTTCTTTTTCTTTTAAAGTTCTAATCGTAAATTTATTTTTTATTATCTTTACAACTTCATCCATATCTAGATTACCAATAACATATATATCACAAATATAATTATTTAATACATTATTATAAGTATCATATAAACTAGCTGGTGTTATATTTTCTAAATCTTCCATATAACCAACCATATAATAACTACTAGAACTATTACTATCCATATTATCTAAAGCTCTTCTAAAAGCATATCTAGTCGCATTTTCTTTTAATGACTCAATATCGCTTTTAATTCTATTTTTTATTATATTAAAACTTCTTTGATCAAATTCATTATCTGTTACATTAGGATTTAATAACATTTCAAAAGGAAAACCTAATACTTCTTCTAAATACCCATCATAACAATATTTAGGATTTAAAAAATCTGTTATAAAAGATAACATTGTACTATTGCCTAATCTCGTTGCTACACCTCTAACTTGTGTACTATAAAGATTTTCTAGAGCAATGGAAACATCTCTTCTTTTAGGATATTTTTTACTTGAATGCATTAATACATCTACTAACATATTATTTTCTGTTATTTCTTCTTTAATAAGTTCATTTCTAAACATTACTTCCATCGAACAATTTTTAAATTTATCTGTTTTAATTGTATGTATACGATATGTCTTACAATCATAAACTTTATATTCCATAAGTCACCTCTAATTATATTATGTCTTAATTTTATTATTTTATAATACTATCTTCTATTTCTCCTTCAAATACTTTTGTGGCTTCACCTTTCATTAAAATATGATTGTTATCATTCCACTTAATATTCAAAATTCCCCCTCTTAATTTAACATTAACTTCTTTTATCTTTGGATGTTTTAACATATACGAAGTAGCAACAGCACAAGCTCCTGTTCCACAAGCCAAAGTTTCTCCACTACCTCTTTCCCATACACGCATTTCTAAAGTATTATCGTTAATTATTTTTACAAATTCTACATTTGTTCTCTTAGGATAGTAAGAATCATTTTCTATTTTTGGTCCTACTTCTAAAACAAGATAATCAGTTATTTCATCTACATATATAACTGTATGAGGATTCCCCATAGAAATATCCATTACTATATAATTAGTATTATCTATTAATAAGTTATGTTCACAATTCAATGATACAGGGTTTCCGTCATGTAACATAGGTTCTCCCATATCTACAATAACTTCTTTTACTTTATTATTATCTAATATTAAATCTAAATATTTAAGACCAGCTAAAGTGTCAATAGTTAAGTTAATTTTGTCAGTTAAACCTCTTTCATAAACATATTTTCCTACACAGCGAATTCCATTACCACACATTTCACCTTTAGAACCATCAGCATTATATATCTGCATAAAGTAGTCAGCTTTATCTGATTTTTTTATTAGGATTATTCCATCTCCTCCAATTCCAAAATGTCTATCCGATAATTTAATAGCCATTTTACTATAAAACTCATCATTTCTATTTTCTTTTAAAACATCTTCTTCATATATATAAATATAGTCATTGCCTAAACCATGCATTTTTGTAAATTTCATTTTTCTTCATCACCACTAATATTATATCACGAAAAAAGTAAACCTAAAACAAGGTCTACTTTATCCTACATTTAATTACCTCTATGATAATACCATATAATATGATCTATATCATTAAGGGTAATTTGTTCATCATTTGCTAACGTTTTATTTACTGTCTTTTTTAATTTATTAAAATCTTCTATAAATTTACTATAATTGCCTTTTTCTCTATAATTAACTTTCGACCAATTTATATCATATTTTTCAAAATATAAAGGCAAATACTTTTCTAAAATACTATCAAATATGGCAAAGTTATCAGCTTTTTTACTATCAGTATCTTTAAATATATAATAGCAAGCATAATGACAAAATTTCGTAGCAAAAGAATAACGATGAGTTTCTTTATCTTTAGGATTATCTATAATATCAACTAAATCATAGTTAGCATCTCTTAAATATTGATATAATTGTTTTCCAATTTTCATTATTATATCTTTTACAGCCTTTCTACCATCATTTGTACTCAAATGCGTACTATTTTCATTATCAACTGCATCAACAAAATTTTCAATTACTTCTTTATACTCTTTATCATCATTTTTATTTTCCCAAAAATAATTTTTTAATCGTTCACCCCAATAAGCACTTGAACCAATATATTTACTTTTTCCCTTTCCATTTGGACCTTTTGTTACATCATAAGCTTTTTTAAAATTAACATCACTTCTAATCATCGCTTCTACTTTTAAAGCATTTTCATAATTTAATATTACTAGATTATCTTCTTTATCTCTTTCTAACATATAATAATCATATGTTCTTTTTTTATTTCTTTCCATAATTAACCTCAATCTAATTTAAATTATTATAACAAAAACAAAGAACTAAAAAAAG
>CANQFI010000047.1 GCA_947598455.1 uncultured Bacilli bacterium | reverse complement strand
GTAAATAACGTTGATATTTCTGGTAATAAGATGGATATTCAATATTCTGATTTCAATAATACTAATATTGACGAACCGATAAAATTCCTTGGTCAAGATGAAGAAAATCCTACAACTAAAGAAAAATTAATGGAATTCTATCAAAAAGGTATTGAATACTGGGAAAAACATACTGGTAGTCAAAAATATCAAGGATAGTTAAGAAGAGTAAAAACTCTTCTTTTCTTTTGATCTTAAATAATAAAAAAAATAACCATAAAAACTCATCCTAAGAAGTAAGCCAATATCCATCATATTTGTGTTATAATGGAGTAGGTGGTTATTATGGCTAAAACAAATTTAATTATCTCTGTAATCCTTTTAATTATTATCATTGCCATAAAAATATATATCGTAAAAAAATATAATAATTGTTACCGTAAAGATTTATATCATAAAGTTCATCAACTAAATATCTTTTTATATTGTTTATCTTTCCTAATCTTTATTATTACTTTATTTATTAATGCTCAAAATCATGATCTAAAAACTATTGAAATAATATCTAATTCCTTAGCTATTGCTATAATTACTATGCCATTAAGCATTAATACTTTATACTTAACAAGTTTTAAAGATGAAGAAAAAATATCTCATGTTCATACAATTGTTACAAATATTTATAGTCCTAAATTAATTAAAAAATTCAATAAAGCTGGTCTTAATGTTATTATTCTATCTTCTAAAAAAATAGCTTCTAAATTAAGAACAATTAGTGAACAAGAAGTAAATGATACTTATTTACGTAAAAATATTATTATTGAAACTACTAATTTAGATTTACTTAATGACTTAAATAAAACAACTACTTATTTTGAATTTACAAACTTAGAAGATGCCTATGATAAAATATATAATGCTCGAGGTGTTGCTGATAACTATATTAGAACTATAAAATATAATATCAACACTTATTTGCCTTTACTTATTAGTTATTTTGTTTTTCTTTTTACTGGTTTTCCCACAATTAATAATCTTTTACTAATTATTTTACTTAAAATAGCAACTATGCTTATTAGTGAATTTGTCTATAAAAAAATGCCTTATGATACAGATATTATGATTAGAAAACCTAAACCAACTTATATCTTTATGGGACGTCAAGAACTATTTATTAATATAATGGAATCATTTTGTATTGTCTTTGCTATTGCTATTCCTTATATGTTTACTTTAGCTCAAGGTGTATCTCTTAATTTTGCTAATACTTTATATTTTATAAGCTTTATCTATGTTAATATCTTTATGACTTATTCCTTATTTAGTGAACATAATATTATCTACAATATTATTAAATCTTTAAAAAATCTTAAAATAGATTTATATGTTATTATAAGTATTTTAATTACTATTTTATTTAATTTCTTTACTTATTTCACAACTCGTAATGTTGGTTTAAAGAATTACTTTAGTTCCTTATTATTCAGTTTAATTCCTATATTAATCTTTGAACTAACTAAATTTGCGCGTTTTACAACGTCTAGAAAGAAGGCTAAAAAATGAATATCAAAATAACTAAAAATATTAAAGAAGCTAATCTTATAACGCATTCATCAACTTTTCATCCTGATGATGTCTTTAGTACAGTTTTCTTATCTAAAATAATTCCTAATCCTGTTGTTTGTCGTGTTAATAACGTTCCTGATGATATAGATAAAAATGCTCTTGTTTATGATATCGGTTTTGGTGAATTTGATCATCATGGTCCTAATGCTAAATGGCGTAATGATAAAATTAAATATTGTTCTTTTGGCTTATTATGGGAAAAATTTGGTAAAGATTACTTAAAAACTATTACTCCCAACTATGAAACTTTATGGCATGTTATCGATGAAAAACTAGTTATGCAAATAGACGGTATAGATAATGGTTTATTTCCTCAAATAAATGCTCCCTATAGTTTAATTGATTTAGATAACGTTATTGATTTATTTAATAAAGCTTGGAATGAAGAAACTGATAATGATGATAACTTTTTACAAGCTCTAAATATTGCCGAAGTTATTTTTGAACGATTAATTACTAAAGAACTAGCTAAAATAACCGCAACTAAAAAGATTGAAACTCTTATTGATAAAGTTCAAAATAATATTTTAATCTTAGATGAATATATGCCTTATCAAGAAGCTTTATTTAAATCTACCAATCCTCGTGCTAAAGAAATAAAAGTCGTTATCTTTCCTTCAAATAGGGGCGGGTATAGTATTAAACCAATGACTATTAATGAACATTCTAAAGAATTAGTTTGTCATTTTGATTCTCGTTTTTATGGCTTACATGACGAAGAATTAGCAACAATTTCCCAAATAAAAACCGCTCGTTTTGTTCATTCTAGTGGCTTCCTTGCTTGTACCAATACCTTAGAAGATGCTCTTTTAATGGCTCAAAATGCTTTAGAAAATAAAGAAAATAAATAACTTCTCATAAACTATCATAAGGAATTAAAAATTCCTTTTTTTTAATTTTGAATAATGCTATAATATTTTTAGAATAGGGAGTTGGCAATATGCAAGAACAAGAATCTATTAAAAAATTATTTAAAGAATTAGTTGATAACAAAAATAATGAAAAGAAAGCTAAGACTTTACTAGCTAAAATTAATTCTCATCTTTTAGATAAAAGTTTTAGATTTACTAAAGAAAATACCAGTATGTTATATCCTTATTTGTATGCTTCAAATAAGTACCAAGAAACATCATATTTAGAAGAAAAACTAAATACTAAAGAATTTATAAATCTTTTAGATAGTACTAATATATCTGGTTCTATGCTTTTATCATTAACTTCTAATTGTCATAAACCACGTCTAACTCTTCTTACTTATTCTAAAAAAATTAAAACCAGTATCTTAAAAGGTGATGAAATATTATCTTTAGAAGAAATTCTTAATGATCTAACTAACGAAGAAATAACTTTCCTAAGAAAAGATACTGCTATTGATAATCTTTTAATTAAAAAAGGTCTAAGTTTTAATACTTTAAAAGAAAGTACTAAAAAACAAATTTTAAATGATTTAGAAATCTTAAAAGTATATGACTTAAATACAATTAAAGAATTTGCTTCTACTTTTACATCTCTTGATTCTTTAATTAATAATCAAGAATTTTTAAATATCTATTTATCTAAATTAGATAATAATTATAATATTGCTCATCCTATCTTTAATTATCTATCTCTTGATAGTTTAAATAATATATTAAACAAAAATCCTAAAGATAATATTATCTTACATTTACTAAATAATACTAATGAATCATTACAAAAAGAAATATTAAAAGTCCCTAATACTTTAAAAATAATTATTGCTAGCCAAAATGAATCAATCTTAAGAAATTTACCATTTTCTTATTTAAATAATTTATTAATTAATACTAAAGATTTATTTACTTATCCTTTTCTTGATATTTTAAATGAACTTCCTTTAGATAAATTAAAAGTAATTGCTTCATCTAATAAATACTATTATAAAGAATTATTAAGTAAACTAAATAAAGCTACTTTTAATCCAACTAAATTTATAAATGCTTTAAGTGAACCAGAAAGAAAAGACTTAATTAATAATATTTTTCCTAAATTAGACATCGTTGCTATTACTAACTTATGTAAGATTGATAATACTTATAAAAATATCTTACTTAAAAATTCTGAATTATGTACTAATCTTGTTAATAAATTAAATAGTAAAGAATATTACTTATTAGATAATTTATTTAATTTAGATAATTTTACTTTAGATGATAAAGTCTTATTTATTAGTAATATTAAAGAATTTAAAAGTTCTAAATTACTTAATAAATTACTTTCTGATATTCCTTTAAGTAAACGTAAATTTTTCTATGATAATGATGAATTAAGAGCTAAGTTAGTTAATGAAAATTCTTATACTTTAGATGAATATGCTATTAGTTATTATTTAAATAATCCCAATGAAATACCTAATTTAAATCCTTCTATTATTAAAGATTTATTAATTAAAACTGATCTTAATTTTAATTCTTTAGTTTTAACTAACAATAAAGTGATTGATCTTTTATTTACGGAAGCCCAAAAAGATTATCATATTATTACTGATATTATAAAAAATCGTCCATCTTTAATTAAATATTTTAATAAAGAAACTAAATATTTTGATAAAGAGTTATTATCTAATGTTTTAAATGAACTAGATTATAATGGTAAGAAAGAATTATGTACTAATAATCTAATTAGTTCCATTTTAACTGATAAGTATTATAACATTTATAAAAAAATATTAAATACTAATGCCTATTTATTAAATACTATTGATTTTAGAATCTTTGACGACTACATCTGTGATTTAAAAATAAGTATTCTAAATTATTTAACTAAATATCCATCTTTAGAAAAGAATTTAATTATTATTAATAAGTATTATCAAGTAACCTCATCTTTTATTAATGCTTTATATTATAATTTAGAAGACTTAAATAGATATGAAGTTTTAAATAACATTTTTGAATTATTAGTTCTTGCTACTAATCCTAAAAATCGTAAAAGAGTAGGTAATTTGCCTAAATTTCTTCATAATCTAGATTATAGTCGTCTATCTAAAAATAATATTATGAATTTAATTAGTTATTATCTATATATGATTCCTCGTTTTTATCAAAATAACATCGCCCTTCCTCGTCCATTAATTATCAATGTTCCTCATACTTATGAAGAAATTATTAACTATGAAAATAATACTCTTACTAAATTAACTAATCTTATTAACACCGAAGAAGATATAAAAGAGTACTTTCTTGAAAAACATTTTAAATTAACCTTAGAGGAAGCTAAACTACTTATAAAAATATATGACTTTAGTTATATTGATACTAATACTTATAATGAAGAATATCTATTTATTTCTAATTTAAATAGAATAATTAATACTGATAATTCTTCTTTAAAAGAATTAGATGCTGATTATAAGATAATAACTATGTATGATTCATATCGTCTTCAAAATCAAATAAATAAGATGTATTCTAAAATATATAATTTTGAATTAAGAAGTAAAAATAATAATTTAAAAACTGAAACCATTAATTTCTATAATAAAGAAATAACTATTTATAAAAGTAAGGAAGATTTCTTATATTTAGTAGCTAATCTTGATTTAGAAACATCTTATTTAAAGACTAATAATTACTTTACTAGTTATCATAACTTAATTAATAATCTTGAACTTAATATTCCTTGTAGTCTTCTTACTAAAGATAATCTTGTCTTTGATAGTGATTTCTTATTAGGATATAATGGTCTTTTAGATGAAGCTATTACTAAGATATCTAATTATTATTTAGCTGATATTAAAGATAATAATAAAGATTATTATGCTAGTGTTAATAATTTAATTAATAATACTAGAGATTATAATAATACTATTTATCTAAATAAGTATGCTCTAAGACCTAATTATAACAATAATAATATTCCTAATATTGAGCCAGATTATTTACTAGTTGATGCCAGTCGTTTAAGTGATAATATCTATTTAAATAAAATAGTAAATGTAAGTTTAGAATTTAAAAATAAACATCATCCTGAAGGTTTACCAATTATTTCTTTAGATTTAAAACAAACTTCCCAAAAAGAATTAGCTAATATTAATAAATTATTAAAAGAGTATACTACTACTTATGAACCACATATCTTAAGAAATCTATTAACTAAATTAGAGAATAACTATACTGCATATCGCCATACTAATAAAGAAGAATCTTTAAAATATGATATTTATGTTATTTTAAATACTATTATTGATCGTATTAATAATACTAATTCTATATATGAATTAAATGAATTAGAAGATATCTTTACTAAAGAGTATTTAAAATATGAATTATTATCCAAAGATAATAAGTGTAATTTCTATTTAGAAAATCTTACTAAAAAGATTATAGCTCGTAAAAATATTTTAAATAATTACTAAAAATTGCACTAAATATAAGTAAGTGATATAATCTAAAGCAATGTGGGGAATTTATATGAAATCAGAGAAAATATCTTTTCATGATTTGTTTTATACCTTTATATTCGGTTGTATCGTTGGTTGGATAATCGAAGGAATATGGACTCTTATAAAAAAAGGTGCTTTAATAAACCATACTGCTTTAGTAATAGGGCCATTTAATGTTGTATATGGTGTAGGTGCCATAGTTTTAACTGTGATTTTATATCGTTTAAAAAATAAAGGTAACTTTGAAATATTCTGTGTTTCTTTTGCCACTGGTTCAATTCTTGAATATATAATGAGTTATTTAATGGAGTTAATGTTTGGTTTTGTTGCTTGGAATTATCAAAGAAAACCTTTTAATATAAATGGCCGTATTTGCTTAACATACTCCATATTTTGGGGGTTACTTGGAATTTTTTGGATAAAATTTCTATACCCTCAAATTCAAAAATTAATTGCTAAATTAAATAAAAATAATAGCATTAAATTAATGAAATTAATGATTGTTTTCTTAATATTCGATTGCTTGTTAACTTTTGCTGCTATAGATCGTGGTAAAAAATATGAACAAAATATTCCTCCAAACAATAAATTTGAAGAAGTCTTAGATAAATATTTCGGTGTTGATTATTTAAATAATATGTTTAATGAACGTTGGAATAAAAAATAAAAAAGGAAGTGTTTCTTATGAAAGGTATTATTATTGATACATTACTAGATACTGTCAAATTAGTACCTTTTTTATTTGTTGCCTTTTTTATTATCGAATATGTTGAACATAAACTAAATTCTAAAAGTGAAGAAGTAATTAAAAAGAGTGGTAAATATTCTCCCGTACTCGGAAGTTTATTAGGTTTAATACCTCAATGTGGTTTTTCTGTAGTTGCCACTAATTTATATATAACTAGAATTATATCTTTAGGAACTTTAATTGCTATATATTTATCAACTAGTGATGAAATGTTACCAATTATGTTATCAAATAAAGTAGATATTAAAATTATTCTCTTAATTTTATTATGTAAGTTTATAATTGGTCTTTTCTTTGGCTATTTAATTGACTTTATCTTTCGTAAGAAAAAGGAAGATAAAATCTATGATATATGTCAAGATGAACATTGTGGATGTGAAGAAAGTGATAGTTTAATTAAATCAAGTATTATTCATACTTTAAAAACAGTTCTTTATATCTTAATTATTACTTTTATTATTAATATTTTATTTACTTATATTGGCTCATCTTCTTTATCTAAAATATTATATAAAAATAGTTTAATAGGTCCTTTAATAACTAGTTTAATCGGTCTTATACCTAACTGTGGTTCTAGTATTATGATTACTGAATTATATTTAAGTAATACTATTAGTTTTGCTAGTACTTTATCAGGTTTACTTACTGGTAGTGGAGTAGCTTTAATTGTCTTATTTAAATCTAATAAATCTTTAAAAGAAAATATCTTAATTTTACTAACTTTATACTTAATTGGTTCTCTAACCGGTATTACTTTAGAACTTATTTTAAAGCTCTTTTAGTTTACCAATTATTAAGTAAAACTGAATTTGCCTTTTTAATATAATTGTGCTAGTATTTATTCATGACGAATTATAATAATTCGTTAATAATTAAAAAAATATGGTGAAAAAAATATGGATAAAATTAGCCTCATTGTACCGGTGTACAATGTAGAAAAATATTTAAATAAATGTTTAGACAGTATCTTAAAGCAAACATATCACAACTTAGAAATTATCTTAATTGATGATGGATCAACTGATTCATCTCCTAAAATATGTGATAAATATGCCTTAAAAGATTCCCGAATTAAAGTCTTTCATGAATCTAATAAAGGCTTATCAGCTACAAGAAATCTTGGTATTAAATATAGTAGTGGTAAATATATATCTTTCATTGATAGTGATGATGTTTTAACTGAAGACTATTGTGAAACTCTTTTAAATGCTCTTAAATCTAACCATTGTGATGTTGCTAGTGTTAAATTAATAATGGTTCGTGAAAATGGTGAAAGAATTGAACCAAGTGTTGATATTACACAAATTAATTATGCTTCTGAAATTAATATCTATTCTAAAAGTGAAATTTTAAAAGAAGTCTTATTACGTCATAGTTTTAAAAACTATGTCTGTACTAAATTATATAATCGTAAATTATTTACTAATTGTCAATTTAAAGAAAATATAAGTTATGAAGATGTTCTATTTACTTATGAAATGTCTAAAAAAATTAATAAAATAGCATATGTTAATAAAGAATGCTATATGTATTTAAAAAGAAAAAATAGTATTACAGCTACTTGTTCAGAAAAGAATTTAAATGACTTTTTAGATGTTGCTTTATATCGTTATCAAGATGTTCAAAAAAATTACCCTAAATATGAAGTATATAATCTTTATGCTTTATTAGAATCTATTATCAGTATTAGTGTTAAATATGTGATTGCTGAGCGAAAATATCAAACTGTTGCTGAAAAATCTAATATTATCTTTGATATAATCGATAAATCTCTTCAAGATCAAAACTTAGAAACCAAATTATTACCATTCCTTAATAATTCTCAAAAATCTTGTTTATATTTAATCTTATATAATCGTGAATTATTTTATAATTTTCTAGAAAAAAGACAGAAGATGAAAAGGAAAGGGACTTTATGACAAAGAAAACTAAAGCTAAAATCTGTTTAGTATGTGATGCTAAAGGTTGGGCTTTTGATATGATAGCTCAAGAATTAAAAAAAGATTTATCTTATAAATATGATATTCGTCTTGATTATTTTGATATGTATACCAACCCCGAAGAATTATTCGATTGTATAGAACGTAATAAAGATTGTGATTTAATTCATTTCTTTTGGCGAAAATCTCTTTTACTACTAGAATCACCAGAATTTAAAAGTAGAGTAGTTGCCAACTCTTATAATCTAAAAAAATATTTAGACGAAATAAGTACTAAAATATCAACCGGTGTTTATGACTTTTTATATTTAGATAATGATAGTATTGCCAATTATAAAAATGTCTTTAATAAATATACTTGTTCATATTATGTATCTTCTAAGAAATTATATAATGAATATCTAAACATAAGTGACTATCGCAAACCTTATGGTGTAGTTCATGATATTATCGATTATACTAATCTAAAACCTCTTAATTTAGAACGTTTTAATAATGAAAATAAAAAACTAGTAGTTGGTTGGGTAGGAAATAGTGCCCGAAAGTTTAATGATCTTGATCTAAAAGGTTTAAATACTATTATTAAACCAGTTCTTATCGACTTAAATAAAGTAGGCTATAACATCAAAGGCTTTTTTGCTGATCGTAATGAAAAACTAAGAACACATCAAGAAATGTTAAAATATTATAGTCAAATTGATGTTTGCTTATGTACTTCTCTTCATGAAGGAACTCCTTTACCAATTCTTGAAGCAATGTATTGTGGAGTACCTGTTATAACAACTGATGTTGGTGTTGTAAGAGAAGCCCTAGGTCCTAAAGAACAAGACTTTATTATTGGTGATCGTAAAAATGGTCAAGAAGATAGTGCTATTAAAAAAGCCTTAAGAAACAAACTAATAACTCTTTATAATAATCGTTCTCTATTAAAAGAACTTTCTGATGAAAACATGGATAGTATAAAAGCCTATGATGGTGGTAAAATAATCTTAGAATTTATCAATTACTTTGATTATTGTATAAATTTAAAAAATGATAGGTGATAAGTGATGAGTGAAATAAAATTTACTTTTATTGTTCCAAATTATAATAAAGAACCATATATATCTGAATGCTTAAATAGTATTTATAATCAAACATATAAAAACTTTGAAGTAATAGTTATCGATGATGGTAGTACTGATAATAGTTTAAATGAAATTAAAAAATTTCCAGTAGACAAACTATTAAATACTAATCGCAGACAAGCCGGTGGTGCTAGAAATTGTGGTTTAAAAGAAGCAACAGGAGATTATATAATCTTCTTAGATAGTGATGATTACTTATCATCTTCTTCCGTTCTTTCTAAATTAGCTTCTTTAATTACTAATGAAGATATTATCTTTTTAGATTTTACTAAAAAAAGAACAACTGGTGAATTTGTCTATATGACCGAAGAAGATGAACCATTACCTAAACGTATTGCTAAAACAGAATATCTAGGATGTCCTACTAAATGCTTCAAAAAAGAACTATTAACTAACATATCTTTTCCTGAATGTAAAAGATATGAAGATATTTCTTTTACTTTAGAAGCTCTATGTAAAGCTCAAACTTATACTACTTTTAAAGAATCATTCTTTACTTATCGTATAGTTCCAAATAGTAATGTAACTAAACCAATTACGGAAGATACTATGCTTGATCTTCTAGAAGAATATTTAAAATTATATCGTTTAGCTATTAAATATCCTAATCATAAAGAAAGTTTAATTAAAAGAATAGATAATGCTAACATACCTTTGCGTATCGAAGTATTAGAACATTCTTTATTAACTGGCGAAAACAAGTATCGCGAAACTTTCTTATAAAATAAATATTATAGAAATAACTTATATTATATGGTATAATCTCTATATAATGTAAGGAAGTAAATAAAACTTGCCTCGTGCAAGTTTTTATAGAAATAATCAAGTGAAAAGAGGAAGTATATGAATTATTTTTTTAAAAGTACTGAAGAAACACTCGAAGAATTAAAAACTAGTAAACATGGTTTAAATAAAGAACAAGTTAAAGAAAAACAAGCCAAATATGGTAAAAATGAATTACCAGCTGCGAAACAAGATAGTATTTTTAAAATCTTTATTTCCCAATTTTATAATCCTATTGAATTAATTCTTGTCGTAACTGTCATTTTATCATTTGTTGCTCATGAAGTAGTAGATGCTATTGCTTTAATATTTATTATTTTAGTTGATGTTTTAATGGGTACTTTTGAAGAGTGGAAAGCTCGTAAAGATGCGCAAAGTCTAATTAATATGATTAAGGTAACAACTAGAGTAATAAGAGATGATAAAGAAATTGAAATAGATTCTAGTGAAGTAACTGTTGGTGATATCATTGTTTTAGAAAGTGGTACTAAAATATCTGCTGATGCTCGAATTATCGAGTGTCATAACTTCCAAGTAGATGAGTCTGCTTTAACTGGTGAAAGTGTGGGGGTTATCAAAGCTTCTGATGAGTTAAGTAAAGATACTCCTTTAGCTGAAAGAATTAATATGATTTATGCAGGTACTTCTGTCATTACTGGTCGTGCTCATGCTGTTGTAACAGCTATTGGTACGCAAACAGAAATTGGTCATATTGCTGATAAAGTTACCAATACTAAAGAAGAAAAATCTCCGCTAACTATTAGAACTGAAAAATTTTCAAAACAAATTAGTATTATTATTGTTTTAGTAGCTATTATTACGACAATCATTTTATTAGTCAAAGGTTATCCAACTAATGAAATCTTCTTATGTGTAATCGCTTTATCTGTTTCAGCTATGCCAGAAGGACTTCCTCTAGCTCTTACTATGGCTCTAACTATCGCTTCTAAACGTATGGCTAAGAAAAATGTTATAGTAAAAAAACTAAATGCTGTTGAATCTTTAGGTAGTTGTACGGTTATTGCCTCTGATAAAACAGGTACCTTAACTGTTAATGAACAAACTGCTAAAATGATTGTCACTAAAGATGGTGATACTTATGA
>CANQFI010000046.1 GCA_947598455.1 uncultured Bacilli bacterium | reverse complement strand
AAGAGTTATATACAATTATTCAAAGATGTTTAGGTACTAAATAGTACCTTTTCTTTTGCTTTAAGATACTTTATAATTGTTATAGAATTTTACATATAAATATTATTATGTTAAAATACGACGAGAAATGAGGGGCAAAATATGAAAAAGACTGTCTGTTTAATAGGGAGACCTAATGTTGGAAAAAGTACAATTTTTAATCGTTTAATTAAAGAAAATAAAGCTATTATTTTAGATACCCCAGGAGTAACAAGAGATCGTATATATGGTGATGTTACATATGAAGATAAAACTTTTTTACTTGTTGATACTGGAGGAATTGATTTAGGAGAAGGAGACTTTAATAAAGATATTAGATTACAAGCAGAAATAGCGGTAGATGAGGCTGATGTAATTGTTTTTGTTGTTGATGGTAGAGAAGATTTAACAAGTAATGATTTATTTATTAGGGATATGTTAATGAGATCTAATAAAAAGGTTATTGTAGCTTTAAATAAGTTAGATAATGTAAAAATGCAAGAAGAGAGAATTTATTATTACTATGAGCTAGGATTTCCTTTTGTAATACCAATATCTGCTTCTCATAATTTAGGCTTTAGTGAATTATTAGATGAAGTTACAGAAGATTTTAAAGAGAGTAATGAAGGACCAGAAAATATTTTAAAATTCTGTGTTATTGGAAGACCTAATGTTGGTAAAAGTAGTTTAGTAAATGCGATATTAAATGAAGAAAGGTCTATTGTATCAGATGTAGCTGGAACAACAAGAGATTCAGTAGATACAAGATTTAAATATAATAATGAAGATTATATAGTTATAGATACAGCAGGAATGCGTAAACAAGGTAAAATATATGAATCAGTAGAAAAATATAGTTTACTTCGAAGTTTAAAAGCTATTGACCGAGCTGATGTATGTGTTTTAGTAATTGATGCTAAAGAAGGTATTATTGAACATGATAAACATATTGCTAGTTATGCGATTGAAGCTGGTAAAGGATTAGTTTTAGTAGTTAATAAGTGGGATACTATTGAAAATAAAGATCAAGCAATAAAAGAATGGAAATTATTAATTCAAAATGAATTTCAATTTATGACATATGCTAAGGTAGTATTCTTATCTGCTTTAACAAAAAAAAGATTACATACTTTAATGCCAGAAATATTAAGTGCTTATGAAAATAATCATCGTGAAGTTAAAACATCAATCTTAAATAATATTATAAATGATGCTACTAAGTTACATGAAGCTCCAGGATATAAAGGACGTAAGTTAAAAATATATTTTAGTAGTCAAACTGGAATATGTCCGCCAAAATTTACATTTAGATGTAATGATAAAGGTTTAGTTCATTTTAGCTATGAAAGATATTTAGAAAATACAATAAGAAAGAATTTTGATTTTACGGGAACACCAATTATTTTACAGTTTAAAAATAGAGGTAGTAAAGATGAAGAAGATGATGAATAATCATCTTTTTTTTGTTATAATTTAAATAGTAGGTGATATGATGGAAGAAGTATTATTAGGTTATAAAATTGATGTTTTTAACCCTAAATTGTTAACAATTTCTTATATTAAAGAACATTTAAGTGAATTAAATATAGAAGAAATAACGATAGATGGTTCACTGATTATTTCTGATAAAAAGTGTATTTATTCTGATTATGAAAATCCGTTAGTATTAATTGATTCATTATTAGGACCAAAAACACTTAGTATTGATTCAAAGTATTATCAAGAACATAAAGAAGAAATAGATGAATTAATAGAATTTATTTGCCGTTATAAAAAAGGGAATTTTATTGCTTTAGCTGATAGTGTTCTTGTTAATGATCAATTATGTACGGCTATTAGAAATAATCAGAATATTGAAAGAGTTAGATTGGGATGTATGAGTGATCCTGTCTTGTTAACACAAAATGAATATAACTTATTAAAGAATGGAAAGATAACAGAAATAATGAGTTATGGTGTAAGTGAAGAACTAAAAGAAAACTTTGATCCAATTATTTTATATAATAGAAGAGAATTAGTAGGAAATTTTAACTATGAAAAGTTAAGAAATAATGAAACATTTTGCTTTAATAAGATATTAAGTAATGAAGAATTATATTATTTAAAATATATAAATAAAAAGGCTAATATAGATTTACAATCTAATAATTATGAAAATTATTTTAAAGTAATTAAAAGATTAAAAGAAGTAAATTATGAAGGAATAATTAATTTATGTATTGATAATAAAAATGAATTTAATAATTATTTATTTCAACATTTAGATGAGTTAACTGATACAAACAATATAAATATTAAATCCAACAAACATGGTTATTTATATTGTGATATTGTTAAATATATGAAAAATGAACGTAGACTTATAGATATGATATTACCAGCAATGAATCTTAGTCCTTTTGAAAAATATTTGTTTGCTTATAATAAAGTTAAGAAATTTAAAAAGTATAAAGATTCTGAAGATAAAGATCAAGCAAGGAAATTGTATGATTTGTTAGATAATGATTATATTGTATGTGTGGGATTCTCTAATTTATTGGCTGATTTGTTAGATAAGTTAGGTATACCAAGTATTGATTATTCTGTTTCTGTAGATGTTGGGTTTGATGATGTTCCATTTAATACTTTAGTTTTACCAGATAAAGTAATATCTTCTAGGACAGGAACAGAACGTGATGTTATAATTGAACGTGAAGATCATGCACGAAGAGAGGTTCATTTAGTTGATCCTAAATATGGAATTGATGGATATTTTTTAACTGATCCGACTTGGGATAATGATTTAAAATTTGATACTTATAATTATGCTTTAATGACACATGATGAATATGTTGGAATAAGACGTTATAGTTATTTGAGTTATTATGGAGTAGATGAATTGTTCTTTATTCATAGTTTAGAAGAATTTTATGCTAAAATTAATATATTATTGAATAAGAATAAAAATAGAAAAGAAGAAGATATCATTAGAGAGTTATTAAATAAGTTTAAAGATCTTGATAATGATTTTTATCAAGAATTAGTTAGTAAATATCCTAATATAGGGAATATTTCTTTTGATTGTACAAAAGAAAATATTCAAAATATATTTCTTGATATGGGAGAACATATTTTAACTAAAGTTAATAAGATGGTTAATGGTCGAACGTTAAAAGAAGGTATAACAACATATTATCATGTAATATTAGGATTAGAAGGAGAAGAATTAGAAAATAAAGTAAGAGAAGTAATGGAATATAATAAAAAATTGCAAGAAAAAAGATTTCCGGTTAGATATAAAATAGATCAAAATGATGAAAAAACAGTTTTATTAAATGGTACGAATAAATTCGATATAGATGAAGATGAAATGGAACTTAAATAATTCGAAGGTATATTTGATACTTTGCTTAATCAATTGGAGATAAAATAATGAAAAAAAAAGATACTAGATATTTAAATAGTATCTTTTTTGTGATATATTAGTATTGAAGATAAAGAGGTGTATTAAGATATGAAATATGAGGATTTAAGTTTTACAATAAAAAATGATGATGGAGAAGATGTTATTTGTGATATTATTTCAGTAGTACCAAATGAAGATAATCAAGATGAACCATATGTGGTTTTTACTGATTATATGTTAGATTCTAATGATGAGTTTGTAATGCAGTATGGAAAAGTAATTGAAATTGATGGCGAATTTGTTTTAAAAACAATTAATGATGATAATGTTGTTAATAAAATAAAGGATGCTTTAAGTGATGATATTGTTTCTTATGTAAATGATCAAGTTCAAGAGAATATTCATGAATAGAGAAGAATTAAAAAAAAGAATAGAAGAATTAGGGGAGAGTAATCCGGAAGAAGTATTAAAACTTCGTGGTAAATTAATTAGAAATTTACAAGAAACGATTAAACAGACAAATAATAATTCTTTAAAAATGGCTCTTAAATTAGAATTAAAAAATGAGTTAGAAAAACACAAAGAACATATTAAAAAAATGAAAAATAATAAAACTTATTCTTTACCAAAAAGAGTAGGTTTAAAAGTTAAAGAAATAGCTTCAACAATTAAATTATTTATGGAAAAAAATGATGTTATCAATAAAGCTAAAGCAGTAATATCTAATACTACAGCAAGTTCAATTGTAGTTGGAGGAATAACATTAGGGTTAAGTGCTTTAACTGGTGCTCCAATTTCCTTATCTTTATTAGCATCTTTATTACCAACAGTATCCTATATAGGATTATCTAATATTTTAAGACAAGCTATTACAGATACACCATATACATCTTTATTAAAAATTGATGATAATAAAGATGAAATATTTGCTAAAGCAAAAGAATTTGGTGAAAAATATATTTTAAATAATAAAGAATTCTTAGAATTATTATTACAAAAGAGTAAAGAAAAAGATAATAATAATTTAATAAATATAAATGAAAAATTAATTACAAAATATCGTGAAATAATAACTAATGCGCCAAATGATAAAATAAAACAATCTTTAAGCTTAGAATTAATAAATGTTATGCATGATTTAAAGGATTGTTTGGAAAAGAAAAAAGATAATTATATAAAAGATAAAGATAAAATGACAGCTGGAGAATTTGCTAGAGTTGAAAAGAGATATCTCCAATTATGTGCAGAAATTTATAAAGAAGAAAATTTTATTCCTGATGCTTTGAAAAATGCCTTAAAAAACATAAAAGTTAGTGCAGCAACAATGTATACTGCGAGAATATTTTTAAGTGCATTTTTCCCATCACTTGCTTTTGATAGTATTGGAGACTTCTTTACTCCATTTATAATAACAGTTATAAATAATATGACTAATATGAGTGAATTTAAAAATAAAGTAAAAATGGTTAATTCTAAATATACGGATTTATTAATTAAGATGAATAATCCAGAATTATTTAAAGAATTAGCCCATGGTGAACAATTATCTATGGCATAGAAAGGGGTATTAATAGTGATAGAAACATTTAAAAGAAAAAATGATATTGGAGTAGATATAGAATATACAATAATAGGCAAATATAAAGATAACGAAAATATGTATTGTATTTATACTGATTTTGTTTCTGATGATAATAAAGTCGGGATAAGGTTATTTGCTGATATCCAAAGAGATGGTAATCTAGAGAGATTAGAAGAAGATAAAGAAAAAGAAATTATTTTAAAATTTAATAAAGAAATAATGAATAACAGGGTTAAAGTGTAGGTGTTATTTATGAGCGAAGAAATAGAAAAATATTATAAGTTACTTGGGGTTACGGAAAATATGCCTAAGAAAGATATTTATAAGGTTTATGTAACTAAAAAAGATGAACTTTTGAAGAAAAAAGAAAATAATGAAATAACAGTTGAAGAGTATGATAAAGAATTAAAAGACTTAGAATTAGCTTATGTAACTATTACAATAGAAAATAATAACTTATCTTTTAAGAAAAATGTTGAAGATGAAGGAACAGAAACAGAAACTTTAGAAGAACAACTTAAACATGCAATGGAAAAAGAAAGTGCTAGTGATATTACAGTTAAAAGAGGACGTTTAATTAGAAAAATTCAGGCTGAAATAAAAAAAATTAAAAGTACAGAAAATCTTAGTGGAGCTGATATTGAAAACTTAAAAAAATTAGAAGAGTTATTAAGTAATGAAATTGACAATCATAAACATCAATTATCAACAAGATATAAAAATGAGTTCTTAGAAAAAAAAGCTACTGTACGAGCTATTTTTACAACTTTACCTAAAGGTATGGGGTTACAAATAAAGAAAATTAGTAATTGTATAAATGAGTTAAAACAAGCTAAAAGTAATAAAGAACGAATTTTTGGAATGGTTGATTTAGCTAAATCATTTGGAATGTTAGCAGCGACACCAGTTATTTTTACAGTTAAATTTGTAGTTCAACATTGGTATTTATTATTACTATTATTGTTATTATTACAAAATATAAAATTACCTAATTTAAAAAATAATAATGAAAAAGATAATAGTTATCAAGAGCAACCTGAACCGGAAGTAGCAGAATCGTTTGAATTAGAAACAGGTGTTGATAAAGAAAAAGTTCCTAATTTAGAACCTGTTAAAAAACCAGTTTTAGTAAATGATTCTGTCAAAGAAAGTACTTCAACAACTCCTTCTAGAGATTATGAAATAGATAAAAGTGGCAATTTAGTAGCACCTAAAAAACCAGTTTTAAATCCACAAGTTAATATTCAAGAAGATAAGAGCTTGGGTAAAGTACCAAATGTTGATAACTCAGGTGTTTTAGAGACAGTAACAGACAATACTAATCAAGAGTTAACAGTTATAAATTCTAGTGCTAAAGAAGAATATTTTAATTTATTAAGACAAGCATTACCTACTAATTTAAATGATTCTTATACTGTTTTTGATACATATCAAGATGCTGTTCAATATTGTGTTAATGAATTTGGTTATACAGTTAAAGAAGCACAAGATATACTAAGTGGTAATTCCGTTATTGAAAAACCTAGTATTATGTGGTTAGTAGGTGAGGGAGGATTCTTTGCAGATAGTGAAGTTGAAATGTTACAAAATTATACAAAAGAACAATTAACTAAAATGATTGAAGATAATCAAGATCTTGTTGATAAAGCAGTTAATATGCATAATTCAGGCAATAGTGTATCAGAAATATTTGGTAATTTAGGAACTGGTGGTTTAGTTTTATTTACTTGTTATGAATTATTACAATATGGATTAGCAATACCAACTGATGGTTTAAGTTTATTATTACCAGGTTAGAATATATTATATAAAGAGGTGTGGATATGAAAGAAAATAATAATGAAATAAGTACAGAAACAGTAGTTAAAAAACCAAAAAGTAAAAAAGTTTTAGTAATAGTAGGAATTGTTTTAGTAGTTATTTGTGCTTTAGGAATAACGGGTGGTGTTTTATTCCTTAAGGGTGATGATAAAAAAGATGATGATACTAAGAAGAAAGAACAAGAGACAGTTACAATTGATTCAGATTATAAAATGGCAGGTAATAATGTTTCAGAGTTTGATTTATTCTTCTTAAAAGAAGAAAATGAATCAAAAAATAAAGTTTATAGTCCGTTATCCATTAAATATGCGTTAGAAATGCTAAATGAAGGTACTGATGGAGATACTAATGCGCAAATTAGTGCAGTAGTAGGAGATTATACAGGTAAAAAGTATACTAATAGTAAAAATTTATCTTTAGCTAATGGATTATATATTAATGAAAAAGTTAAAGATACTATTAATAATGATTTTAT
Organism: uncultured Bacilli bacterium; assembly: GCA_947598455.1. The sequence continues at coordinate 4,512 of CANQFI010000046.1, read as the reverse complement.
TAAAGCTTTAAAAGAAAAATATAATGCTTCAGTATTCTATGATCCATTTACTAGTCCTGATAATATAAATAAGTGGGTTAGTGATAATACATTTAAATTAATACCTAATTTATTAGATAATGTTATGGATAAAGATTTTATTTTAATTAATACTTTAGCTATTGATATGGAATGGGTTAATAAAATACAAAGTGAAGATGAATCTTTCTCAGTACATTATCCTCATGAAGATTACTATGTTGGTGTTGGAGCATTAAATTCAGAAGGATATTCGGAATTAAAATTTAATAACTTAAATTATGATGTTAAATCTGTATTAATAGCTGCTTCAGCTAATAGATACGATATAGTAACAGATTTAAAAGAAGATAATATAAGAACAACCGTAACTAGTGAATATAAAAAATTCGTTGATACTAAAGAATGTGGTACAGATTATAATTATGAACCAGTTGATAGCTATATTAATAAGTATATGAATGAAATAAATTCTAGTTATGGAAATGTTGATAGTTCAACGGATTTCTACTTCTATGTTGATAATGATATAAAAGTATTTGCTAAAGATTTAAAAGAATATGATGGTACAACATTACAATATGTGGGAATAATGCCTACTAGTACATCATTAGATAACTATATAAATAATATAAGTTCTAAACAAATAGAAGAAATTATTAATAAATTAAAAGATGCTAAAAAGCTAGAAAGTTATTCTGATGGTAAAATAACTAAGTTAACAGGTCAAATACCAGTATTTAATTTTGAATACGAATTAAATTTAATTAATGATTTAAAGAAAATGGGTATTACTGATGTCTTTGATGGTAGTAAAGCTGATTTATCTAAATTAACAAGTAATAAAGGTACTTATATTGATACAGCTGTTCATAAAGCTAATATAGAATTTTCTAATACTGGTATTAGAGCAACTGCTGCGACAGCAGTTGGTGGTTTAGGAGCTGCAGATTGTAATTTCGATTATTTATATGATGTTCCACTTGAAGAAATAGATTTAACTTTCAATAAACCATTTATGTTTTTAATAAGAGATAAAGAATCAGGAGAAATATGGTTTACAGGAACAGTATATGAACCTACAGAGATAACTGATTTAGATTTATATGGACCAATGTATTAATTAAAATATAATTAAAATAATTTGACAAATTAAAATATTGGTAGTAGTATTTAGTTAATTCAATGAAGAAGAACAAGATTATTAAGAGACTTGTTTATAGAGAGTTCATGGTTGGTGGAAATGAATAAAAGACTTAATAGTTACTATCTTCTGAGAGGTTTAATAAAACCCGGTTAAGGCCGTTATCGTAAATTAAGTTAAATAAAGGATGGTACCGCATTATTTGCTCCTTGCAAATAATGTGGTTTTTTTATTTAGAGAAAGGAAGGAATGAAGTGTATGGTAAATTTTAAAGAAGATGAAAAATTAAATGTTTTAAATCATAGTTGTGCTCATTTACTTGCTCAAGCTGTAAAACATTTATACCCTCAGGCTAAATTTTGGGTTGGTCCTGTTGTAGAAGAAGGATTTTATTATGATATTGATTTGGGAGACGATAAGATTACTGATGAAGACTTAGCAAAAATTGAAAAAGAAATGAAGAAATGTTCTAAGTCAGCTAAAAATATTATTAGAAGAGAAATATCTAAAGATGAAGCTTTAGAAATGTTTAAAGATGATGAATATAAGATTGACTTAATTGAAAGAATGGAAGATGGTACAACTATTTCTTGTTATACACAAGGTGATTTTACTGATCTTTGTCGTGGACCACATATGTCTAATACAAAAGAAATTAAGTATTTTAAATTAACTAAGTTTAGTGGGGCTTACTATAAAGGGGACGCCAATAATAAAATGCTTCAAAGAATATATGGCGTTTGTTTTCCTACTGAAGAAGAGTTAAATGAACATTTAAAAGAATTAGAAGAAATGAAGATGAGAGATCATCGTAAAATAGGTAAAGACTTAGAAATATTTATGGTAAGTGATTTAGTAGGTAAAGGATTACCTATGTATTTACCAAATGGATATATGGTTTGGGAATTATTAGAAAACTATATTAAAGGTAAAGAAAGAGCTTTAGGTTATTTACATGTTTTAACTCCTCCAATTGGTAATGTAGAACTTTATAAGACTTCAGGACACTGGGATCATTATAAAGATAATATGTTTCCTAAAATGGAAGTTGAAGCAGAAGAATTTGTTCTAAGACCAATGAATTGTCCTCATCATATGATGATTTATAGTAATAGTGTTCATTCATATCGTGATTTACCTATTAGAATTGGCGAAATTGCCCGTGATGCAAGATTTGAAACAAGTGGTTCATTAAAGGGGATTGAAAGAGTTAGAACTTTCTGTCAAAATGATGCACACTTATTTGTAACTCCAGAACAAATAGAAACAGAATTTTCTTCAGTAGTTAATTTAATTTTAGAAGTATATAAGGAATTAGGAATTAAAGACTTTAGATTTGAATTATCTTTAAGAGATCCTGAAGATAAAGTTAAATATTATCCTGATGATGAAATGTGGAATAATGCTGAATCTACACTAAGAAATGTTTTAAATGATTTAGGATATGATTATGTAGAAAAGATTGGGGAAGCAGCATTTTATGGACCTAAATTAGATGTTCAAGTTAAACCAGCTGTGGGACCTGAATATACATTATCTACTTGTCAATTAGATTTCTGTTTACCAATGCGTTTTGATTTAGGATATATAGATAGTGATGGTAGTAAGAAAACACCAGTTGTATTACATAGAGCTATATTTGGTAGTATGGATAGATTTATTGCTTATTACTTAGAAGAAACTAAAGGATATTTACCTGTATGGCTTGCACCAGTACAAGTACAAGTAGTACCAGTAAATATTCAATATCATGAAGCTTATAGTAATGAAGTATTTAAGGCTTTAAAAGAAGCTGGATTTAGAGTTGAATTAGATGCTCGTAATGAAAAATTAGGTTATAAATTAAGAGAATCAGTTATTAAAAAGATACCTTATATGTTAATATTAGGACAAAAAGAAGTAGATGATAAAACTGTTTCTTATAGAAGAGCTGGTAGTGAAGAAACAGTAACTGTTTCATTAGAAGAATTTATTAACTTAGTTAATGAAGATATAAAGAACAAAAAAAGATATGACAAATAGACAAGCGATTGTCTATTTTTTCTTGCTTAATTGACTTTAATAATATTATTTTGTATATTTTAAATGATAGTCGAAAGTAGGTAATTATTATGACTAATGATGAAACTTACTATATAGGGAATTTAGAAGAATTAAAAGCTTTTCTTAAAGGAAAATATAAAAAAACTAATGAAGAAAAAATACCATTATATTTTATAAAAGCTAATAGTAGTTATATTTTATATGATGAAAGTATTCCATATTTTAAAAAAGCACCAGAAATATCTAGTGCAAAATTTTTAGCTAATGTTAAATTATTACTAGCTATGCATAATAGATATATACCAATAATTAATAAAAATAATAGAGAATTATTATTTAGTGAAGAAGAATTTTTAATGTTACGAAGTAAAATGGGAGGATTAAAAAGATATGGTTGTGAAGAATATAAATTTTCTTCTGATTTATCTTTTCCTGGTATAGATGAATATATAACAGAAATTCTAAAAAATAATAGTGAAATAGATAGACAAGCTAATATAATAAAACAAAATATGCAAAGAATTTTTACTCAGTTAGGAATAGATTTAAGTTTTAAACATCATGAAGGAGTGGTAAAATTACTTGATACTGGTTCAACTTCAAGAGGAACTAGTGTATTTAATAATGATTCAAATCAAAGCAGTGATTTTGATTTTTTACTTAGAGTACCTAATGAACAAATGGAAAGTGTCAAAAAATTTTTAATTACTAATTTAAAAACTGGAGATGGTAGTAAAAAAATTATAAGTAGATATAGAATTAGATTATTTGGAGTTAAATTAGAGGGATTGGATGAACCAATTGATATAGATATATCATTTGTTGATAATAAAAAAGACTATTATGCTACAGAGGAAGCAATTAGTGATCGATTAGAACAAATTAAACAACAAGATGAAATAAGATATAGAATGGTTTTAGCTAATATAGTTTTAGCTAAAAAAGTTTTAAAAGAAGCGGGCGTTTATAAACCTAGTCGTAGTGATAAAGAACAAGCTGGATTAGGTGGAGTTGGTATTGAAAATTGGATTTTACAATATGGTGGTTCTTTTAAGGATGCAGCTATGGATTTTTTAAAACATGCCCAAGGTAAAAGCTTTGTTGAATTTGAAAAAGAATATCAAATATTTGATTTTGGATGTAATCATATGAGTATGGCAAAACATAAATTTCCATATGATAATTTTGTTATAAAAAATATGCGAGAAAATGGATTTTTAAAAATGCAGCAAGCTTTAATAAAATATATTAATAGTTTACCTAAAGAAAATGCATTAAAATTATAAATATAAAAAGGAATTCGATAG
>CANQFI010000045.1 GCA_947598455.1 uncultured Bacilli bacterium | reverse complement strand
AAGACACCTCTTAAATTAGATAACCATAGTATTTATTAATTAATTAATTTTTGATATAATTAATTACAGACATTTATTAAGGAGTGATTATATGAAAGTTATTTTACTTCAAGATGTTAAAAAACAAGGAAAAAAAGACCAAATAATTGATGTTAGTGATGGCTATGCTAGAAACTTTTTAATAAAAAATGGTCTTGCTGTTGCAGCAACTACAACCAGCAAGAAAATTCTAGAAAAAGAATTAGATAAAAGAAAAGCTGAAGAAGATGCATATATTGAAGAATGTCAAAAAATAGTTGAAAAACTAAAAAATACAGAAATTATAATTAAAGTTAACACTGGGGAACAAGACAAAGTTTTTGGAACTATTTCTTCTAAACAAATATGTGAAGAATTAAAGAAAAAAGGTATAGATATAGATAAAAAGAAAATTAATATTACATATCCTATTGATACTTTAGGAACTCATGTTGTCGAAGTAAACTTACACAAAAAAGTAAAAGGAGAAATAAAAGTAACTTTAAAGAAATAGGTGATAATAATGCCAACAAGAAAAATGCCTCAAAATATAGAAGCAGAAATGAGTGTTTTAGGAGTAGCCTTTTTAAATAAAAATGCTTTAACTAAAATATGTGAAGAACTATATGAAGACATGTTTTATAACGATGCTAACAAAAAACTATTTGCTGCTATAAAAAGTTGTTATGAAAACAAAATACCAGTAGATATTACAACAATAAAAGAAGAACTAGATAAGAAGAAAAACTTATCATCAATAGGTGGCATTGATTATATTAGTGAAGTAATTGATTCAGTCGCTACCGCCGCTAATTTAGATTATTATATAAAAATAGTTAAAGATAAAGCCGTAGTAAGAAACTTAATTGAAACAGCTACAGATATTATTACTAATGCCTATGAAGAAGATGAAGATATAACTCATACCTTAGATGAAGCTGAAAAGCGAATTCTAAATGTCGTTAAAGAAAGACAAACAAGCGACTTTATCCATATTAAAGATGCAATTGCTAGTGCTCAAGAACAACTAGAATATTTATCAAATCATAAGTCAGAAATTACCGGCGTACCAACAGGCTTTTATGATTTAGATAAAGCCACTGCCGGTCTTCATGAAGGTGAATTAATTATCATTGCAGCCCGTCCTGGTATGGGAAAAACTGCTTTTGCTTTAAATATAGCTGTTAATGCCGCTAAAACAATGAAAAAAGCTGTCGCAATTTTCAACTTAGAAATGCCCGCTGAACAATTAGTTAATAGAATGCGCTCAGCAGTCGGTCAAGTTGATTCTAAAAAACTTCAAACAGGCCAATTAAATCATGATGACTGGAAAAGAATTAATGAAGCTAATAGTCAATTAGCAGAAACTAATATCCAAATTGTTGATGATGCGAGTATCACATCAGCTGAAATTAAAGCCAAATGTCGTAACTTAGCCAATAAAGAAGAAGGTCTAGGCTTAATAATCATCGACTACTTACAATTAGTTACCAGTGGTGGTAAAAGACCAGATTCTCGTGAACGTGAAGTATCCGAAATATCACGTGCTTTTAAAACGATGGCTATGGAATTAAAAGTTCCTGTAATCGCTTTAGCTCAATTAAATCGTACAGCTGAAAAACGTGAAAACAACCAACCTATGTTAGCAGACTTACGTGAATCAGGTTCAATCGAACAAGATGCTGATATGGTTTTATTTATCAACCGCAACGATTACTACAAAGCTAAAACCGAATTAAATAAAGAAAATAATGTTCCAGCAGATATTATAATTGCTAAACATCGTAAAGGTTCAACTGGTAAATTTCAACTACTATTTGAACTTAATATGAGTAACTTTAGAAATTATTTAGCTACTGAAAAGGAAGATGAGAATGAATAAAATAAAGAGTATTATTTTGTCCTCTATATTTACAATTTTATTAGGAATTCTTTTAGGTATTAATTTTTATGTTGAAGAAGATACTGAAATACCTAATAATATATATCAAGTATATTTAGATGGCGAAAAAATTGGAATTATAAATTCTAAAGAAGAATTATATAATCTTATAAATGAAGAACAAGTAGAAATAAAAAATGAATATAATGTCGATCAAGTTTATCCCCCTAAAGGATTCCAAATTATTAATAAAAATACTTATGATGAAAAATTATCTACAGTAAGAGATGTTTATGATTATATCAAGGATGAAAAAAAGTTTACTGTTAAGGGGTATACTATAACTATTAAAAGTGATGATGAAGAAGAACCAACTAAATACATATATGTTCTAGATAGAAATGTTTTTGAAGAAGCTATAAAAAATGTTGCTAAAACTTTTATTACTGAAGAACGATATAATGAATATATAGCTGGAAATCAGCCAGAAATATCTGATACTGGTTATATTATTGAAAGAATGCTTTTTGAAGAAGATATTTCAATAAAAGAATCATATATTAGTGTTGATGAGAAAATATATACTGATGTCTCAGAGTTAACTAGATATTTATTATTTGGTGAAAATAATGATATTAAAGAATATACTGTAGTCCAAGGTGATACTATAGAAAAGATAGCTGAAAATAATAAACTTAATACTAGTGAGCTATTAATAGCAAATCAAAATATTAAAAGTGTTGACACTTTATTAGCAATAGGTCAAAAATTAGATGTATCATTAATTAATCCAGTATTAACTTTCATTTATGAAGAATATATCGTTGAAGATATAGAACAACAATATCAAACTGAGTATCAAGAAGATAATACTAAATATACAGATTATTCAGAAACTATTCAAGAAGGTGTTAATGGTATAAATAGAATGTCATCTCGTGCTCAATTTATAAATGGTGAAGAAAATCAACAACGTGTTGATGTTAAAACAGAACAAGTAATAAGAAGTACTCAAAACAAAATTATCGTTAAAGGAACCAAAAAATATCAAAATAGTTCACCAATAACTGGCAATCCATTAGATTTAGGTGGAACTTGGTACTGGCCGACTAATCATCCATACTATATTACGTCACGTTACGAATGGCGTTGGGGTGCTTTTCATGATGGAATAGATATATCAGGTACTGGTTATAAATCTCCAATATATGCTGCTTTAGATGGTGTTGTTATAAATGCTGGATATGGAGGAATTGCTGGTTCTGCCTCAGGATGTAACGTCGTTATTCAACATGATAATGGCTATTATACAATATATGGCCATATGGCAACTATTTATAATCAAGGTAGTGAAAGATCATATAAAACATATAAATCATCAGAATGTGATATGGTAGTTTCTGTTGGACAAAGAGTAAGTAGAGGTCAACAAATAGGTAAAATGGGTAAAACTGGTGTAGCAACTGGAGTTCATGTTCACTTTGGCTTATTTAATGGCCGACCATATAATGGCGGATCGTCAATCAATCCATTGAGGTTATGGCAATAATGAAAATATGTAATTTAGCAAGTGGCTCAGAAGGAAATGTAACTTATGTAGAAACAGCTAATCATAAAGTATTACTAGATGTTGGAATGACTGTAAAATACATAAAAGAAAAGCTTTCTGAGCTTTCTATTAATTTAGAAGATATTGATTATATATTTATTACCCATGTCCATGATGATCACGTAAAAGCCTTGAAAAATATTATAAAAAAATATAAACCAACAATCTGTTTAAGTCCACAAATGTTTTCTGAATTAGAATATCTAAAATATTATGAAAACATCTTGTTATATAACGATGCTGTTTATTTAGACGATTTAACAGTAGATATAATAAAAACTTCACATGATACCTCAGATTCTCGTAGTTTTATCTTAAAAAGTAATGGTAAATCTATGTTATATATGACAGATACTGGCTTTATTAATCAAAAATATTTCAAAAAAATAAGTAATTTGAATTTTTATCTCTTTGAAAGTAATCATGATATCGAAATGTTAATGAATGGCTCATATCCTAAATGGTTAAAAGATCGTATATCAGGACCATATGGTCACTTATCAAATCGTGATAGTGCTATATACTTATCAAAAATAATTGGTCCAGAAACTAAACAAATCTTATTAGGACATTTATCACAACACAATAATAGTGAAACTAAAGCTTTAGAAACGCTAAAAGAAATTTTTACAGAATATGAAATAAAATTTACAAAAGTTTCATGTGCTAAACAAAAAGAACGAAGTGAGTTGTATGAAATATGATAAAAATAATTTGTCTAGGAAAAATAAAAGAAGAATATTTAAATAAATTAATTGGTGATTATAAAACAAGAATTAGTAAATACCATAAAATTGAAATAATTGAATTAAAGGATGAGAATAATCTTTTTAGTGAAAAAATAAATATTGAAAAACACATTAATAAAGATGACTATGTAATTGCCTTAGATATCAATGGTGAAATAATTGATTCTATTACTTTAGCTAAAAAGATAGATGAAACTTTTTTAACTCACAGCACAATAACATTTATTATCGGCAGTAGTGATGGCCTTCACGAAGAGATTAAAAAACGCGCTAACTATTGCCTATCTTTTTCTAAAATGACATTCCCTCATGGGTTATTTAGAGGAATTCTTCTAGAACAAATATACCGTTCATTTAAAATATTAAACAATGAAAAGTATCATAAATAAACTTTTCATTGTTTTTCTTTAAAAAGATAAAATAATTATAATGTAAAATCAAAAAAGAAAAATCAATATAATAAACGTATATGATATTAAAAAATTAAGTTTACTTTTACATATCGATAAAAGAATATTTAAAACATTTTCATACGCAACAAATAAATATTTATATTTATTAAAATTAATATAACTATTAGTAATTAATAACAATTATTTACTATAACAGCTTTTTAGAATGAATATATAAAGAATAACCAAATTTTTAAAAAAATATACAAATAGAACTATAAAACAGGATATCATTTAATTAATATAATTATAATTAATAAACAAGGCAAAGTTTTAAAAAGTTTTTTCTTTCTCAGCTTCATAAATTATTACCAACCATTTACAAAATTAAGAAAATTATTAACAAGTAAAAAAAAATATGTTAAATTAATTAACAGAAGGTGAAATTTATGATTGGTAATGACTGGGATGAAAAATTAAGTATAATTTGGCATAGTGAAGGCTTTAAGAAATTTTTAAAAATTATTGACAACGAATACAAAACTAAAACAATATATCCACCTAAGAATTATATTTTTAATGCTCTAAAACTAACACCATATTCTAATACAAAAGTAGTAATTGTAGGCCAAGATCCATATCATGGTGAAGGGGAAGCACACGGCTTATCGTTTTCTGTTCAAGATGGTATTAAAATTCCTCCTTCACTTCAAAACATCTATAAGGAACTATATGACGATTTAAAAATACCTATAGCCTCTTCAGGTGATTTAACTAAATGGGGTAAAGAAGGAGTATTAATGCTTAATGCTGTTTTAACCGTTATAAAAGATTCTCCAGCATCTCATCGTAATTTAGGATGGGAATTACTTACTGATTATATAATTAAAGTTTTAAATCAAAAAGAAGAACCTGTTGTTTTTATTCTTTGGGGCAACTTTGCTAAAGAAAAAGCTAAATATATAACTAATCCTAAGCACTTAATTATTACCTCTCCTCATCCTTCACCATTTTCAGCTCGTAGTGGCTTTTTCGGTAGTAAACCATTTTCTAAAACTAATAATTTCCTAAAAGAGCATAATCTAAAAGAAATAGATTGGAACTTAAATACAAAATAAAACTCTACAATGTAGAGTTTTATAGTTTAAAATCATCAATTATTGTATCTTCTAAGTTTTTACCATCAAAGAAAGCTTTTATTGTAATTCCATGCATCTTTGCTACTACATTAGAAGGAAAAGTTCTAATTAAGTCATTAAGTTCACTAGTATACTTATTATAATATGATTTAGCTGCCTGTAATTTTTCTCCTTCCTTCTTATTATCACTTTGAATATCTTTAAAACCTTTAACTTCTGCTAAAGAAGGATTATCAATTTTGATTTGTTCTAATAAATTTAAGTATTCAGTTAATCTTCGATCTAAATCAAAGTTACTAATATCTTCTTTTTTTATTTTATCTAAACCCTTAAAATAAGTTTTATCACTATTTAATTCAGTTTGTATTAACTTATCTGCTCTAATTAGAATATCATATCTATTTCTTAAGGCTTCATCAATTAAATATTCTGCTTGATCTATCTTTGTTTTAGAATGCATTAATTTATTAAATTGATAAACATAAAGAATACCTAAAGCTCCAATAATAATTATTATAAATAAAAAACTATATAATAATGGCATATACAAAACCTCTATTCTACTTAAATTATAGCATATTATTAAATTTACAAAATAGTTTATTTATAATAAAATGTAAAGAGGTGAGCAATATGAAAATCGAAAAAATCGTCGTTGGACCATTAGAAACAAATTGTTATCTTGTAAGAGTTGCTAATGAATGTCTTATTATTGATCCTGGAGATAACTTTAAGCAAATCAAAGAATTAGTTAAAGATTATCAAGTAGTCGGATGCTTAATTACTCATTTTCATCAAGATCATATTGGAGCTTTAGAAGAAGTATTAAGTACTTATAATTTAGAAATAAATAAAGTTAAAAGTAAAAAATTTAATTTTGAAATAATTGAAACACCAGGCCATACTTTTGATTCACGAACTTTTTATTTTAAAGAAGATAAAATAATGTTTACTGGTGATTTTATTTTTTATCATAGTATTGGTCGTACTGATTTAGGTGGTAGTGATAAAGATATGATTTATAGTCTTCATCTAATTGAAAAATATCCTGATGATATAACTATTTATCCAGGCCACGGATCAAAAACCACTTTAGGTGAAGAAAAAAAGAGATTTAGTCTTTATATAGATTAAATCTTATTTTTTAATATTGCTGAATATATAAAAAAATATTATAATTAATAATAGAAGGGAGTAAAATATGAACACTAGTAAATTAAAAATTAATCCTGGTTTAGCTGGAATAATACTATTAGCATGCTTATTTTCTGGATGGCAATCATTGCTATTAGTTGTTATTTTAATGCTATTATTTTGTGAAGTCGATGATAAGATAAAATCATTAATCATTAATGTAGTTACTTTCTATGCTGCATTTGCTATTGTTACTACAGCTTGGGATATTATTACAGGCGGTGTAAATGTTGTATTAGGTTTAATCACAAAATTTTTAGAAACTATTAATTCATTCTTAGATTATTCTGATCAAATAGACTATTCTAATTTTACTAATTACTTCTTAACACCAGTTAAAAATTTAGTTGAAATGGCTGATAGTGTAGTTAGTTTCTTATTCTTAATCATTAAATTCACATTTATAGTATCAACAATCCAAAATAAGCCAATGAAAGAAAATCCAGTTTCTAAAAAAATTAATGAGTTTACTACAAAAATAGTTAACTATATTAATAACTTAGATTTTGGTAACGTTACAAATAATGTTGCGCAACCTGCTACAACTCAAGGTACTTCAGTACCACAACAAAACGTAGCACCTGCTCAATCAAACCAACAATCACAATAAAAAGATAAAATATTTTTTATCTTTTTTTTAATAAAATTTAATTTCTGTATATTCAATTTTCTCATCAAATTCAACATAATCTAAATATATCATTAATATTAAATACCAATGTCCATTATTTGGATCACGAATAATTAAATGATCCCTTCCAGCTTGCTCAATCGTTCCTTCAAATATTTTATCTTTCCATTCATTAGCGTCAGGAAAACTAACATAAGCTTTGACTTTTTTACCTTTATTATGTCTTAGTATATTTTCAATATAGCTTTGTTGCATTGGCATATCTTGCAATTGCCCAGCTTGATATCCTTCTTCATAATTAGTATTTCCTACACTTGCTTCATCTATTGTTAGAAATTTTGGATTCTGATAATAATTACCATTCATTTTAAATTCACCTCGATATAAATATATGCAAAAAAAATAATTTATAGTATAATTTATAATAGGTGAAAGATATGAAGTTTGATTATAAACAGGTAATCGACGAAGTATTCTCAAAAAATTTTTGGCCTAGACTATTAGTAACAATAATAGGTTCATTTGCTTTAGCTATAAATTATAATCTATTTTTGTTACATAATAATTTAGTAATTGGGGGAACTAGTGGTATAGCCATTATTTTAAATGAATATATAGGTATTGATTCAGCTACCTTTTTAATGATTGTTAATATTTCACTTTTAATTTTAAGTTTTATATTTTTAGGAGCGCGGAATACAGGTTTAACCATTGTTGGCTCGTTATTATATCCGTTGTTCGTTTCATTAACAGGTGAATTATGCGATTATCTAGCCACAAAAATAGTGTTTGATGATTTTATTTTAGTTGCATTGATAAGTGGATGTCTCTTTGGCACCGCTAATGGTTTTATATATAAAGCAGGGTTTACAACTGGAGGATCCGATGTTATTGTTCAGATGATAAACAAATACCTAAAAATACCAACAGGGGTTGCTTCTTTTATATTTAATATAATTGTTCTTACCTCAGGAGCTATGTTATTTGGGATTAACAAAGCAATTTATGCTGTTATTATTATAGTTATAAACAGTATCTTAGTTGACAAAATTATGTTAGGTATTTCCGATAGTAAAATGTTTTATATTGTTACCAAAAAGCCTGAAGCGATCAAGGAATTTATAGCTGAGATGAAAGCTGGATATACCATTATGCGTACGGATGGTGGGTATACTAATAAAGCTAATAATATTATTATGTGTGTTATCTCAACAACTCAATATTACATGTTTAAAAATGTTATCGAAGAAATAGATCCTCAAGCCTTTTATATCATCAGTGATTGTTACGGAGTATATGGTGGACAAAGAAAAACAAAAAACCCTTTTTAACATAAGGGTTTTTTTGATATAATTAAAATAGTAAGGTGATGAAAATGAAATTTATAGAAATTAAAAATTGCTATAAAGTTTACAAAAATGGTGTAACAGCCTTAGCAGATTTATCCTTATCAATTGATAAAGGTGAATTTGTTTTTATCACGGGAGCATCAGGTTGTGGTAAATCATCATTGGTTAAACTTTTATATAGAGAAGAAAAACCAACTAGAGGACAAGTAATGGTTGGTGGAATAAATGTTGCTAAATTATACAATAGTCGCGTATATAAATTACGCCGTAAATTAGGGATAGTTTTTCAAGACTTTAAATTATTACCTAAATTAACTGTATATGAAAATGTTTCTTTCGGACTTGATAATATCGGATTAAAGAGTGGTGAAATTAGAAACAAAGTAATGAAAGCTTTAGATCGTGTTGGTCTAAAAGATAAAACCAAAAGCTTTCCTAATGAATTATCTGGTGGCGAACAACAAAGAGTATGCATTGCAAGAGCTATTGTCAACGAACCAAAACTTTTAATATGTGATGAACCAACTGGTAACTTAGATCCAAAAACTTCTAAAGAAATTGTTAAAGTAATTAAAAACATTAATGAAGAAATGGATACTACTGTTATAATGGTTACTCATGATAAAGAAATTGTTAATTCAATGAAAAAGAGAGTTATAACGTTAGAAAATGGTGTTATAACAAGTGACTCTATGAAAGGAAGTTATACTGCCGATGAAAGCGATTAGAATCTTTAGAAGAAATATAGCCAATGCCGTCAAGAGTATCTTTCGTAACTTTAGTTTAAGTATTGCTTCTATTATATGTACAACAATTACTCTTATAATTGTTTCATTAGCTATTTTAGCTACTTATAATATTAATAATTTTACAAAAAATCTTGAAAGTACATTAACTATTTATTCATACGTTGATAAAGACGCCACAGAAGAAGATATCGAAATGGTCAAAAGTAAAATATTAGAAATAAGAAATGTCAAAAGTGATGAACTGATATACAAAGACAAAGAAACCCTAAGAAAAGAAACTATGGAACAATCAGATCCTAACTCAGCTATTTATTCAATTATGAATAATTTAACTGAAGAAAATAATTTCTTAAGACCTGAATTTATAGTTACAGTTAAAGATGCAAGTGTACTAGAGGATACTGCTAAAACCATAAGATCAATCGACAAAATAGCTGAAGTTCAATATAAAGAAAATGTTGTTGAAAAAATGGTACCAACCTTTGATGTTGTTCAAAAAGTAACACTTGCGATCATAGTTGGTCTTGTCTGTGTAACAGTATTCTTAATCTGTAACACAATTAAACTTACTATTTTCGCTCGTAAAAATGAAATAGAAATCATGCGTTTAGTTGGAACAAGTAATTTTGTTATTAAATTACCATTTGTTATCGAAGGATTATTCCTTGGTATTATTGGTTCTATTATTCCTATAGTTGCAACTATTTGGGGTTATATAATTGCTTATGATAAATTAGAAGGCCATTTCTTTACTAATTTTATTGAGATGGTTAAACCACTACCATTTACCTTATATGTTTCATTAATATTAGTTATAATAGGAGCCGTAGTAGGAATGGTTGGTAGCTACACTACAGTAAGGAGACATTTAAAAATATGATAAAAAAAGTAATAAATATATTCTTAATATTTTCATTATTCATTGTAACAACATGTCCAATTCTTGAAGTAGATGCTGCTAGTAAAACATTAAAAGATTATAAAAATGAATTAGCTAAACTCCAAAATGAAAAACGTGAAAATAATCGTTTAACTACCGAAAATCAAAATGCTATAGATGCTAAAAGAAATGCGATAGTTAAAGCTAATCAAACTATTAAAGATAATGAACAAAAAGTAGAAGATGCTAAAACATTAGTTGCTGAAAGTCAAGAAAGCATAAAAATAAAATCAGAAGAACTTAAAGATGTCATAAATATATTACAATATTCTAATAATAATTCTGACGAAGCCTATATGGATTATGTTTTTGATTCGGCAACTATTGGTGAAATGATGGAAAGACAAGCTATTATAGATCAAATAATTGAATATACCCAACAACAGCTAGATGACTTAAATGCTTTAATTCAAAAAAATGAAGATCTTCAAGTTAAACTAGCTGACGATAATGTTAATTTAACTAATTCCATTGCTAGTTATGAAAAACAAGTTGAAGAATTAGAAGCCTATATTGAAAAACTTGCTTCTATTGGTTTAGATTACGATGAACAAATTAAAGCTCAGCAAAATCAAATTAAATTATTTGAAGATGCCGGTTGTAAAGATGGCGATAGTATAGATGATTGTTACTACAACAAAGGTGGCGGCTCTGCTTTCTTTTCAAGGCCATTGAATTCAGGTCGTGTTACGCAAGCTTGGGGTAATAATGGACATAAAGGTATTGATTTAGGTGGTAATGCCAAAGGAACAGCTGTTTATGCACCTGCCAATGGAACTGTTGTCCATATTGCTAAAAAACAATCATGTGGTGGTAATGAACTATTTATTCACTATAATGTAAATGGTAAAGCTTATACTACCTTAATGGCTCACTTGACTGATATTAATGTTTCTATTGGTCAAAAAGTTACAAAAGGTCAAGTCGTTGCTACAGTAGGTGGCGATGCTTCTACCTTCTACTATGATAAATGTACAACAGGAGCCCATTTACATTACATGGTATCATATGGTTACTACTTAGGTGGTGGCGCCGATGGCTACCGAACGTGGTCTAAACTAGAAGCTAACTCAACAGCTACATCAGTCCAGAGCATAACTAATCTAAAAAATCAAAAAGGTTGGACTTGGAAAAATAGAGGTTAAAAGAAAAGAGTGTAAGCTCTTTTTTCTTTATGTCAAATAATTTTACTTATATTCCGTATATTTTTAAATTGTGGTATTATAACAATGAACGGAGGAG
>CANQFI010000044.1 GCA_947598455.1 uncultured Bacilli bacterium | reverse complement strand
GGGGCTTTAGCCAAGCGGTAAGGCAAGGGACTGCAACTCCCTGAGCACCGGTTCGAATCCGGTAGGCCCCTCCATATTGATAGAAAACTCGGAAAATTCTTCGAGAATATATAAAAACTACTTTCAAAATTAAATTGAGAGTAGTTTTATTTTGTTAATTTATAGAATGTACTTTTATATTATTAAATAATATCCATATAGAAATTATGAGTTTTACAGTTTTTTTATAGTACTAAATGCTTCAGGTAGTAGGTTAGTGCATTATTCCAATTATGTGCACCATTATCAATTTGCGTTAATTCTTCTAATGATTTATCTTTTCTATATACTACAAAATCTTACATTTTCATTACATCGTTATTTAATAAATATTCAATTAGGTATAATTGTATCAACTAATAGTTTAGTATTAATTATTATCAGTTTCAAAAAATTATTGTATTTTTTAGGATGATTAACTTACAGACAATAAAATTTATAATTTTATATTATGTATACCTCATTAATGTTATTGTACTTAAGGTTTATTTTAATTGTTATTAATTTCTTGGTATTCATCTATATTAGAAATATAGGTATTAGATGACATGTTTTCAACTAAAAAGTATTTACATTCGTTATTTTCTAATATGCATAATAAATGTTTATGACTATTATTATAATTATTTTGATATTTTAGTTGATAATCACCTAAGGTAATTAAAGTATAATCCGATATTTTTTCGTATGATAAGTCGTAAGTTGCGTCTTTATCGTTTGTAGTAATTGTTCCATCATGACGATTTAGTTTAATTGTAATGTTATTTTCTTGATCGGTATATTCTTTATCGATAAAGTATGGGTAGGTGTTTAGTAAAGCTCCAAATGAACCAATAATTCCTAAAACAATTATGATAATGTTGGCAATTATTTGGTTGTTTTTTAATAAAATATTTTTAATTTTTAGAGTATAAAGAATAGTAGCTACTATTAAGAGTAAAGCAAAAAAAGGGGATTTATTAGTGGCAATAGCTCCTAAGATAAAGAAGCCTAAAGTACAATAGACGGCAATGTTAATATATTTTTCTGGATTAGTTTTATTTACAATAATATTATGATTTTGAAATTGTGAAGGATCTAATACTTGTAATTCGTTCATATATTTTTGATATTTTTGATTAAGAATATTACGAAAATTTAAATCAATGGTATATGGTTTAATATTTTTATTACCATTACTTTTATTATAAGAAGTATATTTTTTAGGGGTTAATATTTCTTTAATAATAGTGATAATTTTATTAAGAATAGTTATTTTAAATTCTTTTGTTTTAACAATTGTGAAAAGATATTCGTAAGCAATTAAGCATTTATTTAGACGTTCATGGTGGTTGTTAATATTATTAATTAAATACTCATTAACACTATTCCAAGTATTACGAGCAAGATTTTCTAATTTAAATATGCAAGCATAAGTTTCAGTAATGTATTTTTTTATTTTGTCATCATCTGTTTCAATTTTTAAAGCATCTTTTAAAGCGTTTATTGCATAGTTTGTTTCAAATTTGTTATATGTAGTTAAGGTTGATTTGCAAAGGCCTACTCTTAAAACTACTAAAGCATTGTCAGGATCTAGTTCAAGGGCCTTTTTGTATGATTCTAAAGCTTCTTTGTACTCATAATTTTTATATTGACGTTCGCCAATTTTTAGATAACCTTCTATTTTAGGTAAATTTTTGATTTCAATAGAACCTGATACATTTAATTTAAATTTAGCGATAGCATCTTCAACTATTATTTTTGAACCACAATATTCACATTTTGTTTTATCACTATTTTTATCAACATCAATATTGGCTCCGCAACTAGGGCAAATTGCTTTTACTAATTTCATAAAAACTCCTCCGAAATATTTCTATTTAATTTTATCATAAAAAATAGAATATAGTATTTTATATTCTACTTTGATTTTTTTGTTAAACGGAAAATATTATAATTTTCTTCTTCAAAATTTTCAAAGTCAACACTTTGACTATGGTCTCTTTTATATCCTAAATAATAGGCAATATTGTGTAGGGTCCATTCGTTTAGTAATGAGCTTTTTGTTCTAGTCCATGGAATTTTACTAGGATATAATTCATTATATTTAAGAATTAAATCAATTATTTCTAATTCTGATGTTATATCATCGATTCGATAAGATGATTTTATTTCAATATTTTCTTTATTTTCTCGTTCATCGATAATAATAATATCATTGTCATTTTCTTTAATTTTACTAGAACTATTTGTAATATATATTTGACCTCCATTATAGGTGGCAAAAATGGGATTGTCTTCAATATTATATTCTTCATAATTAATTATAGGAGGTTTAGAAATTATTATTTTACCATAACTATTTTTAATACTTGTAATAATACCACAACTTAAGAGTGTAGTAATGAAAATTTTGCACTTTAATTTCATATAAACCTCCTATTAATTTTTATTAACTAGGTGTTTATTATATCACATAATTTGGTTTAATTTGTTATTCTCTGTTTAAAATAGAAATTTCATTTTCGTTAACTAAAACAAAGTAACCATAGTCGACATCATAACTACTAATATATGAAATATCATTTTCATAATCACTAACTATTAGTAGTTCATTACTATAAGGGAGTAAATATTTTTGAAGATTATTTTTTATGTTTTCTAAATATTGATTATTATTAGATAATTCTTTTTTTGGTAAATAGATATAATTTAAAAAATAGTTTTGGCTACTAACGTAATCAACATAACTTAAGATATAATAATCTTTTTGTTCTAATATTATGTAATCTATTAAATTCTCACATTCTATTTCGATTGAGGCGTTAGTATTTGAGTTTGTTAAGACTAAATTATTATTGTCGTTTGTGTTTAGTTTAAAAGAAAAATTTTCAAAGTCTTTATAATTGATTTGGTATTCTTGGTAGTTATCTTTTGTAATGGCATAATTATTTAGTTTTAAGTTACCATATTCATAAGTGTTACTAACTCGGACTGATAAAAGACCTAATGCAATAGTAAATACTAAATATAAGAAGGTACTTAAAATAGATAAGTAGATAATAGTTCCTTTTTTAGGAGTATTATCAATATTCTTTAAATAAGGTATTATATTAATTAATTCAGATAGTACTAGTAAAATATTGATAGCAAAAGAGATTATGCTTATTGTTCTATATGATTCAGTTGCACTTGTTATTGGTGTTATTTCACCTAGGTATATAGAAAAGTCCCATAAAGCATGGAGAATAATAACTGACCAAATATTTCTAGTTTTATAGTATATAAGACCAAAGATAATACCAATTGCTGCAGCGTTTAATACTTGACTAATAGTAGAGATAACATCTTGACCAATAGAGAATATATTTCCAATATGCATTAGACCAAATATTATGCCACTAATTATTATTGAATACCAGATTCCTTTTTTTGTATCGCCAAATCTTTCTAAAAATTCATTAAGAAGCCATCCACGGCATAAAAATTCTTCACAAATACCGATTAATAAACAACCTAAAGTAATATTTAATAAAGCTAAACCACTAAAAAGGCCACCATTTAGTATGCCATTAATTAAGATGAATAATCCTGAAAAAATAAGAAAGAATAAACCATAAAATAAACTTTTTGAAAGCTTTTCAGATTTTTGTGTAAAGACATATGAGTTTTTAAAAGTTAACATAACTATTAAAACCATAATAGCTAGGACAGCTTCACTTATTACTAAATTACCATGTGGATAATTAACTATAGTACCATAAATTAATTTGCCTCCATATCCCCATATTATCCCTTCACTAATAACAAAGAATATAAAAAACATTAATATAGTATATAAAATTATGTTAGGTTTTTTCTTTTCCATAATTTCCTCCTAAGTATCTTATAAGTTAATGATAAAATTTTTTAAATTAATTGTCTATAACTTTTCATTTTTAATGGTGTAAATGCGTAAATAAAAAGCACTATTGTATTTATTTCAATTAGTGCTTATTCTTTAAATTTTTACATTGCTTTTTGATTTCTTCTTGAGGTGGATTTTCGAAAAGAGCAATTAATTTTTCACGATCATTATCAGCTTCATTTAATAATTCAGGTTTTATTTCTGGAAATAAGGAGTATAAACTACAACCCATTTGTTTTTCTAATCTTTTCTTAAGATCTATGGTACTTTCAAAATGCTTTAGAGAATGAGAGTATACTCCTTTTCGTTTTGATATATCTAATAATCTTTTTTCAATAGTAGTAAATCCTGTTTCTAAACAGAATAAATCACACATTTGGATTATGTTATCATAGATTGTTAACTCTGTATTAGCAAGATATTCATTAATAAAATTGTATGCTTCTTCTGAAGGAAGGGGTCCTGCTGTAAGATTAATATCGTTATCAATAAAAGAATGAGTTATACAAATGCGAGCTTCTTTTTCATAACCATTTTTAACCATATATTGATATCCTAATACAGGATGATTTTCATGTTTAATTTTACGACCGATATCATGAATATATCCTAAGGCGCTAGCATAGTCTTCGTCTAAATTTAATTGCCTTGCAATTCTACCAGCAGCGATAGATACAAAAATACAATGTTTTATCCATCTATTCTTTTGGATTTCTAGTTCTTCTTTTTGATGAATAACATCTCTTATTAATAATTCTAATGCTTTATCTGAAGATAATTTTTTCATTTTATCGTCCCTTTACTTTAATAAAATTAAACCACATTATTTAAAATTCTGCAATTCATTAATAAAAAAATTATCTATATATTGATAAATCTGTTACAATAAAAAGCGTTAGGGGAGTTAATATGGCTGAATATCAATTAAAAAATTTTAACAAAGAGATTAGAAAACAAATTAATTATATTGTTGAGAACAAATTATTAGAGGGTATTAGTACTAAAGAAGGTATTGATAAAATAATGAATTATATTTATTCTTTAGAAAATTCTAAAGAAAAAGTAGCAGGTGTTTATCGTGAATTTTTTATGGGTGTTGTTTATTTAGATGCTTATAAAATGTATGCTTATCGTCATAAACAAGGTATTTCATCAGAAGAAGATATTGACGTATATTATCAATTATTTAATATTGTAGATTTTAATGATTTATTAGCGGAGATTAGTGCTAATATAGGATTATTTAATATAATGATTAAAGCTTCTTATGATTTTCATAATTTGAATGGGTTAGGAAAGGTGCTTGTTGTAAGATCTTTATCTTTATCAGAAAATAAAAAATTATCGGAAATATTTCCATGTCATAATTTAGATTTAGATACTTATTATGAACCTGTTACCATTGATAAATTAATTAAAAATATTAGAAATCAATATAAGTTTTATGAACAAACAATAATGATTGATTTTTCTGAAGGAATTATTTTTACAATTGTTGGTTTTATTAAAAATTTATATATGATTGATAAAAAAAATGCTAAAGATTTATGTTTAAAGTTAGCTTTAATAGATTATCGAGCTAGTAAATATTTATTTAATTTAGTTGAAAATAATGAGACTCTAAAAGAACATATTGATTTATATGAAAAGAATTCTTTAGAGAGAATAATTGATTTATTATTTCATGATAGTGAATTATTATTTGATGTTGTTTATATGTTAGTAGATTTATATGTTAATGGTAAATATAATGATATAAATATTAGTGATCAAGTTATTAATGGTTATGGTGATGAAAAAGTATTAAAGAAATTAATGACTAATTTTAAAAAAGATAAAGAATAATTATGTCCTACTTATGTATTATACGTGTTATAATATTTATATAAAGTAGGTTTTGTTATGAGTAGAAGAAAGAGAAAAGATAATAAATTTGTTTTATTTGTATTTATTGTTGCTGTAATAGGTTATTTAATTTCTTTATATAAAAATGAAGATGAATCTTATGCTAATAAAAATTTAGTAAGTACGGATTTACAAGTTTATTTTATAGATGTTGGACAAGCAGATAGTATTTTAATAGCTAATCAAGAACATTATATGTTAATTGATGCTGGTAATAATGAAGATGGTCCGAAATTAGTTAATTTTTTGAAAAATGATTTGGGAATTAAAAAGTTTGATTATGTAGTGGGGACTCATCCACATGAAGATCATATTGGTGGTTTAGATGATATTATAAATAATTTTGATATAGATAATGTTTATATGCCTGAAGTTATTACGACAACAAAAACTTTTGAAGATGTTTTAGATGCTATAGATAATAAAAATCTTGGAATAACAACACCTAAGATAGGAGATACTTTTAAATTAGGAGAAGCTGATTTAGAAGTTATGTATACAGGTACTGATGATTCTGATTTAAATAATACTTCAATAGTTTTAAAAATGATATTTGGTGATTATTCTTATTTATTTACTGGTGATGCAACAGATAAAGTAGAAAAAATATTACTTGATAAAAATATTGATGTTGATGTTTTAAAGGTTGGACATCATGGATCGGCTTATAGTAGTACTAAAGAATTTTTAGATAAAGTAACACCTAAATATGCAATTATTTCAGTTGCTAAAGAAAATAGTTATGGACATCCTAGTTCTGATACCTTAAAAAGAATAAATGAATATACTGATAAGGTTTATATGACTAGTGAGTTAGGAACAATACGAATTAATAGTGATGGAAAAGAAATTAATTTTGAATTTTATAAAACTGATACGAATGGTTAGGTGAAATAATGAAATATAGTATTGATCGAATAGAAAATAATATCGCGGTATTAGAAAATCTTGAAGATAAGGAAAAAATAGAAATAGAAATTAGTTTGTTGCCTGAAGGAATTAAAGAAGGTTCAATTCTTTTATTTAAAGATGGTAAATATGAATTAGATTTAGATGAAGAATATTTGCGAAGAAAAAGAATTATGGATAAGTTTAAAAGACTTAAGAAGTAAAAGTATTGTTTGAATTAAGATTTCTTATTTAATTAAAAATATTTGAGTAAAAAAAATTTATGTTATATAAAAAATCTCGTTTCTTGGATGTAGATACGAGTTTTTTTATATAAGTAAATTGTTGAGAAAGTTATTTGAAATTTTAAAGACAGAAATATTTTATGATTAAGAAGATAAATATAAAATAATAGATGCTTGTATTTATTATTACAATTGTGACAAAATAAAAAGGATTGTTTCCTGTAAATTACAGGTTACAATCCTTTAATAATTAAACTGTTTGATTTTTAAAATTCAGTTAGTTTATTTTTTTAATTTAGTTTTTTTCCACAATTGGAACAGAAATTTGCTCCATTAGTTGGAGTACCACAATTAGGACAGAATTTTGGAGCAGCACCAGCAACTACAGCAGCATCAGGCGTTGGAGTAGGATTAGTAGTAGCTTGAGCTTGGGCATTTTGATTAGCAACACCCATCATACCAGCGCCAGCGTTATTTGCCATATTTAAGCCAGCAAAGCCCATCATAGCACCATTTTCATTACTTGCAGCAGCTTTTAAAGCTTCAGCAGAAGCTGTAGCCATTAAACCTGATTGTAGTTTAGCATCTGAGAAAATAGTTGCATCATCAATTTTATTAATTCTTGCAAGAGATTCATCGGTAACATTAATGTCGCCCATAGCAACATCAGTAACGATAATACCATATTTTTCTTTCCAAGATGAACTTAATATTTCATTCATTTTATCTGATATATCACTACCATACATTCCCATATCACCGAATGAAACTTTTTTAACTCTCATTACTTCAGTGATAGCTTTAGTAATTTGTTCTACGAATTCGTTTTTTAATTGAGAACCCATTACCTCATCAAAAGTAACTTGATCTTTAGCATTAGCTCCTATTACATTACCAACTAAAGCAACTGGATCGTCAACTTTGTATGAATATTCACCAAAGAACGTTACTTCAATAATACCATATTTTTCATCAGTTATTTTTTTAGGTTGTGGTGAACCAAATTTGTTTCCTAATACATTAAGTAAATTAACATAATATACCCTTTGGTCTCTCGCTGTTTGGCCACCATAAGTAATCCTTGAACCTAAAGTTTTTATTGATTTAACTATACTTTCACCTAAATTACCATGAAATATACTTGGTTCACTACTAGTATCATAAACATATTCTCCTGGTTCTGATGAAAATTCAACTACTTTACCATTGTCAATTAACATCATTGCCCATCCTTGAGGAATAGTTATTTTACTACCATTAGAAATAACTCCTTCTGAAGGATGTTTATTTCCTTCACCATGAGAAACTTCTCCTCTTACGATTAAGACATTTTTATCAACGCTAGGACATGTGACAAACTCTTTAAACTGATCGCCAAATGTACTAGAAGTTGAACTAGTTATAGCTTTAATTAAACCCATTTTAATACCTCCATTTAATTAAAAAATTAACTAAGATATGTAGTTATACATATCCACTATTAAGATAATTATATTATTTCCATAATATTTATGCAAGAAAAGTTGATTTTATTAGACATAATAATTTACTTAAAATAATAAAACAATACTTAAAGTATTGTTTCATTGTCAAATCCTAATTTTTCTTTAATTATGTAATTAGGTCTTTTTCTTACTTCTAAATTAATTGTTCCTAAATATTTACCAATAATTCCAAGTAAAATAAATTGAATACCAAATAGAAATAGAATTAAAACTATTAAGGCATGTGTTGCTGTTATTTCAAAGCTATATCCTATCATTTGGATTAATATTACTATTAAATAGATGAAGCTAGCTAATAGAGAAATAAAACCTAATGATATTCCTATTTTTAATGGCTTTTCAGAAAAAGCAACAATGCCATTAATCGCATATTTCATACTAGCTTTAAAACCAAATGAGGATTTACCTTGAGTTCTTGGTTCTACTTCGTATGGCATATATTTTATATTAAAACCAATCCAGCTAAATAAACCTTTAGAAAATCTATTTCGTTCATTTAAACTTATTAATGCTTCTTTTACATTTTTTCTAAACATTCTAAAATCAGATGCAGCATTTTCAAGATTAATTTCACATAGATTATTCATAATTTTATAGAACATCTTTTTACAAAAGGCCATAAATTTTGATTCAGCATTTCGTTTATTCATGACCATAGCTACTTCATCATATTCGTTGTTTTCATCTAAAAATGTCATCATATCTAGTAAATATTTAGGATTTTGTTGTAAGTCACCATCAATAATACATGTATATTCACCAATACTAGTTTCTAATCCAGCTATAATAGCTGCTTCTTTCATAAAATTTCTAGAAAAAGATATAACTTTAATATGTTGCATATCTTTTTCATATAAATTTCTTAATTCTTTTAAAGTATTATCCTTAGAGCCATCATCAATAAAAATCAACTCATATTTCTTTTTTGTAAGTACTTTAGATATGGCTTCATATAGGTTGTTAACGTTTCCCTCTTCGTTTTTACAAGGGATTATGATACTTAATTTCATCTTAGCACCTCATTACCAATTATAACATATTTTTGTATATTATCTAGATAAATATAAGCTTGATAATAAAGGATTATTTTGCTATTATTATATATAATAAAGGGTGATTGGGATGGATAAAAAGTGGATGATACTAATTGGCTTTTTTTCAGCATTTACTTTAATATCTTCTATTGTGAGTACTAGTATAGTGTTTATGAATGATGAAACTAGAACAGAAGTAAATAGCAATAAAGTTCTACCTGATAAAAATATATATAAAAATACTTCAATTGTATATGATGAAAATAATAATTTAAATATATCTGCAATAGACCCTGGCTATAGTTTAGAACAAAAATTTAGAATTTCAAATAATAATTCCAATCAAATAAAATATAGTATTGAATGGCAAAATGTTAATAGTACTTGGAATGAGCCAGATGCTAGACCAGCTGAATTTACTTATACACTTAATTGTAGCAATGGGGAAAAAGTTATTAGTAAGCAGATGCCTTTAAGTAATGAGGTTATTTTAGACGATTTAGAGTTAACAACTAATAAAACTAATGAATGTATTATAACATTTAGCTTTGTTAATACAGAACAAGATCAATCTTATAATTTAAATAAATCTTTTATAGGAACATATAAAGTAGTTGTAAAAGAATAGAATAGGAAGTGATAGGAATGGAAAAAAATGAAAAGTTTAAATCAGAATTAGAAAATCAATATACCATTCTTATCCAAGCTCAAGAACGTAGTGAAAAAAGAAGATTTATTGCTTTATTTGTAGTTATATGTATAACTTTAATATCTGTGATAGTTAGTATGGTATTTGCTTTTATAGCTTATAGAAGAAGTAGTAGTATTCGAGGAGATATTGATCAGGTAGAAAATATTTATTATCAGACTTTGTCTACAGTTTATAATAATTCTGCTAAATTAGAAATTAATGATATTGTTACTGGTTATAGATTAGAAACTCCAAAGACTATTCAAATAACAAATGATGGAGATGTAGATGTTACTTATAATATAAAATTGTCTTCTATTAAATCATCATTAATATCAACAAATAATTTATTTTATACTCTTAGTAGTGATGGAGAGACGGGAACATTAAAACAATTGCCGTTAACTGATAAAGTTATTTTAGATAATGTAAAAATAGGTCCTAATGAAACTAAGACTTATACTTTGGATGTTTTATTTCAAGGAACTATGTCAGTAGAAGATGCTAGTAATTATTATCAAGCGTATGTAGTTGTAGAACAAATAGATAATAAGTCAAATCTTTTAGAGTGAGTAAGAACAAGAGGGTAATTAATGGAAAACAATAAATTAAAAAAAGTTTTTTCTATTATTGGTAAATTACTATATTATGTAGTGATTGCTTTTATATGTCTTATTGCTTTATTTTTATTATATTATATTATTTCATCACAGATTAATGCTAATAATGAAGATTATAAACCAAAGGTTTCAATATATACGATTGTTAGTCCAAGTATGACACCAGTAATTAATGTTTATGATGTTGTAATTAATATTAGAGAAGATAAACCAGAAAATATTAAAGTGGGGGATATTATTACTTATGTTTCTAAATCATCCACTTCTGAAGGAATGACAATAACGCATCGTGTTATTGATGTTATTGAGTTACCAGATGGAGGATATGAGTATCAGACACAAGGTGATAATAATAGTGAACCTGATAGTTTATATGTTGGCTATGATCAGATTTTAGGTAAAGAAATATTAATTATTCCTTATTTGGGACGTATTCAGTTTTTGATAGCTAACCAAAAAGGATGGTTATTCTTATTACTTATTCCTGTATCAATTTATACTTTTATTGAAATTTATAAATTATTTAATTTATTTGGAATAAAGAAAAAAGTTAAAGAAGTTATTGATGATGATAGTAATGATGTATATGCAAAGCAAAAAGAAGAATTAGAAAATGCACGAAAAGAAAAAATAAAAGAAGAATTAAAGGCAAAACAAGTTAATATGAATCCTATACCTTTGCCAACAACTAAGGAAGAAATTGATGAATATAAAAAGGATGCAGTAGAAATTTTAGATACTGATCCACTTACTACAAGGATAAAAGAATATGATGATCGTATCAATCAATTAGATAAAGTATTACAAAAGATGGCTAAGGAAGTTCCAGTTGATGTAGTAGAAGAAGAAATTGTTGATGAAGATAATTATTTAAAGGGTGGTCGTATTAGGATTACAAAAACAGAAGAAGCTAAAAAAAGAAAACAGAAAACAGAAACTAATGAACAAAATAATAGTAATCAAATAGTTGATTTAACGGTTAATGAAGAGACTGAAAATAAGAATACTAATTTTGATGAAATTGTTCCGCTAGTAAATGAGCGTGAAAAGATTAAAAGACCGCAAGTTGCCGATTTACCAGGTATTGATGAAAGAACAGAAAAAATAAAAAAGACATCAAAGAGAGAAACATTAAATTTGAATCCAAGAAAAATAAAAAAGGTGAAAAGAGCTTCTAGTAATAGAAATAATAAACGTAATTTAAATTTAAATCCAAAAAATATTAAGAAAATTAATAGAAATAGAAAAAATACTAAAAAGAAATTAATTGTTATAGAAAAGAAAAAATAAA
>CANQFI010000043.1 GCA_947598455.1 uncultured Bacilli bacterium | reverse complement strand
TGTATAAATTCCAATGCTTTTACTAATAAAGAAGAACTTTTTAAAATGAAAGAAAAAGGTTCTGGATTATGGGGTTCTTGTTTTTATGAATCAATAAGAAAAATAAATGAATTAAGTATTGGGGATACTTTAACTAGAACTGAACTATTAGATATATTTAAAGTCTCTGGTATGTCTGGAATTATGAAGTCTACTAAAACATATTCATTAGTCTTAATATCTAATGAAGAAAATGGATATTATGAAGATTCTACTATTATAGATGGTAAATTAATATATACAGGTCAAGGCTTAAATGGCGATCAAGAATTAACAGGGAATAATTTACTTTTAGCTAACTCATTAAAAGATGAATTACCAGTTTACTTATTTACTAAAGATAAAAATTTATTATATCATTTTGAAGGTGAAGTAGTTTTAGATGATAAACCATATACTGTTAAAGAAAAAGAGAGATTAGTGTATAAATTTCCATTAATGATTGTCAATAACTATGATACTTATGAAAATAGTAAAGAGTATAAAAAAGTTGTAAAATTAGTTAAAGAAATAGAGGAAGAATATCAAGTTACATCTGTAAGTAATGGTAAACTAAATTTTGTTAACGAACCAATAAAAATAAGAAAATATAATGGTAACAAAGATCGTAAGTCTACTAGAAAAAATAAACCAGATTATGTGGCTCAAGAAATATTAAAAACTACTCAAGGTGAAATAACTGAAAAAGATGTTTTAGAATATGAAATAAATAGAGTTATGCAATTTGATACTCAAGGTTTAGTAGAAGAAATGAATCGCTTTTTCGAAAATAAAAAAGATGATGAGGGATACGATATAAAATCATTTGATATTGATGAAAAAGGAAATGTAATAGAAAGATATATTGAAGTTAAATCAACAACAGGTGGTGAAACTACACCAATTGAAATTAGTGATAACGAATTAAGAGTAGCTTATGAAAATATGCAACAATATTTTATTTATCGTGTATATAACTGTGATAAAGAAAATAGAAAAGTTAAAGTTATAAATGGGTCAGATTTATTTAATAAAGATAAATTTGAATGTGTTCCAACCAATTATAGAATATATGGTAAGTAAGGAGTAATTAAATGAAAAAAAGAGTAGTAGTTGTAGCTGCTTTAATTGAAAAGGATAATAAATGCCTTATTGCTAAAAGATCAACTGGAGATAAAAACATGATTGGTAAATGGGAATTTCCTGGAGGTAAAGTGGAAGAGAACGAAGATGAATTTCATGCTATTGAAAGAGAAATTAAAGAAGAATTCGAACTAGATATAAAAGCAGTTAAGTATATTATAAATAATGTATGTGAATATTCTGATAAGATAGTTGATCTACGATTGTATCAATGTAATTATATTAGTGGAACATTTAAGTTGCATGATCATTATGAGTATAAATGGGTAGATAAAGATGAACTATTAAATTATGATTTATGCCCAGCTGATGTTGAATTAGCTAAATTTGTAAGATAATAAAAAATCAAGAGGAAAAATATAGAAATAAAATATGGAAAATAGTAAGGTAAATAATTATATGAATAAAAAATTAATGAAAATAGTTGACGAATATCAAAAGAATTTAAAAAAATGCAAGGAATATAGAAAAAAGTATTTACTAATTAATAATAGAAAAGAAATTGTAGAGAGTTATAGTACTAAAATGATGCCAAACTTTAATTCATATAAAATTCCATATATAGATGAAAAATTAAAGTTTAGAAAACTAATTACGGATTTAGATGTTGTAAATCAAAATATAATCGAGTCTCGTCAAATATGGGAAAAAATAACTGCCAACGAAACAGATGAATACTTTCTAGTTTATAATACATATCTTAGCAAAAGATTAGATAAACTTCATGAATATATAGCATTTGATTTAAAACATTTTATAGATGAGATAATTGCTACTGTATCGGTTATAAAAGGAGCCGTAATAAACAATAGAATATGCATATCTTCAGTAGGCGATTATTTAAATACAAAAAATGATAAATTTCATGACTTTGATGATTTTTATGATTTATTTGACAAAATAAATACTTTAGCAAATTCTTATAAGCATTCTTATGCTGATTCGAATTTGCTTGGTTATGGTCGAGATGAAGACTGTTTTATCACTTTATATAGTAAATATAATAATTTTTCTAGTCAACCAGTTACATATGTGGTATCTGTTAACTATGTTGTTGAAGAATTTAATAAATTTTATAAATTCGCTTTTGAACTTATAGATAATTTAACAAAAGATAATTTAAAATCACAAAATATCTAAATTAAATTAGCTGAAGGTAAAGCAAGACCTATAACAGAATTTTATGATGTCCCAACTAATATGTCCTTTAAAGAATTTAATTTATATATTAATAATTTAGATAAAAAATAATATAATAAAAAATTTTATAAACTAGATTGCAACAATCTAGTTTTTTATATATAGATAATCATTTGAATAACTATCCATATTTTAGTATAATTATTTTAAATATTAAAATAATTATATTAATTATTAAGGTTGTGGTTTTATGAAAAAAGCAAAAGATCTTAAATTATCCACCAAGATAATAATAAGTATTATCATTATAATATTGCTTGTAGTTTTATATTGTCTTATTAAATATTCATTCAATGATAAAAATAATGAACAAAATAATGACTTATATAATACTGTAGTTACAAAAGAAGATAATTGGAATTTGTTTCAATTTCAAAATCGTATTAGCAGTAATGAATTTACCGGTTTTATATATGATAGTGATTATACTATCGACTCACTACCAACAACTTACATAATGTCATTAGTAATTGATAATTATATTGCTAAAAAA
The DNA here is from genome assembly GCA_947598455.1 of uncultured Bacilli bacterium. Next base: position 9,299 of record CANQFI010000043.1, on the reverse strand, counting down.
GAAGACTTTTATTCTAATCAAAATTATAATAAAAATACTGATTCATATAGTGTAACAATCTCCAAAGAATCATTAACATCTTTTATTAAAACCTTGTTTGGTCCGGATTATGATGCTATCATAACTGAAACATCTTATGGCTGTGGAAGAAAAATATCAAAGTCAGGTAATAATTACATTATTGAATCAAAATTACCAGATAGCTGTGGTTTACTAAGTCGTGAAGATAATGGTTATTATGTTACACATATAGATGATTATTATCAAAAAGATAAAGATAACATTGTTATTAATTTAAAAGTTGCTTATATTGAAGAAATTATTGATGAACAATATGGTGATGAGGACTATGTTAAGATAACATACAACGCTTATAGTAATAAAGATAAGAAAAAATTATTAAAGTTAAATATTGATAGTAACTGTATAATAGAAGAGAATGCTGATAAATCATGTTATAGTTATTATGAAAAATATCTTGTTACTTTAAAAAAAGCTTCTGATAATCAATACTATTTTTATAGTATTGAAAAAGATAAGTAGGTGATATTATGCACATTCTATCATTATGTGAAGAACCAAATATTTTAAGAGCTATCCTAATCTTAAAGTATGCTTTACAAATTACTTTTATCTTAATTCCTATTATTTTAATAATTATGATCATTATTGATTTAGCTAAAATAATTATGAATCCTAAAAAAGACGAGGCGAGTAGTTCTCTATCTAAAATAGCTAAAAGAACTATTGCTGCTATAATTATTTTCTTACTTCCAACTATTATATCTTATACTTTTGAAAACATAATTATTAGTGATACTTCAGAAATAAAAGCTTGTTTTGATAATGCTTCTTTAGAAAGAATTGATACTTTACTCAAAGAACAAGAGAAAAAACGTGCTGAAGAAAAAGAAAAAGAAAGCCAAAAATTACAAGAAGCTTTAGAAAAAAGAAAAGAAAAAGAAGATCAAATAAGAGAAAATATTAAAAATAATCGTGAAGAAGAAGAGAAAAAAAATGAACAAAATAATTCTGTTAACGGCTCTGCTGGCACTAATCTTGCGCAAGTTGTTGAACCAGAATTGATTGTTAATGATGAATTTAAAGTATCAAAACAACGTATTTCTATTGCTAATTATAAATCATTTAATAGTTCTACTATTTCTATATTAAGTATTAATGGTACTCCTTTAGATGCTAGTAATTATACTTTTGAAAGTAGTAATAAAGGTATTGTATCTGTAACTAAAGAAGGTGTTTTGAAACCACATTTTGGTGGAATTGCCAGTATTACAGTTACCTCTAAAGAGGATCCTAGTAAAAAAGCCTCTGCCAATGTTATGGTTATTCAAACTCTATATACTAATGTAAAAGTAAATTCCACTATAACTGGTACTAGTCGTATAACTGGTAATAATGTTACTTTAGCTGCTGGTACAGAAGGAGCATATAATGGTGTCGCAAGTAGTAATATTCGTGGATATCCATATGGAAATACTATTAAAGTAGATAATGATTATATTGAAATAAATAATAACTCTGTTACTCCAGTTTCATACTATATCGCTGGTGCTTATGGTAAAGAATACGCAGAAGACTTCGTTAATACCTTTGGCTTTGAAAGCAAAACAAATTATTTATTTTGGACTAGTCACGGTACTCAAACGGAGTATATGTTTGAAGGATCTGCTGGTCATTGGCGATTGATTCGTGAATTTCCAGTTAGTACAGGAGATCCGTTAAAAAATGGTAATGGTGCTGGTACTGGTGTTCATTTTAATAGCTATACAATTGGTCGCCGTGCAAATGAAGGATATAGCGTTGATGTAATTTGGAAAAATAATGGTGGTGGTGGAAGTAATCCATGGCATATTGGTGGTGGAAATAATTATCCTGCTTCACATGGATGTACTAGATATAATACTGAAGATCTAAAGTGGTTATTATCTATGCATTCCCAAATTCTTAATAGTCGTATAATTGATTTTTAAAACTAAAAATAAATTGACAACTAAATAATTAAGTTTTAAAATAGCGTTAGAAATGTTGAATGAGAAGAGTATTATATAATTCTATTAAAGAGAGTTAGTGGTTGCTGAAAACTAATATAGATTTATATAAGAAGACACTCAGGAGTTGACTATAATTAGTCCGGATATAAATCCGTTATCAAAAAAGTGATTATGTTATACATAATAAATTGGGTGGTACCGCGGATTTAACAGTTATTCGTCCCTTGTGGATAAATAACTGTTTTTTAATTTCAAAAGAAAGGTGTATATTATGGAAAAATATAAGAATTATACAATAAAAAATGTTGGTGAAGAAATTACTCTTAATGGTTGGGTTTCTAAAGTAAGAAACTTAGGTGGTTTAATATTTATTGATTTAAGAAATAGAACTGGTATTATGCAAGTAGTTGTAAGACCAGAAAATAAATGTTATGACCTAGCTAATACTTTAAAAAATGAATATGTTATAAAAGTAACTGGTAAAATAGTTGAAAGAGAAAGCAAAAATAGTACTCTAGCTACTGGTGATATAGAAGTAGATGTTGATAATTTAGAACTTATTAACACTTCTAAAGAGATTCCTTTTGCTATATCAGATGATACTAATGCTCTAGAAGATACTAGATTAAAATATCGTTATCTAGACTTAAGAAGAGAATCTTTAAAAAATAACTTTGTCTTAAGAAATAATATTACTTTTGCTACTAGAAAATTTCTAAATAATTTAGATTTCTTAGAAGTTGAAACTCCCATACTATGTAAATCTACTCCTGAAGGAGCTCGTGATTACTTAGTACCAAGTCGTGTTAATAAAGGTAAATTCTATGCTTTACCACAATCTCCTCAAATCTTTAAACAATTATTAATGGTTTCTGGTTTTGAAAGATATTTCCAAATTGCTAAATGTTTTAGAGATGAAGACTTACGTGCTGATCGTCAACCAGAATTTACGCAAATTGATGTTGAAATGTCTTTTGTAAATGAAGATGATGTTATGTGGTTAGGTGAAAACTTAGTAGCTAGTATTTTTAAAGAAGTAAAAGGTCTTGATATTAAATTACCATTGATGCGTATGAAATATGATGATGCAATAGCTAACTATGGTTCAGATAAACCAGACTTAAGATTCGGTATGGAAATTAAAGATTTAACAGATATCTTCAAAGATACAGAATTTACTGTCTTTAAAAATGTTCTTGCTGATAGCGGTGTAATTAATGCTATCGTTGTTAAAAATGCTGCTGATAAATATTCTCGTAAAGATTTAGATAAACTAACAGATTATGTTAAAACTTATAAAGCAAGTGGTCTAGCTTATTTAAAATATCAAGATGAAGTAACTGGTTCTATCATCAAAGTTCTAAGTGAAAAAGAATTAACAGCTATTAAAGAACAATTAAAAGTTGAAAATAACGATTTAGTTTTAATTATTAGTGGGGCATATAACATCGTTAAAACTTCCTTAGGTGCTTTAAGATGCAAACTAGCTCGTGATTTAGACTTAATAGATAAAAATGATTATAAACTATTATGGGTTGTTGATTTCCCTAGCTTTGAATGGAGTGAAGAAGAAAATCGTTATATGGCATGCCATCATCCATTTACTGCTCCTAAAGATGAAGATGTTGATAAGCTATTAACTGATAAAGCTCATTGCTATAGTAAAGCTTACGATATTGTCATTAATGGTTATGAAGCAGGTGGTGGCTCAATCCGTATCCATGATGAAAAAGTTCAAGAAATAATGTTTAAAGTTTTAGAATTAACTGACGAAGACATAAAAGAAAAATTTGGCTTCTTTGTTGATGCACTAAAATATGGTTGCCCTCCACATGGTGGCTTCGCTCTAGGCCTAGACCGTCTTACAATGTTACTAGCTGGTACAGAAAACATTCGCGATGTTATTGCCTTCCCAAAAACCGCCTCAGCAACTGACCTAATGTGTGAAGCACCAAGTAACGTTATTAAAGAACAATTAGATGAATTAGGCCTTAGTCTTAAAGAAAAATAATTAAAATAGGGAGGTAAATATGGCATCAGAACGTGCATACCAATATAGTATTGTTGACATGGCTAGTGTTGCAAGTGATATTGAAGAATTTATAATTCCTGAAAATCAAGAAGCTTGTAAATTATTATGGAGTAAAAATATTTTTACGCTTATGTGTAATAATTATGATAATGAAAATTCTTGGATAACTTTTTCTGCTTTAGACGAATCTAATCAAAAATTATTTGATGAATTAGCTAAGTCTAATCCATGTTTTGGTAAAACATGGGGTGGAATAGGTATAAAAATTCCTATAAAACCAATGCCTGGAATAGATGTGTTTTCTCAATTTAAACCATTAATAGATATGTTTACTTATCAAGATGTTCAAAAAGATGGTTATATGACTAAAGAAGACTTTTTAAATTTCTATTGTTGCTGTTATAAAATGGTTCCTAATCCTGAATATGTTGATATTCCTGAACCAGTTTATGAATCTTTTCCAACAAAAGAAGAATATATTAAAGCTTATGTTTATTATTGTGATCATCACTTAATTCCTACAAAAGTACGAGTTTTTGATGAGACCAAAATGACCAAAAGTTTTGCTGAATATTTAGCCGAAAGCTCATTTAATGAATACTATGATGTTGATAATGAGCGCATCTATTACAACGATTTTTATTATCAAGCTCATCTCAAATATAAAGAGAAACAAGATGTACATAAATTTTAATTAAATAAAATAAAGTAGCTAATAAAAGTTACTTTTTTTTATAAATTCTTTATGTTATAATCATAGTGGAATAATAAGAGGTGTTTATTATGTCAGATAGAGAGATTAACATAAGAAGTGTGTTATTTTTAGTAATTGGTATATTACTAGTCTTATCTTTGATAATTTGTATATATATAGTTGTTAATGAAAATGATTTAGTTAAAACTGAAGCCAGTGTTATTGAAGTAAACAAAGATAATGAAGGAACCGGTAAAAATAACATATCCGTTGTTTATGTAGTAAATGGTGTTACTTATGAGTATAATTTCCGCTATAAAGATGAAATAAATATTAATGATAAAATTATTATTTATTATCATGAAAATAGTGTAACGTCTGTTCAAACATATAAAACAAGTAAAATCATCTTTGTCTGTCCTTTTATTGGTTTAGTTTTATGTGGTATAGGTTTATATGAACTATTAAGAAAAAATAAAAAAGGGTCTTTGCCTTTAAAATCAAAAACTAAACAAATAAATTTCAAAAATTCCGGGCCTCCTAAAGAAGAAATAGCTGAAGTTCCTAAAACTAATTTACAATTAGAACCTGAAATATCTATTACAAGTAAGAAACCTGTTGTTCAAACTATTAAACCAGTTATTTCACAATCATCAGAAGATTTAAGGAGAGAAACCATTGTAACACCAATTCAAACACCAGTTGCTCCGTCAATTGAAGGTAGTTCTACAGCAACTATACAACCAACAATAGCTCCTACTCAAAACCTAACAAGTTCTGTAGTAACACCTGATAAATTACCAGTTAAAAAAGTCGAACCAACTTCTAAAGCCCCAATTAAAACAGGAACAACTTCTCCAATTAATGAGAGCAATATGAAATCATTAGATGAAGTAACTGCTAAAGTAAGAGAATCAGTTTCTAAAAATATTAATAGTGATTCTTCAGATGATGATATTAAAAATGTTATAAAAGAAGTTCTAAAAGAAGTAATCAAAGAAGTAAAGGAAGAAGAAAAACCACATACTGAAGTAGTTCAAAAAAGAGTAATTCCTAATTATTTCTATATTTCTGGAACATCTTTAATATATGAAGAAATGGGTAAAAAAGCCCAAGAATTAAATTTAAAAGATGTCAAAAAAGTTGTTAGAACAATTAATAGTGCTGGTAGTGTTGTTAAATTAGTAGTTTCTAATGAAGAATATAAAATAGTTTTAACTAATATGAAAAATATTGATTTAGAGCAATTAGCTAATTTACTTCATAATAAAATGCGTACTATAGATGATACTTTTAAGGAGATAATTGAACGTAAAGAGTATTAATATGAGGTGACTATGAAAAAAAAGATTATCCTAATAATTATTCTTATTATAATAGTAGTTGCTATAATAGTAGGAATAAATATCTTTGGTAAAAAAGATAGCCCTATTAAAAACATATTTAATAAGGAAACTTATTCTGAATATAAAAGTGGCGATACTATAACTTTTAAAGATCAAGAATGGTATGTTTTATATGATTCTGATAAAAATAGTGATTATGTAACTTTAATAAGTGCTGATATCTTATATCTTGGTGATGAAGGTATTGAAAAGGTTTTTAATGAAGTATATGAGATAAGTCCATTAAATAAATATTTAACTAGTACTTATCTTGATAATTTAGGTAGTGATAACTTTATTGAAATTCATGGCTATAAAGTTCGCTTACTTAATATAGATGATATTAATAATTTAACTAAATATACTTATGATGAAGAAAATGATGAATACATTATAAATGAATGCCCTGAATTTTTATGTTTACCAAATGCTTCATTTGCTACAATGATTGATACTAAAAATAAAGAATTTGTTGACACTTATACAAATGTTGATGATATTGAAGATCCTGTATCTGAAGATTATATTCTTCATTTGAAATATTATAACCTTCAATCAACATATGAAACATCTAAATTACAAAGTCTTGTTAATGATACATCATTATTAGTAAGACCAATAGTAAATGTTTATAAAAAAAGTTTAAGTTAATTAGAATGGAAGAGAAGTATGACTAATAAAAAGAAAAAAATTAAAACATTAACTATACTTTTTTTTGTTGTTGGTTTAATTATTTACTTAACCGGTCTTTTATTATTATTTGGGGCTTCTGTTTATTTTAATATTAATATTCTCAAAATAATTGGTGCCTTATTATTTTTAGTTGGATTTATAATGTTTATGATTTCTATTGTTATTTTATATAAAGATAATGAAATAAAAGAAAATAATTTAAACTTAATAATTGAAGGCAAAGCTGATGTTTTAACAATTATCTTTATGACATATATCATGATTTTTATGTTGGTTTTATGTCTATTATTTGATGAAATAATCGGCGCTTTATTATTTGGTTTAACTATAATTATTCAAAGTATTTTAAATACTATTTTAATAAAATATTATAGTAAAAGAAGATAGTCATTTGTTTTTTAAATAAATATATAGTATTATAAATATGTGGTGATTCTTATGCATAAAGATGATAAAGATAAGAATATTATTGATAAATTTTTAGAGGGTTATGCGCAAGCTAATGAAAGTAGTAAACAAGAAACTTATAAAAGAATTTATCAGAAGCCAACTAAATTTAAATGTATAGTCGGTTTTATTTTTAGTAGTTTAATAATGCTTGTTTTAATTAGAATATTTAAATTTAATTTTATGTTCTTTTTAATCTTTTTTGGTGATTTATTAGTTTTAATATACTATAGTTTAAATCTTTTTACCAAAAAAGGTTTTGCTCTTCCTAAATATGTTAAAAGAGATGAATACACTGATAATGATGATTCAAATAACAGATATAAAGTATAATAATCTATTGTACTTTTTTCTATTTAAAAATATAATTCATAATAGGTGATAGTCTGAAAATAGAAATAAAGATTATTTTAGAAGAATTGATAAAATAAACTTTATTCAAAATTTCGTGGCTATGTGTGCCTTGAACGAAGAGAAAGGAATGTTTGTTAGTATGAATATAGCAATCGATATAGATGATACAATTACTAATACATATGAAACAATAATACCTATGATTTCTTTATATTATAATAAAGATTTAAATAAATTATTACAGAATAAACCTTCTTATAATTCTTTATATAATCTTCCTAATTTTATGGATTTTGTTCATAAGTATTTTGAAACTATTGCTCGTATTGCTCCATTAAAAGAGAATGTTGTCGATACTTTGCAAAAATTAAAAAAGGAAGGTCATAATATAATTTTTGTTACGTCTCGTAATAATGAATTCTTTAATGATGCTTATAAAACATGTCAAGATTTCTTTAAAGAAAATAATATTCCTTTTGATAAATTAATAACTAATGCTTCTAATAAAGCCGAAGTATGTCTTAAAGAACATATCGATTTATTTATTGATGATAATACTAAGCATTGTTTGGCTGTTTCTAAAAAAGGTATTCCTACCTTACAATTTATTACTAATTTTGCTGGTAATAGTAAATTAAATAAAGTTAGTTCTTGGCAAGATGTCTATCAAAAAGTTCAAAATATGTATATATAAGAAGAGTTTTCTTCTTTTTTCTTTGATATAATACTTATGAGGTGTTATGATGATTATTCCTAAATATTTAAAAGATAATGATACCATTGGTATTACAGCTTGTAGTGCTGGTATTCTAGATAAATTAGAAAAATATGAAGATAGTATTAATAATGTTAAAAAAAATAATTTTAATATCAAAGAAACTCCTAATGTAAGAACTGGTGGTGTAGTAAGTAGTGATTCTCTAACTAGAGCTTCTGAATTAGAAAGTTTATTTCTAGATAATAATGTTAATATGGTTGCTATAGCTAGTGGTGGGGATTTTCTATACGACATGTTAGATAAAGTAGATTTTAATACTTTAAAGTCTCATCCCAAGTGGTTAGCTGGTAGTAGTGATCCAACTAGTTTACTATATATCCTAACAACTAATTATGATATAGCTACTATCTATTCTCCATGTAATATGTCAGGATTTAATATTTCTCCCTTACATGAATCCTATCTAAACTATTTTAAAATACTAAAAGGTAACTTAGTAAAACAATATAAGTATCCATATACTGAAGAAGAATCCTTTAGTGATGAACTTACTAAACCTAATACTTGGTTAAATCTTAATGGTAATGTAAATGAAGAAGGTATCCTAATAGGTGGTTGTATTGAAGTCTTAAAAGATCTAATTGGTACTAAATTTGATAAAACAAAAGAATTTATTACTAAGTATGGTCATGAAGGCATAATATGGTACTTTGATATTTTTAATATGACTAGTGAAGGCGTTTACAATACTTTATTGCAATTTAAAAATGCCGGTTGGTTTCAAAATACTAAAGCTATCTTAATCGGTAAAGTTTGTTTTCCTAATACTTACGTTTATATGACTTACGAAGAACTAATTAGTAAAGCTCTCCCTGATCTTAAAGTTATTTATCAGTTTGATGTTGGTCATGTAAAGCCATCATTTACCATGATAAATGGCCTTAAAGTAAGAGTAATCAGTAAT
>CANQFI010000042.1 GCA_947598455.1 uncultured Bacilli bacterium | reverse complement strand
AATGAAACAAGAAAAAGGAATCGTGAGGTTTCTTAATGTAAAATAATAACTTTAATTATTTATTTTACTTTTGTTCTAGAAGTCTTGTTATTTTTCTTGTTAAATTGTATAATTAAAATATACTAGGGGTGTTTTGATATGGGGAGATGTTTTTATGAAGTTACTTATATGTGATTATAAAAAGATGCATACATATCAGATACCTAAAAATACTGAGGATATTTATACTATTAGTTTTAAATATTTTACAGATAATAATCAATCTTTTCGCGAGGTATTAAGTTTAAAATTTGCTAATAATCAATGTTCTATTGTTGCAGATGAAAAGTTAAGCATCTTAGTGAAAAATAATTTTTGTAATGAAATCATTTTAGAAGAAAACTTATTTTTTTATTTAAAATTTGCTGATATGGCTGATTTTTTTCCTGTTTATGTTATTCCTGATTTTAGTGAATTTGTTCCTTATCAATTAAATGGAAATGAAAATCTTGTTATAGGTAGTACGCAAGATTGCAATATAAGGTATGTATCACCTGATGCAGAACAGGTTGTTTTACTTAGAAATGGACCTATACCTTTTTTACAGAGAACTAAGATGCCAATAAATGCTACATATTGTAATTCTGTAAGTTATACGATGACAAAAGTTAATATTGGCGATTTTATTTTTGTAAATGGTATATTTATTATTTATATGAAAGATTATATCTTAATTAATGAAGCAGTTAAAATTGATTTAGAATTATTGAGATTACAATTAATGAATTTTGAGAGTGATAGTTCTTTTAATAAAGTAACGCCGGTTACTGATGTAGAAAAGAATGTTAAATTGTATAGTGATGATCAATTATTTGTTCATACTCCAAGATTAAAGTTTGATATAGAAAGTCAAGAGATTGTTGTAGATAATCCACCAGAAAAACAAGAAACTCAAAAAGTTCCTGCTATTTTTACTTTAGGTTCATCATCTGTTATGTTAGTAACATCTGGTGTTTCATTACTTGGAACTTTCAAAAATTTAGCTTCTGGTCAAACTGAATTTTTCTCTGCTTTAGTAGAAATACTTGCTTTTGGAGCGATGTTTATTACAAGTTTATGTTTACCTTTTTTAATGCAACAATGGGAACGTTACATGGAAAGAAAAAAAGAAAAAATACGTCAGAAGAAATATAAAGAGTATATTAAGGCCAAAATAGATGAAATTAATAGTATTATAAAAAAACAAGAAGAAATTATTAAATTAAATAATCCATCACTAGAACAAATTGAAAAAAATATTTTAAATACTAGTAGTGAGATTTGGAGTAGAGAAATTGCTGATAATGATTTCTTATTAGTTAGTTTAGGTGTTGGTAATGTTGATTCACAAATTAAAATTCAAGCTCCTAAAGAGCAATTCTCATTAGTTGAAGATAATTTAAAGGATTTAATAAAAGATGTAACAACGTCTAATCTGGATTTAGAAAATGTACCTATTACTTTTTCAATACCAGAAAATATTGTTTTACCAATTATAGTTGGTCTTACAAATGCTGATGATTATATTATGTCTATAATGTTACAATTACTTTATTATTATAGTGGTAATGACTTAAAAATAGTTGTAATAACAAATGAATATAATGAAAAAAAGTGGGAATTTATGAAATGTCTTCCTCATAATTGGGATAGTAATTATGAAAAAAGATATTTTGCTAGCTGTGAAGAAGAATTGTCGCAAATTGCATTATATTTAGAACAGGAATATGATGCAAGATTAAATAAAATAAATAATTCTTCACGCCAAAATGTTTCTAAAGCTAAATATGTTGATTTTTCTGAATATTATTTAATTGTAACAGATGATTATAAAATGGCTCGTGAAATGCCAATTATTGATAAAATATTAAATTCAGAGGATAAGTTAGGTTTTTCTATTGTTATTTTTGAGAAATCAATAAAGAATTTACCTAGTAAATTTAGTTCTTTAGTAAATGTTAGAAATGAAGGAAGTTATTTAATAAAAAAAGATGCTTCAAGTAATGGTCAACAGCCTTTTGAGGCTAAATATATTGAAAATTTAGATATTGATAAATATGCACATATTTTGGCTAATATTCCAATAAATATAAAGAGTGCTGATTCTGATATTCCAAGCAATTTAACATTTTTAGATTTGTTTCAAGCTGGTAGAGTTGATCAATTGAATATTGTATCACGTTGGTTAAGTAATAATCCAACTGTTACTTTAAAAACAATAGTAGGTTTTAAAGAAGATGATAAACCTATTGAATTAGATTTACATGAAAAAGCACATGGACCACATGGTTTAGTAGCTGGTTCTACTGGTTCAGGTAAATCAGAATTTATAATTACTTATATATTATCTATGGCTGTTAATTATCATCCTTATGAAGTACAATTTGTTTTAATTGATTATAAAGGTGGAGGATTAGCTGGTGCTTTTGAAAATAAAGAGACTGGTGTTAAGTTACCACATTTAATTGGTACAATTACAAATTTAGATAAAAACGAAATGAATAGAACTTTAGTATCTATAAATAGTGAGTTACAAAGAAGACAAAGAGTTTTTAATGAAACAAGGGATGCTTTAGGAGAAGGAACAATTGATATTTATAAATATCAAAGATTGTATCGTGATGGACGTGTTGCAGCACCAATGTCGCATTTATTTATTATAAGTGATGAATTTGCCGAGTTAAAAGCTCAACAACCTGATTTTATGGAAGAGTTGGTTTCAACGGCACGTATTGGTCGTTCTTTAGGAGTTCATTTAATTTTAGCAACGCAAAAACCTGCTGGTGTTGTTGATGAACAAATTTGGTCAAATACTCGTTTTAGAATTTGTTTAAAAGTTCAAACAACAGAAGATAGTATTGAATTATTAAAAAGAAATGATGCTGCTTTTATTAGAGAATCAGGTAGATTTTATTTACAAGTTGGTAATGATGAAATATTTGAATTAGGTCAAGCAGGATGGGCTGGTGCAAAATATATACCAACTGATAATATTCAAAGAAAAGTTGATGATAGTATTTCTTTTCTAGCTAATAGTGGAGATGTTATTAAAAATATTAATGAAGAGGTTAAAAAGGAAGAACTAGAAGAACATGGTGAACAACTTACTAATATTGTTAAATATCTTTATGATATAGCAAATAGGGAAAATATTAAATCTTCTAAATTATGGTTAGATAATATACCTGAAGTTATATATTATGAAGAATTAATAAAAAAATATAATTTAAAAGCTAAACCTTATTTTATAGATCCTATTATTGGTGAATATGATGATCCTGCTCATCAGAAACAAAGTTATGTTGATTTACCATTATCTACTTGTGGAAATACATTTATTATTGGTATAAGTGGTAGTGGTAAGAGTACATTATTAACAGCTATTATGTATTCAACGATAGTTAACCATAATGTTAATGAAGTTAATATTTATGTTGTTGATTTAGGTGCTGAAAAATTAAAAGCATTCCAGAAAGCTCCACAAGTTGGTGATGTTTTAACAGCAGCAGATCCAGAGAAGATTAAATTCTTATTCTATATGCTACAGGATGAGAAAAATAAAAGATTTTCTTATTATTCTAAAGTTGGTGGAAGTTTTGAAAATGATATTGAAGCACAACGATGTCCTTTTCCAACTATTTTAGTAATTATTAATGATATTGATGTCTTTAAAGAAATGTTTGAAGATTTATATGATTATGATGTTGTTCCATTTACGAGAAATTGTGCAAAGGTTGGAATTATTCTAATTGTTACTTCAACAGTAGCTACGTCTTTAGGGTATATGGCTGAAAATAATTTTCCTAAAAAGATCATGCTTAATATGTTAGATTCATCAGATTATTCAACATATTTTGATAAAGCTTTAACACCTAAAAAGAATGCCGGTAGAGGTATTATAATGATGGATGATGTTTATGAATTTCAAACACCTTTAATATTTGAAGAAAATCTATTTAACCAGAAATTAAATTATATTCTTAGTTTATTAGATAAAAATTTGGGTACAAGAGCTAAACCAGTACCAGTAATTCCAGATGAAGTTACAATTAATATGTTAATAGATAAGATTAGAACACTTAATGCTTTACCTTTGGGAGTCAATATTAAAACAGCACAATTAGCTACTTATAACTTTGAAAAAATTTTAACTGTTGTAACATCTAAAAACTATGTTACAGCCAAAGGTTTCTTTCCAAGGTTAATGGAAATAATAATGTGTTTAAAAAATTATAAAATTATGGTGATAAATTCAATAAAAGATTTACATTTTACTTTTCCTGAGACAATAAAATATTATGATTCTAATTTTAAAAAAATAGTTAGTGTTATAAATGATAATGTTAATAAATGCAAAGAAACAGCTAGAACAGATAATTTTATAATAGTATTTATAGGATATGCAGCATTACAGAGTCATTTAGTTAAAATAAAAGAAGAGGAAGGAGACGAAACCATTGTAAATGTTGATGAATTGATTAATAATTCAAAATCAGTTGCTAATTTTAAGTATATATTATTTGATGTAGATAGTAGAATTAATAAAATTAGTGAAGGTAGTCTTGATACATTGTTTAAACGTAGTAATGGTATTTGGTTAGGAAAAGATTTTGAAGATCAAGAGACATTTGATTGCAATGATACATATAATGTTCCTTCTTTAACTAATAGTAATATAGTTATAGTCGATAATGGAAAAGCAGAATTTGTTAAATATAATTAGGAGGCTTGTTATGAATGATAAGGTAAATATTTTATTAGTTGTTCCTGAAATAGGGGAAAGTTATAATTTATTTTTACCTATTAATAAGAAAATAGGTACAATTATACAATTATTAAATAAGGCAATTAATGAGCTTACTAATGGGGCTTTTCCAATTATGGAAAGTTGTAGATTATATAATGCAGATACAATGCAAAAATATGATATGAATGTTATTTTGTATAATACTGATATTAGAAATAGTACAAGATTAATACTTCTATCGAAAGGAATATAAGATAATATTTAGATATTATCTTTTTCTTTACATTTGTTTCACTATATACTTATTTAAAAACAAAATGAATTATGGTATTATTATATAGAAGATAGGAGTGTCTTTTTATGCAGTCAAGAATGAAAAAATATTATGATAATATTGATGAAATAGAAGAGGTAGTTCCATCAAGAGCTCAAAGAAATAAAAAACTATATAGAGAAGTAAGTAATTTAGAAATTGAAGATTTTGATTTAAATAATAATGTTTCTGTAATAGCAGATAATACTGATAATATAAATATTAATGATATAAAAGAAATACTAACAGAAAAATATGCTGAAACTAAGAAAGATAGAAGTTTTGGTGATGTTGAAAATTCTAATATTCCTGAAATTAATTTAGATGAAACAAGAGAATATGATATTAATTCACTATTATCTAAGGCTAAAGAAAATAAGGAAGTTAATTATGAAAAAGAAAGATTAATGAAACTTCGTGATACACAATATAATATTTTTAAAGATATAGAAGAAATGCAAAATTCTGTTGATAATAAAGAGAATACTGAAAAGAAAAAAAGACCAGAAAAAATGACTTCAGAAAATGAGTTATTTGACCTTATTAATACAATTACTTCTAAAGAATTAACTAAAGAAACTAGTGAAATTGGTGGATTGGATCCGCTAGATATTTTAACTGATTTAAAAGGTGATGATGAAAATACTAAAGTATTAGGAGCTTTGACAGAAGAACAAAAAGAAGATACTTTAGAAAATATTTTAAGAGATATTAATCTCGATGAGGAAGAAGCTGAAAAAATAAAAATAGACGAAATAGGAGAAATAAAAAGAAGAGAGAATATAGAAAATTTAGAAGAAGTAAAAGATATAGAAGAAAAAGATGAAGTAAAAGAAGAGGTTGCAGAAGATAAAATAGATGAAGATAAAAAAATAAAAGAAACGCAAAATTTTAGTACAAATGAACTTGGAGATATAATGAATACAAGAACATTAGAAATAGAAAAGGAAAATACAACTACTTTAGATAAAACACTTACTAATACTTCATCATTTACACAAAGTGATTTTGATGATTTTAATGATTTGAAAGAAGATATGCATGCGACAAAGATAATTATTAAAATCTTAATAGTTATAATTGTTTTAGTATTAGTTATTGGATGCTTTTTATTACTTAATAAGTTTTTGGGGTGGGGACTATTTTAATAGTTCTCTTTTTAATTTCATATAATTTAGTATGAAATTAAAAAAGAGAAAAAGGAAAAGTGTAATAAAGACAATTATATTAGTTATTATTTGTACTTTATTTATTTTAAATTATGTAGGAGAAAGAATTACGCCGAAAGTTGAAAAAATAATAGAAGATAATGTTAATAAAAATATTTATAATTATGTTTTTTATGTATTTAGTGAAGAAGTACTAGTTAATGAGGATTTGTTAAAGATTATTAATTTAAATAAAAATGCTGAAGATGAGGTAATATCAGTAGATTATAATTTTAATGTTGTCTATAAATATTTGAATGAAGGATTAAATAAATTATATGAAGGAATAAATAATTTAAATCCTAAATTAAATTATTATACTTTTAATAATGGAGTATTTTTTGTACCAGTAGGATTAATTAATAAAAATAATATTTTATTGGAAAATTTGGGTTTTAAAATACCTTGTAAAGTCAATCTTATTACTAATGTAGAAATTAATTTTAAAACTAGAGTTTCAGATTATGGATTTAATAATTTATTAGTAGAATTATATTTAGTAGTTGATACAGAAAATGATTTATTTAGTCCTAATACTTATAAAAGTTTTGGAAAAAGTTATGAAATAGTTATTGCATCGAAAGTTATTGTAGGTAATATTCCGGAGTATTATGGTGGTATTATTGAAAAATCTAGTTCAATTGTATCTGGTTAAATAATTAAATTTGTGGTACTATTATATAGTAGGTGATACTTGTGGAAAATGAAGTATTTATAAATAAAGCTTTGAATGAATCTTTTAAATTATATATTGAAAATGAGGATAAAAATGACTCATTGATATTTAATAGTTTTTGGGTAGTTGTAATAAGAATATTAGTTTTGATATATGGAGAAGATATAATAAATTATTATAATAATAAAGATGAGAATGCGTTTAATATTACAATGCTTAAATACGATTATTCTACTGTAGAATATAGTAATTTTGTTAATAATTATAATAGATGTTATAATTTCTCTTTAAAACAAGAATCTAAAGCAATAAAAAAGAAGAATAAATATTTTAATTTAGTACAAAAAAGTTTAATAGATATGTTAATTTTTAAGACAAAAAAGGAAACAGTTAGTAAGGATGTAATTAACGAAATATATGAATTATTATTTACGGCTAATACGAAGGATTTTTATAGAAGAAGTATTGCTTTAGTAGAAGCTTATAATCCTTATGAGATAGATGATTATTTTAAAAAACAAAATTTAATTTAGGGGTGATGGTATGAAGAAAGTAATGATTAATGAAGTAGAGTATGAAATTATTAAGGATGTAGGGGAGGCTATTGATAAGGATATTCTTACGGAAAAAATAACAGATTATTTTGATGATTATGATTATATTGTTGGTGATTGGGCTTATGGAAAAGTTAGACTTAAAGGATTTTATGATTCTGATAATAAAAAATGTTCAAAAATTAATGATATAGCTAATTTAGAAAAATATATAGAAGATAGCTGTGCCTATGGTTGTAAGTGGTTTCAAATTAAGAAAATAAATGATTGAAAACGTGATCATTATTTGCTATAATAAAAAATAGAATAGAGAGGGATTGCAATGCCAGAGAAGATATCTATCTTGAAGGAGTCTGGTGAAACTTTAGTTTCTAATATTGTTTCTATTTTTACGATTCCTGAAACTGAAAAAAGATATATTATAACTACTGAAAATGCTGTGGATCCTCATGGACTCACTGTTTTGCATGTTAGTGAAATTGTTGATGGTACTATGCAAAAGATTGCAACCGATGATGAGTGGTCAACAATAAAAACTATAATGCGTGCAATTATATCTGGCAATGTTGGTTCCTATAAATATTTACCAATAATTAGTAATTTAAGTGCAGTTGGGCAATATTCTAGAGATATTTCTGTTAGTGCTTCAGCAGCTAAACAAATGATAGATAATTATAATGCAGGAGATAAAAGTGCAGTGAGTAATGCAGTTAATCCGGTAGTTGCTCCTGCTCCTGATGTTTTACAGCCTGTAGCTGGTCCAATAACTCCTAGTACTATTTTTCCAACTAATGGAACAAGTATTTCAAATGATGATGAATTAGTACCAGGAATTGCTGAATTAAGTAGTCCTGGAATACCTGTTCCACAACAACCAGTAGCAGAAGTGATTCCGGCGCCTGTTGTAAATCCTATTGAAGTACAGCCTGCAGTTGTTTTGCAACCTGTTTCTACTCCTGTAGTACCAGAGCCACAAATTGTAGCACAACCTGTACCGGTTGTGCCGGTAGCTGCTCCAACTTCTTTGAATCCAGCTCTTGTTGTACCAGAAAGTTCTATTAGTACAGTAAATTTACCAGTACTTGGTGTAGAATCAAATTTACCTGCAGCTTCTGTTGTTAGCCCTTCGTCTCAGGTTGTTCCTAGTGCTATCGGGGCAAATACAGTTAATATACCTGTAACACCAGTTATAGATGCACAAATTAACCCGACTGTTGGAGTTAATAGAGAAACACAAGTGACTGTTCCAGTAACGCCAGCTGTAGATAATATTGCTGTTAATAATGATGTACAAGTTGCTACACCTACAACTGTAATACCTGATGCACAGATCGTTCAAAATGCTGCAAATACATCTTTAACTAATGATGAACAGATTAATTTTAATGCAGCGCCAAGTTTTGATCCAAATGCAACATTAGATGAGGTTGTTGTAGCTGCACAACAAATGTTTATTGAGGGTGTTAAAAATTTAGTTGTAACAATTCAAGAAAAAGTATATAGAGATTTATATAGTAAAGAAGAAGAATTAAAAAATAGAGAAGCTGCAATTGTTCAAAAGGAACAAGCTCTTGGTCTTAATAGCCCAGTAATTGGTGGTGCTACTGTTCCTCCTGTAAGTACAGCTGTAAATCCGACGGTCGTACCAGGAAATGAACCGGCTCCTGTTGTTCAACCTACAATAGTTCAAGCTTCAAATGATGTTATTTAAAACTTAAGAATTATCTTAAGTTTTTTTCATATTATTTAATATGAAAGATATTTTAAAAGAATACTATAATATAGATATAGATTATTATAAAAATTATAAAAATGGTTTGATATTTCAGGTAAATGGAATTAATTATTATTTGACAAAAACAACTTATGATAATTCATATATTAATGAGTTATTAATAATATGTAATGAATTAAAAAAACAAAAAGTTTTATTACATGATTTTGTAATAAATAAAAATAATGAATATTTAACAAATGGTTATATTCTTTTTAAAGTAAATATTTTAATGGACAATATAGATTTAAGTGATTTAAAAAAATTTTCAGAAATAAATTGTAATAAATATTTAAATGAATATATTACAATGGAAGAATTTTGGCAAAATAAAATTGATTATTTTGAGGTTCAAGTAAGTGAATTATCAGATAATAAATTAATTAATCATAGTTTTGATTATTATATTGGAATAGCTGAAATTTTAATAATGTTTTTGAAAAAATATCCAACTAAAATAGATCTTTGCTTATCTCATAAAACATTGGATAGTTTAAGGACTATTGACTTTTATAATCCATTAAATATTACTTTTGATTTAAAATTAAAGGATGTTGCTAGTTATATAAGAATGACTAAAAATTTTCAATTATTAAGTGATATTTTAGATAGGCGTGATGAATCTTTTAATACTGCTTATTTTTTTACAAGAATGGTTTTTCCTTTTAAATATTTTGATATTATAAGTGATATGGTTGTTGATAAGGAAGAAGAAAGCGAACTTATATATTTATTAAATAATGTTAATCTTTATGAAGATTATGTAAATATGGTACAAAGGATGTTTGGAATATTTTTATTTTCATGGATAAAAAAAGAGTAATTAAAGATTAACGTTAATTACTCCTTCTATTTCAGGAACATCCATTTTAATTGTTTCATATAAGCCATTTTTTATAGTTTCGTCTGAAAACATACAAGCGGCACAAGCGCCAGTTAACTTAACATATACAATTTTATCTTTATAATCAATAAATTCGACGTCACCACCATCCATATTTAAATATGGTTTTAAGGTATCTAATATTTCTTTTATCTTATTTATAGTATCTTGATTATTATTTTCTTTATTATCTATTTCATTTATTTTAGTAGTTTTAGTCATAGATATCACCTCGTTTAATTATAACTTATAATTTATTTGGTGTAAATAATGAGTTGTGGTATAATACTAAACGAGGTGGAATAATGCCAAAATATAAGAAAGGTGACATAGTAAAAGGAAAAGTGAGTGGTATTGAAAACTACGGAATTTTTCTTTTAATGGATGATGGCTATTCTGGATTAATTCATATTTCGGAGATTTCTGATATGTTTGTAAAAAGTGTATTTGATTATGTTGAATTAGGTGAAATTATTAAAGCAAAAGTTTTAGAAGTTGACGAAGATAATAAAAAAGTTAAATTAACTATTAAAAATTTTGATTATCGTATTGAGGACAAAAGGGAATTAGAGGATAAAAATGGTTTTTCACCATTAAGAGAAATGTTGCCTAAATGGATGAAAGAATTTAAAGAAAATAAAGAGTGATCTTTATTTTTTTGTGATTTTAAAAAAAATAAATGTAACCAATTAGTATTTTAATTCGTAATCTTAATGAGATATCTCAAAAGGAGTAAAACATGATGAATTTTGATGACATATATGAAAAATATAAAAATACTGTTTATTATTTAGCTATTAGTTATTTAAAGAATATTGATGATGCTGAAGATATTGTCCAAAATGTTTTTTTAAAATTATATAGAAATTTAAATAAAATTAATAGTGAATTGTATTTAAAAAACTGGTTGATTGTTGTAACAATTAACGAATGTAAAAGTAATTTAATATCATCTTGGAAAAGAAAAGTAAGAAGGTTTATAGATAATGAAGAAGATAAGATTCCTGCTAAAAATAGAGATGATGAACTATTAAATAGTATATTTTTACTACCTAAAAAGGATCGTTTAATTGTACATTTATATTATTATGAAAACTATAAAGTTAAAGAGATAGCTAATCTTTTAAGAGTAAAAGAAACAACAGTTAAACAGAGACTTGCAAGAAGTAGGGAAAAGCTTAAAGATATATTAGGGGAGGAGATATAATGAACAGATATCAAAAAATATTTAATAAATATCAATTAGATAATAAAGTAAAAGATGAGATCTATCAGAAAATAAATAGAACTAAAAGTTTTAAATTAAGTTATGCGGTTATTATATTAGGAATAATATGTATTGTGTCTTTATCAACTGTTTATGCTAAAGATATTGGTAATTTAATTAAAACTTGGTTTAAATCAGATAGTTATGTAAATGAGGATATTCCAGATGATGCTAATACTGCTGTTATATCTAAAGTTACTAAATTTGATAGGTTAAAGTTAGAAAAAGATGGAAATGGTTTTACTGAAAGTGTTATTAGAGAAGATTTAAGTATTACTCAAATAGAAGATGAGGTTGGAGTAGATTTATTAAAATATAAAAATGTAAAAGCGTTATATCGATTAGATGGAACTAATAATGATGAGGGCTATGTATCTAAAATAGATATTTCTTATAATCCTTTATTTGAAGATAAAGAATGTTTTGTAAGATTGAGTGCTAGAATTTTTACTAAGAATTTTGATGATGATGCTTTATTAAATGATTATTGGTTTGGGTATATCGCTAAAGATGATAACAAAAAAAACTATCAAGAAATTAAATTAGACAACCTTGGGTTAATGGCAATTTATTATGAAATAGGTAATAATTATTTATATTTTGATGATGATGGAATTATGTATATTTTAGAAGGATCTGGTATAAAAATGGATGATTTTATCAAGATAGCACAAGATTTAGAAAGGTAAAAGGAAATTAATATATTTCTTTTTATTTTGGTATAAAAAAAACAAGGTTTAAACCTTGTAATAATCAAATGGTGCCCAAGGCCGGACTTGAACCGGCACGAGGGTTAAATCTCGCAGGATTTTAAGTCC
>CANQFI010000041.1 GCA_947598455.1 uncultured Bacilli bacterium | reverse complement strand
CACAATTCATTCCTGCCTATTTTTTTATCATTTTTTATAGGAGTTCCTTTTGTTTTAACATGTGTATCATGAACTATTTTGTTATTTCTTTGATCTTTTCTTTCAGTATTTTGTCTTACTTCAGCTTTAAGTAAGAATATTGAAATACGAGATTCAATACTACTCATTAACTCATCAAATAATTCATAACCTTCGGTTGTATAAGCTTGTAATGGATTAATTTGACCATAACCACGAAGACCTATACCTTCTCTTAAGTGTTCCATTACACCAATATGATCAATCCATGCTTCATCTATAACTCTTAAAGCAATTGCTTTTTCAAATTCGTTAATAATTTCTTGTGGAATACTCTTAGTTTTTTCTTGGTAATCATTTCTAACTTTTTCAGTTAAATAAGCTTTAACTTCTTCCTCGCCTTTCATATCTTCAATTTCAGATACTTCTAATTTGGTTGTTTTTATTAAGTTAGTATTTAAATATTCAATAATTTCACTTTTGTCGTCATCTGTTAAATAACCTTCTGGTTCAATATGACTATCTACTAAATTAGCTATATTACTATCAAAAGTAGCTTGTGTTCTTTCAGATATTGATTCTTGATCAAGAATTTCATTTCTTCTTGAATAAATAATTTCTCTTTGTTCATTCATGACATTATCGTAATCAAGTAATGATTTACGAGTATCATAGTTATTTCCTTCAACTTTCTTTTGAGCTGTTTCAATACTCTTAGTAAATGTTTTAGAACGAATAGCTTGGTCATCACTAAAGCCAACTTTAATTAACATCTCTTTAATTTTATCTGTTCCAAAGCGACGCATTAAGTCATCATCAAATGAAACAAAGAATTGAGACATACCTGGATCTCCTTGACGACCAGAACGTCCACGTAATTGGTTATCAATACGACGAGATTCATGTCTTTCTGTACCTATTACACAAAGACCACCTAAATCGATAACACCTTCACCTAATTTAATATCGGTACCACGTCCAGCCATATTAGTAGCGATAGTAATTGCACCTTTTTGACCAGCTTGAGCAATAATTTCAGCTTCTCTTTCATGATTTTTTGCATTTAATACTTCATGTTTTAAGCCTTCTTTTTTAAGCATTGCACTTAATTTTTCGTTGTTTTCAACAGATATTGTACCAACTAGGATAGGTTGTCCTGTTTCATGAATTTCTTTAATTTTATTAACAATAGCTGCAAATTTACCTTTTTCTGTAGCGTATACTAAATCTGGTAAGTCTTCTCTTATAACTGGTTTGTTAGTAGGAATTTGGATAACATACATGTTATAGATATCTCTAAATTCTTCTTCTTCAGTTTTAGCAGTACCTGTCATACCAGATAATTTATTATACATCCTAAATAAGTTTTGGAAGGTAATTGTTGCCATAGTTTTAGTTTCTTCGTTAATTTTAACGTTTTCTTTAGCTTCAATAGCTTGATGTAAGCCATCGCTAAATTGACGACCATGCATTAAACGACCAGTAAATTGGTCAACGATGATTACAGCGCCATCTTCAACAACATAATCAACATCTAATTTAAAACCATAATTAGCTTTTAAAGCTTGATTTAAATGATGAACCAAAACAGCATTATCTAAATCATATAGATTTTTTAGATGGAATGTTTTTTCAATTTTTTCAACGCCACTTTCAGTAAGTGAGACACTTTTTGTTTTCTCATCAACTGTATAATCTTCTTCAATTAATTTTTTAACAGCACGATCTGCTGATGTATATAAGTCTTTTGAATCAAATTTTCCACCAGAAATAATTAATGGAGTACGAGCTTCATCAATAAGGATTGAGTCAACTTCATCGACAATACAGAAGTTTAATGGTCTTTGAACTCTATCTGAAGCTTTAACAACCATATTATCTCTTAAGTAATCGAAACCAATTTCGTTATTAGTTGAGTATAAAACATCGCAATTATAGGCTTCTCTTTTTTGTTCTGGAGACATTTCTCTTAAATTTAAACCCACAGTTAAACCTAGGAATCTAAAAATATTTCCCATCCATTCTGAGTCACGTTTGGCTAAGAATTCATTAACTGTAACAATATGTACTCCTTTACCTTCTAAAGCATTTAAGTAAGTTGGCATTGTTTCTGTTAAAGTTTTACCTTCACCAGTTTTCATTTCAGCTATATTACCATAATGAATTGCTAAACCGCCTAATATTTGAACAAAGTATGGTTTTTCACCAATAACACGATAAGCTGCTTCTCTTACAACAGCAAATGCTGGTACTAAAATATCCTCTAAAGTTTTACCATCTTCTAATTCAGCTTTAAATTCTTCAGTTTTAGCTTTTAATTCTTCATCACTTAAAGCTTCCATTTCTTCGCTAAGATCATCTATTTGATTAGCGATTTTTTCAAATTTTTTTAATTCTTTATATTCTGAGTCGATTAATTTTCTAAAAAATCCCATGACGCATTCCTCCACTTGTCTTATTATAACAGAAATATCAAAAGCATTAAAGCTTTCTTTTTCACGCATATAATATTTTAAAATATTTTGTAACCAAATTCAACCATTTAAAGCTTTTTTTAGAGATTATTTTATTTATTTATCCATTTTTTGTTATTTAGTGGTTGTTTTTTTATATTATTTTTATTATTTGGTGTCTTTAATATTATATTATTTAGTTGCTTAAAGTCAATAAAAAAGGAGCTTAAGCTCCCTATTTCATATTAATTATACCATAGTTATTATCTTTTCTTTTATATAAAACAGATACACATTCTTCATCAATGTTTTTGAAAACAAAGAAATCATGGTTAAGTAATTCTATTTGAAGTATTGCTTCTTCTTCATCCATTGGTTTCATAGAAATATTTTTTCTCTTAACAATGGTACTTACATTTTTTTCCATATCATCGTCTTCTGGTTCATAATTAAAATTAAATTCTAAATTTTCAATATTTTTGTATTTTCTATTTAATCTATCTTTATTCTTTCTGATTTGTCTTTCTAGTTTATTAATAACTAAGTCAACTGCGGCATAAAAATCTTCATTAGATTCCTCAGCTCTTAGAGTAAATTTTTTAGTTAAAGCAGTTACTTCAATTATTTGCTCTAAACCTTTTACTTTTGCAAGAACATTAACATTAATCTCATCTGGGTTTTCAAAATACTTATCCATTTTAGATAGTTTTTCAGTTATATAATTTTTCATAGATGGAGTAACGGTTACTTTCTCGCCACGAATATTATATTTCATATTCATCATCCTCCTAAGACAATTATATCATCAATAAATCTATTTTGCTATAAGATTATGTTAATAATTTAATTGGCATTATATCGGGATGTGAATAAATATAAATATCTTTAATAATGGTTTTACTTAAATACTTTATAAGACTATCTAATTCTTTATAATTACCAAAGACTTTAATTGTTTTAATATTTTCATCTTTAATAATATCTTTTAAATACATCATTAATATTTGTTTATATTTATTAAAGAAAATATTAATACTTAGAGTTTGATTATTATAATATATTTTTATTATATTATGAGATATATCAAGTAATAGTTCATGATTATCAATGTTGAAGATATTGACTAGGTTAATAATATTTATTTGATTAAATGATAAATCTTTAAAGATTTGGTTTAGATTATCTTTATCATTATTAGAGTATGTATCGTCTATAATAATGTTTATGTTATCTGTTAAAATCTGGTTATTTATGTTATTTTCTTCCATAATTGTTGAAAATTCTTCAATAAATAATTGCTTGTCAATAATTTTATAGTTATTAACAGAGGATAATAGAAATTTTAATAGTTTGTTTTTACTATATACTATTAAGCCATCTTGGATAAATTGGATGGTAATAGTAGATCTTTTTTTAAACATTATTAAGATTTATTAGCTAGAAAATCCTCTGGGTTTGTTAATGTTCCATCTTTATAAACTTCAAAATGAAGACAATTTTCTTTTTCGCCTTCTAGTTTATTAGAACCACTAGCAGCTATTATAGTTTCTTGAGTTACTTCATCTCCAACTTTTACCTTAACATCTTTAACACTTTGATAAATAGTTACAATATTGTTATCATGTTCTATTTCAATAATATTACCTAATATATCATCTGTTTTAACAACGCTTACTTTACCTGGTAGGACTGGAACTATATCAAATACTTGATCTGATGAATATAGAATACCAGTATTAGGCATATAAATATTTTGATAACGAATTAATGATTTTTGTTGTTTAGTTTCTTCATCACTATTATTATAGTAATATTTACTAATAGTAACTTCTTCTCCTTTATATGGTTTAATTATTTGAACTTCTTCTGCTCCTTCAACTTCATTTTGAACATCGATCGTGTTATCAACTAAGGCATCTGTTACATATGAATTATCTGGTACTATGTTTGTATTAATAAGATTACTGATTAGATAATAACTAAATAATGCTCCTACTAAAACAAAGATTCCTAATGTTGGAATAACCCAATCTTTTAATTTTTTTCTTGTCATATTATCACCTTTCTAATATTAAGTTTGGACAAGAAAAAAAGAAATATACATTTAAATACTATCTATTTCAATATTTTGATAATAGTATTTTAATATTTCTTCGTAGGAATAACCTTCTTTAGCCATATTATTGGCTCCATATTGACTCATACCTACTCCATGACCATAACCTTTAGTTGTGATGTTGATAACATCTGAGATATCAACAGTAAAATCTGTCGATCTTAAAGCTAATAACTTTCTTATTTCAATACCAGTAAATTCTTTATTATTAATTGTGACTTTTGATACTCTATTTGATTTATCTTTTATAATATTATAAATAGAAATTTCATTACATGATATTGATAATTTTGTACAGAATTCTTCTTTAGATATAGTTATTGTTTCTTCGTTATCTTGGTCCCAAGGAGAAGGAATGATAGTTAAATAATCAGTTTGTTCATTAAAGACATTAATAGAGCTTTCTGTATAACCATTAGACATAGAATAGTAATAGGCTTTAATTGGCTTATTTTCATAATACATTATTAAATTTTTAGTAGATTCAACAGCTTTACTTATTTTTTCATAATATTCTTGGTATTTATCTTGCCATTTTTCTTTCATTTCATCAGGACTTAAATAAACTTGATCATCAATGGTAGCTGTTATAGATGGGTGAGTTTGAAGATGAAAAATAGCATAAGTACGCGAGGCGATGGCTTGGGCTTTTAAGGCTTCTTCTTCAAATAAGGCGGGCATTTCACCAGCTACTACACCTATTACATAATCTTCGATATCAATAGATAATTCTTCATTATCTTTTTCAACTTTTACTATTTGTTTATCATCAACACTCTGTTTATTATTTTTTCCCATATTAAAATTAGTTTCTTTAAAAAAGAAACTAATTATGGTTATTGGTATTAATAAAACAATTATATAAAGTAAATTTTTATTCAAACAGATCATCCTTTTATGATACTGCTTACATTTATAAAATCAGTTATAAAGTTGGTGACCAAATAACTTGTAGCAATGCTTAAAAGCATTACTAAGATTCTTGCTTCGATAGCTTTATTAGTTTTAATAAAGCCATCAAAATTAACTCCAGATAAAGCAAAAATACTTAATAATAAAGTTATAATATAAATATATGCTTTATAGTTCATTATATGTTCCTTCTTCGTAACTTATGATTTTATTTACTCTTCTTTGATGTCTTTCATCAGTCGAAGCTGGAGTTGTTAAAAATTCTTTAATCATTGCTAATAATTCATTTATATCTTGTTTATAACTTAATGCTATGATGTTAGCATTGTTATGTTCTCTGGCTAGATGAGCTTGAGAAATATTAGAACAATGAGCACAGCGAATACCTTTTACTTTATTGGCGGCGATACTCATACCAATTCCAGTACCACACATCAATATACCTAAATCCGCTTCTTTATTGATAAGGCTTTTACATACTCTAAAAGCGAAATCAGGATAATCATCAATTGGAGTATTATCAGTACTTAAATCAATAAATTCATATTCGCTTAATTGGGCTATTATGGCTTTTTTTTCATTTACACCGTTATGATCAGTTGCTATTGCTATCTTCATTATTATTCTCCTTTTTATTCATAGCTTTTTTAAAACGAGGTAATAAACCTTGTCCATTAGTTCTATGTGGTGGTAGTTGATATAAATCATGACCTGGGAATTCATTACCTTCAATTAAGAATGGATCTTTAGGACCTAAACAAACATCCCATCCAATATAACCTACTTCTGGTACTTCATAAGAGGCTTTAATAACAAATCTTTTTATACGAGGCCATTTAGGTATTTTAAACCAAATTATTGATTCTCCAGTAATAGGATGCTTATCATAGACATTACCCTTTTTGTCAATGGCTAAATAATCAATTATACCTGTTTCAATATTAATTGGAGCTACTAAACCACCGTGATTAAAGTTATCAACTATATTATTGTTATTGCCTATTCTTAAGAATGCAGCGACTATTTCATGATTTAAAGTAACTATTCTTATTGTATTAATAGATGATGGATGAAGAGAAGATATTTCTTTACATTGAGTAGCTATTTCTTCAACTAAATATCGTTGGGTTTCTAATAAATTATGATATATTTTTTTAACATTATGGGTATTTACTTTAAATATTTCAACTCCTTTACCACAACTTTCTGATAAAGGTTTAACTAAAATATTTGGATGTTTTTTACAAAATTCAGTAAATTCTTGGTAACTTTCTTTAGTATCTTTGACTTCTATCCAATCTCTTAAAAGATATTTATTAAATTTTTTATTAAAAGTTATTTTATTACTAAAATATTTCATATATTCAGGATTATTATATTTTTTAACAATGTCATTATTAATACCTCTAGTTATAATGGTATCTCTTTGTTGTTTATTTAGTTTATACATTTCAAATAATTTATAATCCATATAACCAGCTTGGTATTTTAGACCACATTTAATAATATCAAAAAAGATAAATACTTTATTTTTATGATTTTGTTCATGAACAAAGTTTATCGTATCAAAAAATCCTTGATAGTTCATACCTTTAATTCTTGTAATTAAATATCCTAATTTGCCCATAATTACCACCCTATTTATAGTATACCACAGATTTAAAAAAATGAAAAAAAGCTACTATTTAGCAGCTTCTTGATCATAACCATATCTACGGTTGAATTTTTCAACAGAACCAGTTTTTTTAGCTTTACCTTGTTTTCCTGTATAGAATGGATGACATTCGCTACATACTTCTACATGGATTTCATCTTTAGTAGATTTAGTCATGAATGTAGCACCACAAGCACAAGTTACTTTACAATCTTTAAGTTCTGGATGGATATCTTTTTTCATTTTTATTCTCCTTCCGCCATGTCTAGAATTTTAAGACATAGTAATTTCTTCGTCTTATGTATTATATCATAAGAATTTAACTTATCAAGCCTTAATCTTATTTTTTGCTATTATTTTACTTATTTTTTAAAAATAGAGATAACTTTGCCAACCATAAAGACGATAGAATCACTATTTTTAGTAGCAATACCTTTAAAGACTGCTTTAAAGCCAACTGTTAAGGCTGAAATAACAGCTGTTACTAAGATAGTTGTAATAGTTAAATTAAAATTAAAGTAGTTAGATATTGAAATAGTTAAAACTGCTCCTAAACTACCACTTACAATACCACAAATATCACCAATTACATCATTGCAGACAGATGATACTTTAGTTGAATTTTTTAACAAGGATATAGCTTCTTTAGCACCTTTTAATTTTTTAGAAGCTTTAGCATGAAGATTAGCTTCTTTGCTTGTTAAAACAGCAACACCTATCATATCAAAAATAATTCCAATAGAAATTACGACAATAATGATAATAGTTAATACTATTTCATTAAAAGAATTAGATATTATAGTTGATATACCACTAAAGGCAATGGATAGTATAAAAGATAATAAAAAAACTTTATATATCCAGTTAACATTACTCTTCATATTAACTCTCCTTATAAAGTAATTTTAATAAAATATTTATGGTATATTATAAATTAATTTTACGGCTTTGGTCGAGTTGAATTTCTCTAGTTCTTACCATTGATTACTCTTTGGCGATTTCTCTTTAAAAGAACCAATCGAATGTTACCAGTTCGATTACTCGATTACCACTTAGTCCGCACCTCAAACTTTATAATACATACACCCTAGAGAATTTCTCTATCATATAGGGATTATTCTTATTCGCTTTTGCAATTACATTTTCAATTACTATCCCATGTAATCACTCACGACATGCACTAGTTTATCTTTATGGTAGACGGGATAAAAGGAACTCTTTATATGCCATTATAATTTGTCCTTAAATCTTAAATCATATACCCACCCGAATCTGGGCGAATCAAGCAAGTATACAAAGTGTCATATCAGTACAATTGGTAGATTTTTAGCCCTACCTTCAAATAATTTTTATGACTAGGATAATGCACCATAACGATAAAAATTTTATCAAATCAATTAAAAATTGTCAAATTTTTCTATACTTCTCTAATCTTAATTTGAGCACCAACTTTTGTTAGTTTTTCAACGATACTTTCGTAACCTCTTAAAATATGTTCTATTTCATTAATTGTAGTTGTTCCTTTAGCGATTAAGCCAGCTATAATCATAGCAGCTCCAGCACGAAGGTCGGTAGCTGTTACTTCTTCGCCTCTTAATGGCGTTTTACCTACAATGATTGCTGTACGATCATTTACTCTAATATTAGCACCCATTTTTTGTAAGTATTTAATGTGCCCCATTCTATTTTCATAAATTGTTTCTTCAAAAATAGACATACCATCTGCTTGAGTAAGTAAAACACTCATTGGTTGACCTAAATCTGTAGCAAAGCCTGGAAATACTAAAGTTTTGACATTTATCGATTTAAATCTTTTGGGATGGTTAATTATTAAAGAGTTATTATCTATTTTCATTTCAACGCCCATTTCTTTTAATTTAGATAATAAAGCATCAATATGATCTTCAATAATACCACTTATTTTTAAGTTTTTACCTAGTAAAGCTCCTATAATAGTATAGGTTCCAGCTTCGATACGATCAGGAATAACATCAATGACAGCTTTACTTAATTTTTTAACACCTTCAATTTTTATTTCACTAGTTCCAGCTCCGGTAATTTTAGCTCCCATATTATTTAATAAAGTGGCTATATTAACAATCTCTGGTTCTTTAGCGGCATTAGATATATAAGTTGTTCCTTCAGCTTTAACAGCTGCTAGCATTATATTAATTGTTGCTCCTACTGAAGCAAAATCCAAATAGATACGAGCACCTTTTAGTTTATCAGCTTTAAAGATATATTTATTACCCTCAATAGTTACTTCAGCTCCTAATTTTTGAAAACCATTAATATGGAAATCTATTGGTCGTGAACCAATATTGCAACCACCTGGGAAATAGATTTCAGCATAATGGAATTTACCTAATAAAGCACCCATAAAATAATAGGAAGCTCTTAGTTTTTTACTTAGTTTTTCTGGTACTAATTTATTTTCAATATTTCTTGTATCTATTTTCATTATTTCATCTTGATACTCTACTTTGCCATTTAATAAAGCAATAATATCTAATAAAGCTCTAGTATCAGAAATATCTGGAACATTATATAAAGTTACTTCTTCATCAGAGAGAATAGCGGCTGGGATTAATGCAACAACACTATTTTTAGCACCACTGATTTTAATTTCACCAGTTAATTCATGTCCCCCATCAATTATTAATTGTCTCATTTCATCACTCTCATACTTCTTTAAGTAAATTTAGGTATTTACTTATCAAATTTACTATATAATTAACAATTAATTTTGTCAATTGCTTTAATTATTATTTAGAGTTATGAACCTAACTTTTCTAAAATTTCTTGAATAAAAAATTTATATTCTACATCTTCATAATCATCAGAATTGGATTCTAATAAACATAAAGGAGGATACATAACACACCACCAGTTATTACCTTCGGCTTCGCCTAAAGATATAACTAAGGATTCATATTCACCTTCATTATAAGTTACTCCTTTATAATTTTTTTCAGGAAAGTAATTTGGACCATAATTAATTGTATATGGTATATTATATGAATCTAAAGTGTTTTTGATAACGTTTTCATTTTCTTTAATTATATGACGTGATTCATCAATAGAAGTAGAGTTTTCAAGTAAGGGAAAAAATTGTTTTTCTAAGTCATTTCTTATTTTTATTTTAGTATCTTGGTCTATATTAGAGTTACTATTAGCAATAATACGGAATCTAATAGAATCTTTAGGAATAATTGGGTTATTTTTATTATATAAAAAGAAAGATAAGACAATTAAGATTAGAATTACATAGATTACTTTTTTCATTTTAAAATATCACCTAACATAATATTGGGTGATATTTATATATTTTATTCATTAATAAGAAAAATATAACGATCTAAATGGCGAAAATCTTGGTCTAAAATTACGGTAGCATTTGGATAATAATTTTGTGCTAAAGATTTAATTTCTAGTCCTTGACTTTCACCTATTTCAAAGGCAATAATGGATTTTTTATTTAAGTATTTAGAAGAATTTTTAAGTATTTCTTTGTAAAAATATAAACCATTATCTTTAGCATATAAAGCTAGATGAGGTTCATTATTTTTAACAATATCCATTATTTCTTCATCTTCTTTAATATAAGGAGGATTACTAATAATTAAATCGTATTTATCAGTTATATTAGAAAAGATATCACTTTTAATAAAGTTTATTTGAACATTATTTAGTTTGGCATTAGATTTAGCTACTTCTAAAGCTTCTTTTGAAATATCACATGCATCAATACTAGAATCTGGTAATTCTTTTTTTAAAGCAATAGGTATACAACCACTACCTGTACCAATATCTAGAATTTTTAAATTAGATGGCAAATATTTCTTAATTAAATTTATTGTTTTTTCAACTAATTCTTCAGTTTCAGGGCGAGGTATTAAAACATTTTTATTTACTTTAATAAGACTATTATAAAAGTAAGTATCTCCTATAATATATTGGACTGGTTCACCATTTTCTAATCTTTTAATAGCTTCATCTAAATTATCTTCAGGATGAAGATACTTCTTTAAGTATTCTAGTTCAGTCATAGTAATTCTTCTTTCTAAAAAAAGGAGATTATTCTCCTTTTAATTTTCTTTGTAAGTCTTCAGTAATTAAAGCTTCAATAATATCATCTAGATCGCCATCCATTACACGATCTAAATTATTAGTTGTATAACCGATTCGATGGTCTGTCACTCTATTTTGAGGATAATTATAAGTTCTTATTTTTTCAGCACGATCGCCAGTACCTATTTTACTTCTTCTTTCATTACCTACTTCAGCATCTTGTTTTTCTTGTTCAGCTTGATATAAACGAGCTTTTAATACCTCCATAGCTTGAGCTTTATTTTGTAATTGGCTACGTTCATTTTGACAAGTTACTACTGTATTAGTTGGAATATGAGTAATTCTTACGGCTGATGGAGTTGTATTAACACCTTGACCACCATGACCGGTAGCACAGTAAACATCGATTCGTAAATCATTAGGATTAATATCTATTTCAACGTCTTCTACTTCAGGCATTATAAGAACTGTAGCTGTAGATGTTTGAATACGACCATTTGATTCTGTTACAGGAACTCTTTGAACACGATGAGAACCTGATTCATATTTTAATTTAGAATAAACATTTTCACCATTTATTTTAGCTTCAATTTGAGAATAACCGCCGGCTGTACCAGGTATAGAGTTGATTACATCAATTTTCCAACCCTTTTTATCAGCATAACGAGAATACATTCTAAACAAATCTCCGGCAAAGATATTGGCTTCATCACCACCAGCTGCTCCTCTTATTTCCATAATAATATCTTTATCATCATTTTCATCTTTAGGAATAAGAAGAATTTCAAGTTCTCTAGTTAATTGTTCTTTTTTAGTTGTTGACTCTTCCAATTCTAAAGTAGCCATTTCACCCATTTCTGGATCATTTAATAATTCTTTAGCTTCATTAATATTACTTTCAACTTTTTGATACTCTTTATACTTTAAATATGTTTCTTCTAAATCTTTTTGTTCTTTAGATAATTTTTTTAATAAATTATAATCACTTAATACTTCAGGAGTTGAAAGTTTACTTGTTAGTTCATCGTATTTTTCTTTTATCGCTTCTAATCTTTCAAACATGATTATTTCACGCCCTTCGTCTTGTATTATATCATATTAACTTAAAATGTAAAAAACAAATGGTTACATAATGCCATTTGCTTCTTCATCTTCATCGATAATTACTAGGTCTTTTAATTCATCATCGTCAGAGATATCATCAGTTTCATCTTCCTCATCAGAATAGATGTCTTTATTATCATCTTCCTCTTCTTCCATGTTATCTAAATCGACATCTTCATCAATATCTTCATCTTCATCTTCATTATCTATAATAACTTTAGTAGAAT
Source organism: uncultured Bacilli bacterium (assembly GCA_947598455.1). The sequence goes on along the minus strand of CANQFI010000041.1, from coordinate 327 downwards.
GTTTAGTTTTTAAATCCCATAAACCATTTTCTAACATTATAAAACGATGATCTGTAGATAATACATCAAAGAAGGCAGGTAATTTATCTACAAATTCATCATCAGATAAATTAATTAGTTTGCATACTTCTTTAAATAATTCATTTATTTTCATTTGACGATTAGTTTCTGTTAATATCATTTCAGCTATATCATCATAGGACATAGCTTCTAATTCGGCTTGAGTTAAATCTTTTAATTTCATTTTAATTATGACCTCCAAATAATTCACTAGACACCATTATACATATTTTTTTTAATATGACAATAGATATTTTTAAATTTTTT
>CANQFI010000040.1 GCA_947598455.1 uncultured Bacilli bacterium | reverse complement strand
TTTTTTTTAAGGCTCTATTCTACATGGTCCTCTAAATATAAACATTGTTTCTTTTAAAGAGCCTGTTTCAAGAAGTAACATTGTTATTCTATCTACTCCTAAAGCAAATCCTCCATGCGGTGGACATCCATATTTAAAGAATTCAAGATAAAATTTAACATCTTCAGATAAACCTTTTTCTTTTGCTTGTTCACATAATATTTCATATCTATGTTCTCTAATTGCTAAAGTAGTTGTTTCACAACCTTTCCAAATAAGATCTGCTCCTTGTGGTATTCCATTTTCTCTTTTATGATAAAAAGCTCTTTTTTTAGCACTAAAATCCGTTATAAATACAAACTCATGTCCATATTTTTCTTTAATATATTTTGATGCTAATTTTTCCGATTCTGCGTTCATATCTCCAACATCTTCATAATTCATTTTAAATCCGTATTCTTTTTTCAATTCATTGTATAATTCTTCTAATTTAATTCTAGGGAATGGCTTTGTTGGTATAACCACATCAACATTAAATAATTCCTTAATTTGTTCTCCATATTTTTCTTTTACAGCCGTTAAACCAGCAATAAAAAGATTTTCTTCAAAATCCATTAACTCTTCTAAAGATTCAATATAACTCATTTCAATATCAAATGATGTAAAATCTGTTGTATGTCTATAAGAATTTGAATTTTCCGCTCTAAATGCAGGAGCAATTTCAAACACTCGATCAAATCCACTACACATTGCCATTTGCTTATAAAATTGTGGACTTTGTGCTAAATATGCTTTTCTATCAAAATATTTTATTTCAAATACATCAGATCCTGATTCACTTGCTGTACTAATAATTTTAGGAGTGTGGATTTCAATAAAATTATTATTTATAACAAATTCTCTCATAGCATTGACAAGACATGTTTGTACTTTAAACATAAGAAGATTTTTTTCACTTCTTAAATCTAAAAATCGATAATTTAATCTAGTATCTAATAGTGCGGACTTGCTATCTTTATAATTTAAAGGTAATTCCTCTAAACACTTACTAGTTACAATAATATCACTTGGAATTAACTCCATTTTATTAAGTTTTACTTTTTCATTTCGTAACAATGTTCCAAAAATTTTCACTGTACTCTCACAAGTTAAATTTGAAACAATTTCATTTAATTTACAATTATTTTCATTCTTTTCAATCGTTACTTGAACTTTACCAGTAGTATCTCTAACAACCAAAAATTGAACATATTGTAAATCACGAATACTATCAACAAAACCTTCAATAGTAATTTCTTGTTCAAAGTATTCATTCATATTTTTAAAATATACCTTTTTCACTTTTCTTCCTCCTATCAAATAATATATAATAAAAAAAAGCAGTTACATTATCCACAAAGGGACGAATAACTGTTAAAATCCGCGGTACCACCCAATTTATTATATATAAATAGAATTTAAATATATAATCGCTCTAGTAATATAACGTTTTACATCCGACTTATTCTACTATTATTTCAAATAAGTAGCTCATAGGTGTCTTTCATTTTTAATTTATACTATCTTTCACCAAACGATAATTCTCTACAATAAATTACAAAATTACTCTTCCTAATCATTGCTGATAAACGAATTATAGCATAAATTTTTATTTATTACAATTTTCATACATATATTAACTTATCAATAAGCAAGTGTGTTTTCTAAATTGACAAATCTATCAATTCAAATCCATACATATTTTTGTCTAAATTTTTGTATACTAAAACTCGAACTATAAAAGTTCAAGTTTTCTATCAATCTATTGCGAACAACAAAGCAGTTTACAACTCTTTCGCATAAAGACGATTCATTTATATCAACCACTATATAAAGTATACTATATTATTGAAGATAAGATTAAAATTTATAAGTGGGCTCCTGATGTTATTATAGGGTTTATGAAAACCCATAACTATTTCAATAAAGATGGCTTTTGTTCAATTTCTACTCCTACAATTTATAATGCGATTAGATTAGGTATTATTAATGTTAAAATTGAAGATTCTAGAAGAATGAAATATTTTCCTGAATACAAATACAAAGATAAAAACTATCTCCCTACTAACAAAATCCCTTACAATATTGAATTAAGGCTTGAAAACATCAATAATAGGTCTTCCTTTGGACACTTTGAAATTGATACCGTTATTGCTACTAGTCGTGGTAAACATAAATGTTTGTTAACTATGACTGAAAGAAAAACAAAATACGAAATGATTTTTAAAATTTCTTCTAAAACCGCTGAAAATGTTGTTAATAAAATCAATCAAATAAAAATTTTTATGAACAAACATTACAATAAGATTTTCAGATCTTTTTCTACAGATAATGGTTCTGAATTTTCAGATTTCCTTGGAATAATTAAAGATTCTAAAATTAATATTTACTTTTGTCATCCTTATTGCTCTGGTGAAAAAGGAACTAATGAAAAACAAAACAGTATGATTAGATATTTTACTCCTTAAAAAACTTTAATCAAAAATTATTCTTATAATGATATCAATAAAATTACTGACTGAATGAATAATTATCCTAGAAAAAGTTTAAATTACAAAACATCTTTAGAAGCCCTTTTAGAAGAAATTGATGATAAACCAACTATCAACAAAATTTAAAAAGTTGTTAATACTATTTGATTATTCTTTTGTTACACTTGAATTTTTAATTAATAAGGTTTGGTCTAATTCCACAGTGTGGAACCATTTAATTATCACCACTAAATTCAGCCTTTTTCTTTTCTATTTCTAAGGCCAATTCTTTTTCCGTTGGTAAATAAAGTTGATATTTAGACGCAAATAAATTTTTATTATCATTTAAAACTGAATATTTAACTATAGTATCTTTTTTATCAGAGCATAAGATTATACCAATTGTAGGATTATCTTCTTTTTCTTTTATTTCATTATCAAAATATCTTACATAAAAATCCATTTGCCCAATATCCTGATGAGTTAATTTGTCTAATTTCAAATCAATCAAAGCAAAACACTTCAATACATAATTATAAAAAACAAGATCGATGTAAAAATTATCTCCATCAACATCAATTCTTTTTTGTCTTGATACAAATGAAAATCCTCTTCCTAATTCTAATAAAAACTCTTGAATATGTTCCAATAAATTAGATTCTAAATCTCTTTCTAAAAATCTATTATCTTTTATATCTAAAAATTCTAATACGTATGGATCCTTTACAAAATTTTCTATTTTATCTTTCTTTTCTAAAATGTTTATTTCATTTTTTACTTCTTCTTTATATGGTTCTTTAGTAGAAATTAACCTTTCATAGTAAAAACTATTAATTTGTCTTTCCAGTTGTCTAACACTCCAATTTGATTTTATACATCCTCTAAATAAAAGTTTCTTCTTTTTTCATCATCTATATTCATAATTAACCTATTATGACTCCAGCTTAACTGGTTCCACAATGTGGAACCACCATTAAATACTTGATAAAATTTTTTCATTTTCTTTAAACTTGGAACACTAAAACCTTGCCCAAATTGTTGTGTAAGTTTATTAGAAAAAGATTTAATTATTTCATTTTGTGATTTTTCCAAATTATACTCATCAATAAGTTCATTTATTGCTTGTCCTATATTGTAATATAGTTCAACCATTTCATGATTTATATTTCTTATAACATTAGCTTTTGAATTTATTATCATTTGATTTATTTTTTCGTAATAATCATCAAAAATTTTATTATTATCTATCATTTTCATTTAACATATTTATTCTCCATTCATTTAATTTTTAGTAACTAAATAAATTTCCTTTGCTTCTATTCCATCTGATACAAACAATTTAGGTGTTTCATCTTCTGGAATATCGTATAATTTTAGTGCAACTATTGCTTGTTGGTATGATTTCTCTAATGAAAGCCCAAAACCAATAGAAGAATAAAGTTGTGATGCAAAAACAATTGCAGCATCATCCCCAATAGAATTATTCATTCCAATAGATGCTTCTATATTATCGATAATTTTTTCAGATATTAATGAAGAATAGCAATTATTTAAAACAACTAATCTAAGACTATCTGAAGATGCATTGATCAATTCAACTAAAGTTTCCATGTTTAATAATTTAGGCTTATCGTTATTATCTTGAAAAACTAATTTTCCATCTGAGGTACCATGTCCACTAAAATGCAATATAGTTGGATTAACTTCATTGATAAACTGAATTAAATCTGTAACTCTTGCAGCCCACCTTGTTTCAAAGGATATTGAATCTCTTTTTAAAGATTTTTGAATTGACTCATGTATTTCTCTTGCCTCTTTTTCTAATTTTAATTTTTGTTGTTGTATAGTATTGCCATCATCATCTGTAAATTCAATATCTGGATTAGATGCAATAAATAATATATTAATTTTATCTTTTGCTTCTTTAAGTTTTTTAACTTCTTTAATAAGTTCGTTTTGAGTTGATTTTTGAACAGATAAATCCATTGATAAACTATCAATAGTCATTTTTCTTTGCTGTTCTAACTTTTGATATTCCATTTCTTTAGCTTTATTAAGTTTTTGCTCTTCTTTTAATAATTCATTCTCTTTGTTAGTTATTTTTTTATCGTACTCAGTTATTTTCTTTTCAACATCAGCTTTTTTCTTATTTTCTCTAGCAATATCATTAATTTTACTCTTATAAATAGATGAAGATTTTGTCGAACTAGCTTGTTTAGTTGCATTTAAAATTTTTTTACTGCAATCACTAACCATATTTACATATCTTACTTTTTCTTTTTTTAATCTTGCAATTTCATCTTTTTTTCTTTTTACAGAATTTTCATACATTGTAACTGACATATTCTATCCCCCTAGTTAAATTTTTATAATCTTTATTTTAACATATAATCACGTACTTATTATCATTATCTTTCATAATTATCATAATTCTTTTCTTTTTTATTAATAACACTAGTATATTCTTTTTCATCCATAATTCCATTGATAAATAAATTATCAGCCATTTGACTAACTCTATAATCTATATTTCTTACTTTTTGTTTATCTTTCAACACCGCATTTAAGCCATATTCTTTATTAAATGATTCTATACATTTATCTTTCATTTTATCTTGTATTTTTGGTAAGTTATCTTTTGTAAATACACTACATTTTCCAACCTGCTTACTCATACCTGTTTTACAATTATCTTTAACTGCTATTCCTACAATATGAAGATGTGGAGAAGACTCATCAAAATGTAGAGTTGCGTTTGCTACTTTAAAATCAGGAACTAGTTCTTTTAAAAATGAAAATTGTTCATCATAAACTCTTTCGATTTTATACATTTCTTTCTCGACTTTGTCCAACATCCATATCTCCAAGTTCTATAATAATCTTTACTACTAGATCGTATTTTGTATCATTACTTATCTTACTATAATAATCTTTTACTTTTCTATCATCTCTAGTTTATTTAGAATTATATTTTAATCTTGCTTCTTCAAATTCTTGTTTATATAATTATTTGACAGCTTTTACAATATCATTAAAACCATATAAAATTTTAATCTTTTCAAGATTATTATCATATTGTCTTAAATTATGATGTTTTACTTTTGATAACTGCATTGCATTTTAAATAACATTATTATTATAGTTTGTAGGAGTATTCCTTTGTTTTGCTTTTTTAGTTTTATTTTTATCATTTCCAATATGAAACGAATATGCTAGTTCTATCATAAATTCACCTCCAATTCTATCTTGAAAAAGGTATTTGACAAAATGTATAACACCATATATATCTTGTCATACTAACAAGATATGGGAGCTAAGGTTTAGCACCTTTGAATTCGTTTTATCTTATTCATATAATAACTAAAACTTCGTAATAGTTATATTTTCATAAGATAGAATAAAATATTATCGCCACTTACAAAATTACTTTGTAATTTCATAACGTGCCACACACTTTATTATGAAGAAATTTCATCATCTGAATTTTCTAGTAATGTTCCATTATCTTCTTTATCATATAATACTCATAGATTACATGTCTCCATTCTTTCATCTGAATCTATTTTTCTATAATCTTCTAATGGAAATACTCTAACAATTGTTTTATTATCTTCCAAAAAGTTAAAATAGAATACTTTATCTTTAACACTATAAGTTACTTCATAATAACCAACATCATAAAATTGTCTTAATCTCATTATTTGCTGTGCCATTTCTTCTTCAGGTAAGTATCTTTTCCCAATCTGAAACTGACCTAGTTAATCTATCTAGTTTTAATAATACTATAGTATTTACTTTCTTATCTCTAACATCTTGTAATAATCTCTCAAACTACGGTCTATAATTACCTGTTTTAACACTTATTCCTCGTTCTTCATATACATCATATACTTCATAGTTTTTATACTCACACATAGCCCTTAAACGTTTTTCTTGTTCTGGCAAACTAAATCCTTCTCGGACTTGATCTTCTATAGATACACGAATATAAAGTCATGCTACTTTCTTTTCTTCACTCATTAAAACTCAACTCCTTTTACTAAAAAAGAGGAAACAATAGTATTTAATAAAGTCTAAATACTATACTACTAACTCCTCTAATAATTCAATATTATATTTTTCCGATATATTGTGTTTATATTTCATAGATGTACCTCCATTTCTAGAGTATACCTATACACTGATCATTTATAATATTACTTTTTTAGAATTAGTCAATACACTGATTAGGGTACTAATATTTAGTTTTCTTTTATATATTGTTCTAGTTCTAATAGTTTTACCTTTTTACCAAAATTATGCTCATAGATTTCATTTGAATAATTAAATGCTAGATACAGTTTATTATTAATAATAATTCTATGTGATTCAATATAAGTTAAATTAGTATATTTATTTTCCTAATACTACCATTTTCTATTGAGAAAGTAGTATTACACAAATCACATATAACATTTAATCTAGAAACTAAATATTCATCAATCTCAATTTCTTCTTTAATTATTTTTATCATAGACACCAACCTTTCTATGATTTTTTATTATAAAACGAAAAAATCAATCATTTCTGATTGATATCTATCTAAAAGTTCGAATAATTCGAACAGATTCGTCAATGGTGCCGACTACCGGATTTGAACCAGTGACCTACGCGTTACGAGGGCGTTGCACTACCACTGTGCTAAGTCGGCCTAAGTAAATTATACACATTTTTTTTAAAAATAGAAATATTTTAGAAATATTTTTTTTAATTAATGATATAATACATTTAGAATAAAGGAGTTGGCTATAATGAAATGTGTTTCTTTAAAAGGCTTAAAAAAATTTGAAGTAAGTAAAATAAATGAACCAAAATCTGAAAATGGTTCAGTTGTTATTGATGTAAAAAAAGCAGGTATATGTGGTTCTGACATTCATTACTGGGTTATGGGCGCTCCCGAAGGCTTAGTAATGGGGCATGAATTTTGTGGTACCGTCATAAATCCTGGTAATCGTAAAGATTTAAAAATCGGTGATCGTGTTACAGGTTTACCAATTTCCCCTTGCGGTCACTGTCCAGCTTGTCTAAGTGGTAACCCTCAATACTGTCCTGAAACATGGAATAATGCCGTTGGATTATCATTAACTAATCCTGGAGCTTATGCAGAAAAAACCTCAGTAAGACCTGACTTAGTTATTAAAGTCCCAAGTAATATTACTGATTCTGAAGTTGCGATGGTTGAACCAACTGCTGTTGGTTTACATGCGGTTAATTTAGCTGATATTAAAATAGGCTCTAATGTTCTAGTTATCGGCGCAGGTATTATTGGTGACATCTGTGCAATGTTTGCTAAAATGAATGGTGCTTCATATGTCGCTGTTAGTGAAACAAACGAAGCCCGCGGTGAAAAATGTGTTACATTAAAATGTGCCGATGAATTCTTCAACGCCAAAGATCCTAATTTTATGGAAAAAGCCCGTAAAAATTGCCCATTTGGATATGACGTAGTTTTTGATTGCTCTGGTAACTCAGCTGCTGTTAGTACTGCCTTAGCTATGGCTAAACCAAATGGTACTGTTGTAATGGTTGGTGTATCCATGGAAAGTATTACTATTCCATCAGCTTTAATTGTAATGCATGAACTTAAAGTACTTGGAGCAATTGGTTATACTATCGATGAATTCAAAGAATGTATTGACTTAATGTCTACTCGCCAAATCGACATGTTAAAATTTGTCGATGATATCATTGGTCTAGATGGTGTTCAAAATGCTTATGAAAGACTAACATCTGGTAGCGATGATGCAATTAAAATCTTAATTGATCCCCAAAAATAATGCTTAAAGCATTATTTTTTATTGTTTATAAATACTTATTAAGTTATAATCATAATATTAAAAGCATCTAAATGAATTAGATAAATAAAAGGAATAAATTATGACAAAACTAAAAACTGAAAAAGAAAAAGCAATTATTATAATGCTTGATTTACAAGGAACATTAGATAATATGACTGATGAAACAGCTCAAATTTTTATGAGGCAACTTTGCAAATTAAAAACTATATTCTCCGCTCATAAAGTTATCATAAACATCTCAACCCATGTTGAAGTTCCATCACCTACTTTAGATAAATATATGACTATACTAGCTCGTAATTTAAAAGCTAATTTCCTTTTAGATGATGCAACTTACTTATCTGGAACTTATAATTTTTATACTAAAAAATGCCAACCATTACCAAATAATTACAATAACTTTAATAAAACTAAAATTTTTGAAGAAAGATATCTACATAATTCTCCTTATAATATTGTTTGGTTTGGCATTGTTGATGATTCGTTAGACCCAAACTACTTTTGTAAATATCAACATTATAGATTAATGGCTGAATTTATCCCTTCTTTAAATAAAAAAGATTATAAAAAATATGACAATCTAATGAGCATTAGTTCTTTAACTAATGGTTTTCTTGGTGTAATAGAATGCTTTGATACATATATTAATAATATAAAAGATATACCTTTATATAACCTACTAGAAGTTCAAAGAAATATTCTTCCTCATTTAAATACATCAGATATTAAAATCTTACTATATACTCAAAGATATTCTGATATTTTAAAGTACTTAAAAGCCTATAAAATAGACCCTGAAAACTATAAAGATATTGTACAAAAACTTCAATTAATTTCATCAACTACTACAAGTTCCGAAAACTTATTAACAATTAAAAAAATATTTAACTTTATCTCAAATCAAACTAATCCTAATGAACAATATTTATTAGAACATAAAAAAGACCCCAAAAAATAAGTTAGTTTTATCTTTTAATTATTCAAAATTTGTCAAGTAATTAGCAATATGCTAAAAAATATACTGAAAGAATTGAAAAACACTTAGGAGTATTATTAACTTTATCGGTACAACCAAAATAACGAAGATATGATTATTAGATAATTAAGACTAGTTACTAGCTTTTTTTCTTGTTAATAATTAATAATTTGTAAACAATTAGTATAAAATGTTATAATCAAATCTGTATTTACTAGAAGTTTTACTCTATTTGTGTTAATGTAATTAATCAAAGAGATTCATGGGGTGAATTTTATGAAACAACTAGATAAAATTAAAAACATCAATGATATCAAAAAATTAAATTTAACAGAAAAAAAAGAACTTGCTAATGAAATAAGAGAATTTTTAATTGATAAAGTATCTAAAAATGGTGGTCATCTAGCATCAAACTTAGGAATTGTTGAACTAACAATCAGTCTTTGCGATATTTTTAATTTCGAATATGACAAAATTGTTTTTGATGTTGGTCATCAAAGTTATGTATATAAAATATTAACAGGTCGCAAAGACTCTTTCGATAATCTAAGAAAATATAAGGGTTTAAGAGGTTTCCCTTATAAAAAAGAAAGTCCATATGATTATTTTGAAACTGGTCATAGTAGTACATCAATTAGTGCCACTCTTGGAATGGCAAGAGCCCGCGACATACATAAAGAAAAATACAATATTGTTGCTGTAATTGGCGATGGAGCAATTTCTAATGGTATGTCTTTAGAAGCCATTAATGATTTAGGTTTTAATAAAACTAAATTAATTATTATTCTTAATGATAATGGTATGAGTATATCTAGTAATGTTGGTGGTTTATCAAGTTACTTAAGTCGCTTAAGTTTAAATGAAAAATATATTAAACTAAAAAATAAAATAAAATATTGCTTAGATGATACAAAACTAGGTACTATATCCATTAATCTCTTAACTCGTATAAAAGATGGTATTAGAAAAACTTTAGTACCTTCCAAATATTTTGAAGATATGGGTTTAACATATATTGGTCCAATAGATGGTCATAACATTAATGAAATTGAAAAAGTTTTAAAAAGAGCTAAAAAAATAGATGGTCCTGTTATAATTCATACTGTAACTAAAAAAGGTAAAGGTTATAAATTGGCTGAAGATAATCCTGAAAAATATCATGGTGTATCCGCATTTAATAAAGAAATCGGCATTCTATCTAGTGGCAAAGAAACCTATTCTAGTGCTTTTGGCAAAGCTCTTACTAATATAGCTGCTCGTAATAAAAAAGTTGTTGCAATAACAGCAGCTATGCAAGATGGAGTTGGTTTAGAAAAATTTGCTCAAAAATATCCTGACCGTTACTTTGATGTAGGTATTTCTGAAGAACATGCTGTTACTTTAGCTGCTGGTATGTCAGTATCAAACTTAAAACCAGTATTTGCAGTTTATTCTACTTTCCTACAAAGAGGTTTTGATCAAATAGTCCATGATGTTTGTATGCAAAATTCACCAGTTGTTTTTGCAATTGATCGTGCTGGGATTGTTGGAAATGATGGTGAAACTCATCAAGGTATTTTTGACTTATCATACCTATCTATAATTCCTAACATGACCATCATATCTCCTAAATGTATTGCCGAACTTGAAATATTATTAAAGTGGTCAATAAACCAAAACTTCCCCATTGCAATCCGCTATCCAAGAGGAAGTGACTACATGGAAATGAAACCACTAAAAGAAGTTAAATTAGGTAAATGGGAATACATAACAAAAGGTAAAAATATTACTATTATTGCAACAGGTAAAATGGTACAAAAAGCTTGCCAAATAAATAATGAATACGATTTAAACTTAACTATTATTAATGCTACATTTATAAAACCACTAGATTTAGATGCTTTAAAGAAAATCGTTAAAACCAACGATAATGTTTTAACTCTTGAAGATAACTTAATAAAAGGTGGCCTTGGTAACAATATTCTCCTCGCATTAAATAATTTAGGATATAAAGGTCAAATAAAAATATTAGGTTTTGATGATAAATTTATTGAACAAGGAAGTATTGAAGAACTTTATACCCAAGAACATTTAGACAATAAATCAATTAAAGAAGAAATTGATAAATTATTAAAATAAACTTACTGTAAAGGTAAGCTTATTTTTATAAAATATCCCTTAATAATTAGATATAATATATTAAAGTAGGAATAATTATGGAAAATAAAGTTGAAAGAAAAATAAATGATGATGGTACATATGTTGAAATAACAACAACTAGTACCACTCCTGAAGACGGCTTTGTCATTGATAAACAAAAAAGTGATTTTCATAACGAACACTATATTAAAGGATATCAAGTATATAAAACAATAGAAACAGACGATCCCCGAATAGTAAAACCTATACTAATAATTTTATGTCTCATATTCTATATTATTGGTATTATTTTAATTATTACTAAAAACTATATTTTAGGTCTAATGTTTTTTATAATAATAACTTTTGTTCTTGTTTCACAATTAAAACAAATTAATGCTCATGAAAAAGAACTACTTCAAAATCCAACATATAATCCAAATAACAAAGAAGTTCTAAAAGATTTTGGTAATACTGTCAAAGAAGAAATAAATGATGTCACTAAAACCACTTTTAATAAAAATAACTATAAATGGCTTTTAAAAACTTCACTTCCTATTTATGCTTTAATTTGTATAATTTTAAGTATTATTATAGGTATAATAATAAGCATTATTTTTTCTATCTTATATGGAATATTAGCATTCTTCGGTTCTTTTTTACTATTAACTTTAATTGGAATAATATATTTTTTACTTATTTCTTTCTTGTTTAAATAATTTCAACCTTCTTATAATCGCACAAACTTCTTAAATAAGTATCAATATCTCGTCCATATATATATACTTTTTTATTTCGATATTTTGATATAAAAACTACATAATACATACAATTTCATTTTGCATAAGATAATGAACTTTCGTCATCATTTTTTATCTCATAAAAAAATCCTTCTCTGATTTTAGATTTTAGTTAACAAAACATTATCTATTATATCAAAGAAGGATTTATTTTTTCTTAAAACTATCGCTTACCCGCATAGCAATTTTTTCTATAAATTTACTACTACCTGATATTCATCTTTATAAATAATATTACTAACATTATCAACAACTTCCACTTTAATTTTACTATCATTCAAATAATTACTTATCAAAGGTAATGTTTTACCTTTAAATACCATAAAACCTTCTTCTGTAAAATAAGATTTATTATTTCTAGCATAAGAAGGAGGTTTAGGCAACCAAGTAAATTCTTCTTTTTTTAATAATTCTAACCAGATTTCCTTACCTACTATCTTCTTTAATTCATTATATATTCCCTTATTATAATAAGTAACACGATAAAAACTCATTTAATCAACCTTTAAAAAATTCTGTATATTAATATTTAAATCTTTAGCATAACTTGAATAATTACCTACATATTCAGCACTTTTAATTATTTTAGCAACATCACTAAGAACACTAACATCACGAATACTTTCATTAAAAACAATCATTGTATGCATTGTAAATTCCTGTTTACTAGGAATAGCACTTATTAAAATATAACCAACACTCTGTAAATCATATGCATCATAAATCAACATATCAACTCCAGAATAATAATCACTACGGAAATTTGTTAAAATAACACCATCTTGATAATACAAACTGGAATCTTGTAAAAGTTGAGTTTTAATAGATTGATAAGGATTTTCTATAGGAGTTAGTAAAACTGCATATGATTCATCTAATGGACTAACAAGTAATCCTTCAGTACTTTCAGTATAATTAAAACCAGCTAATTTTTCATAAGTAAAGCCATAACTAGTAATAGTATTTGTATGATTATTACTGTTATTATTGTTGTTATTGTTAGCAGCTATATTATTATCACTACCACCTGAATCATCTTCATAATCATTTGTGTTTTTATATTTTTTTTCTACTACTTCATCATTGTTTTTAGATACAGATAAAACAACATAAGTAATTCCCCCACCAATTGCAACTATAAAAAGAATAACTACTAAAACTAATAAAACAGAACTACTTTTCTTAGG
>CANQFI010000039.1 GCA_947598455.1 uncultured Bacilli bacterium | reverse complement strand
CAAACAGCATGGATGGAAGCAAAAGAAAAGAATGATTATCAAATATTTAAACCATATTTAGAAAAACTTATTGTAATGACTAAACAATATTATGAATTTAGATATCCTGGTGAAAATATATATGATGCAATGTTAAATGATTATGAAGAAAATGTTAAAAGTGAAGTAATTGATAAATTATTTAATGAATTAAAAGAAGCAATAATTCCAATTGTAAAAAATTTAAAACCAGTAACTAAAGTTAATGATGATAATAAATTTACTCAAGAAGAATTAATTAATATTGCTAAATATTTATTAGATTATATTGGCTTTGACAATGAAAGAGGAACGTTAGGAATTTATCCACATGGTTATACAAGTAAAATTAATAATAATGATGTAAGAATTGCTTTTTCTTTAAATAAATCAATTTTTGAACATGTGTGTACCATAATACATGAAGGTGGACATGGAATATTTGAACAAAGTATTGGAAAAGATTTAGCTAAATACTTAGAATATGGAATTAATAAGTATGCTTTACATGAATCACAATCAAGATTTTATGAAAATATGTTAGGACGTAATAAGAACTTTTGGGTACCAATTTATGAAGAAATTAAACCTATGTTAAAAGTAAATATGTCTTTAGAGGAATTTGTTGATGAATTAAATAAAGCAGAAGCTTCTTTAATAAGAACAGAAGCTGATGAACTAACATATTCTTTACATATTATAATGAGATATGAAATAGAAAGAGATTTATTTAGTGAAAAGATTAAGGTATCTCAGTTACCAGAAATATGGAAAGAAAAAACAAAAGAATATTTAGGACTTGATGTTGTTAATGATAAAGATGGTATTTTACAAGATGTTCATTGGTCACAAGGATCATTTGGTTATTTCCCTTCATACTTATTAGGTTCTATATTTGATGGAATGTTGTTAGAAACAATAAATCAAAAAGTAGGAGATGTTAATGAATTATTAAAAAAGGGTAAGATTAAAGAAATAACAAAGTTTTTACAAGAAAATATTCATAAATATGGTGGAGCTTATAATATATGTGAAGTAGCTAAAAGAGTTTGTGGTAAAGAGTTAACTGTCTTACCATTAGTTAATTATTTTAAAGAAAAGTATGATAAGTAAATTTGCAAATAAGATTATGATATGTTATACTTAATAAGTACTTAAAAGGGAGTAGCTAACCATAAATGGTATGATATGCGTCATCACGATTTTTAATCCGCATATAATTTAAATAGCAAGACTTTTATACAATAGTATAAAAGTTTTTTTAATGGAGGTATTTATGATTTATTTATTATTAATTATAGGATTTATTTTATTAATTAAAGGAGCAGATTTTTTTGTAGAAGGTAGTAGTAATATAGCTAAAGTATTTAAAATACCTAATGTTATTATTGGTTTAACTTTAGTGGCTTTTGGAACTTCGGCACCAGAGGCAGCTGTTAGTATTACAGCAATTTTAAAGAATTCAGCAGATTTATCGGTATCAAATATAATTGGTTCTAATATATTTAATTTATTAATGGTATTGGGTATTACGGCATTATTTAAAGATGTAGTTACTGAAAAAGAAGTAATTGTTAAAGATTATATGATTTCTTTATTAAGTGCTGTTTTATTATTTATTTTAGTAATGATTAATTATTTTACGAGAGGTATGTTAATAATTAGTCGAATTAGTGGAATTATTTTATTATTAGGTCTTATTATATATTTATTTAGTTTGATTAAATCAGTTAGTAAAGAAGATAAAATAGTTGAAGCAAAGAAATTTTCGATAATGGATTTAGTTTTAACATTAGGTGGTTTAGCTTTAGTAATATTTGGAGGTCAAATGACTGTTGATGGAGCTTGTGAAGTTGCAAGAAATTTAGGAATAAGTGAAAGAGTAATTGGTTTAACTATTGTTGCTATTGGGACTTCATTACCGGAGTTATGTACTTCTTTGGTGGCATTATTAAAGGGTGAGAATGATATAGCAGTAGGGAATGTAATAGGAAGTAATATTTTTAATATATTGTTTATTTTAGGAATGAGTAGTTTTTTAAATCCTATATTAATAAATGTTTCTTCTTTGATAGATATTGGTATTCTTATTGGTGGAACATTATTTATATATTTTTATTTTTCTGATTTAAAAATAAATCGTAAAGAAGGAATTAGTATGATTCTTTTATATATTATTTATTGTTGTTATCTTTTTATGAGATAACTTTTTTTCTGCTTGTCAAGTTGCCTAATTTTAAATTTAGTGTATAATACGTTTTAAGTCGTGTAGGAGGTCATTATGAGAACGATTAATACAGAAAAATTATCTAAAGAAATGAATGATGCTTTGATACATAGGGCTTGTGTAATGCGTAGTGGACAATATTTAGCGAGATATCTTATTCATCGTAATAGAAGTGTTGATGCAATAAGACTTATTGGTCGTTGCTCAGTTCATGATATTTCTAAAATTCAGAATACAGAAGAATTTATGTCTTTAGCTAGTATTGTAGATGATATTGATTCAATGCAAAATATTAGTCATGTTTTAAGTAAGGAACAAACAGAAGCAATTAGATTACATTGGAGTAGAAATTCTCATCATCCAGAATATTATGATAATTCTAATGATATGTCTGATTTAGATTTATTAGAAATGGCTTGTGATTGTCATGCTCGTAGTAAACAATTTAAAACAGATTTGTTAGATTATATAAATATTCAACAAGAGTTAAGATTTCATTTTGATAGTGAACATTTAAGTAAAATAAAAACGTATTGTAAAGCGTTAGTTGAACTTACAAAAGAAGATGATTATGCTGACGTTTTAGCGGGAGATAAAATGTTAGGATTTGATTTAAAAGATTCAACGATGAAAAAGTTAGAAAAATTTGATGAAGAAGGATATGTTAATTGTTTAAAAACAGAGCGTCTTTATTTAAAGAAAAAAGATACTCCTGATTTTGCTTCGATTGGTTATACTATTAATTTGAGAGATGAAAATGTTGAAATCGGTTATATTTCATTAAAGTTTAATGGTTTTATGGAATATAAAATATATAAAAGTTATCAAGATAAAGGTTATGAGATAGAAGCATTGGCTAAGTTTATGGAAATAGTTTCTTTAGCAGAAATATTTGTGGTTGTTAAGAAAGATGCGATTGAAGCTAAAAATATGGTTGAAGAGTTAGGATTTCAACCAATTCAAGTATCAGAAAATACGATGACATTTAGATTAAAAAGAAAAAGTAATAATTAATTAGTTATTACTTTTTAATTTGGCTCCTTGATAAGTATTTCTTCTTTTCATTTCTTTATCGATATCATTTAAAACACAAAATTTTTTTAATAACCAAGTAGGTTCAATTAGATCTTCTTTTTTAGGATCACCAGTTATACGATGAATAACTATTTGAGGATCTAATAGTTCTAACTGGCTAATTACAATATCTATATATTCTTCTTTAGTTAAGATATGAAAAGGATGTTTTTCATAATATGTTGCTAAAGGAGTGTTTTTGATAATGTGTAACATATGAATTTTAAGGCCATCGATATGTAAATTATTTAGATAACGGATGGTATTTAACATATCTTCCTTAGTTTCATTAGGGAAACCATTTATGATATGAACTACTACTTTAATATGACGTTTTTGTAAGTTTTTAACACACTTAGTAAAGTTATCTAAATCGTGGCCACGATTAATAAATTTTAAGGTAGATGATTTTGTGGATTGTAAACCTAATTCAATTATAAGGTCGGTTTTTTGATTAAGTTTTTCTAAGTAGTCATAGCACTCGTCAGTGATGGCATCACTACGAGTAGCAATATTTAAACCAACAACATTTGGTAAAGCAAGAATTGTTTCATATTTTTCTTTTAATTCATTTACAGGAGCAAAGGTATTGGTATTAGCTTGGAAATAACCGATATAATAACTATTGGGCCATTTCCTTTCCATGATTTCTTTAACTTCATTAAACTGAGTAACTAAGTCTTTTTCTTTATCACCAGCAAAATCGCCTGACCCTAGGGGAGAACAAAAGATGCAACCTGGACCATTTATTTTATTAGGGCAAGAAAAACCACCATTTAAAGATACTTTAAAGGTTTTTTTTCCATATTTATTTTTATAATAATAGTTAAGAGTATGATATCTTTTATTGTCTAAAGTGTATTTAAACATAAACATCACCAATAAGTATTATAACATAAGATATTTACGTTCTTTAAATTGTTGATGTAATAAGTAATTATTTTTGATATAATAGATAATGAAAAATAATAAGTATGGTTATGAAGTAAAGAATAAAATGGAGGCGTTTTTATGACTAATTTTGGAGAACATTTTAAACCAGATTATCAAAATGCAATAAGTAAACCTCAAACAATATTTAGAGGACAATTTTATCGTATTACTGTTTTGAGTGATTTATTGGTTCGTTTGGAGTTTAGTGAAGAAGGATATTTTGAAGATAGACCGACAGAATTTGCTAAGTTTAGAAATTTTCCGATTCCCCAAATGAAAGTAGATCAAAATGAAAAGATATTAGATATTACAACGAAGTATTTTAATCTACGTTATGAAAAGGAAAAATCTTTTGCAAGTAATAAATATGCTCCAGATAGTATTTTAAGTATTAAATTACTTGATTCTAATAATAAGGAATGGTATTATGGTCATCCTGAAGCAAGAAATTATAAAGGAATTATTGCTAATATTGATAGAACTAACGATCCTTTTTTAGGAGAAAGTGAAGTAAAAGATTTTAAACATGTTAAAAGAAAAGTTGAAGATATGTTAGTAGCGAAAGCTAAAGGACTATATTCAGCTGATGGATTTGTATCAATAGATGATTCTACTTCAAATTTTATTGGAGAAGATGGTTCAATAATATATAATGATAAAAAACGTATTGATGTATATGTATTTATGTATAATAAAGATTTTGGTAATTGTTTATATAGTTATTTTACTTTAACTGGTATGCCTCCTTTAATACCTCGTTATGCTTTAGGTATTTGGTGGAATAAAAATGATGTTTATACATTTGATGATATTAAAAAATTACTTATGGAATTTAATAAAAATAAAATTCCTGTTAGTGTTTTACTTTTAGGAGATAACTGGCATTTAAAAGATAAGAACAATCTATCAAGATTTAGTTCTGGTTTTACATTTAATCGTGAATTATTTTATAAGCCAGTTGAATTTGTGAAATATATGCATGATCGTGGAGTTAGAGTAGGACTTAGTTTAGATCCAAGTGAAGGTATTCATCCACATGAACCTAAATTTGATGAAATAGCTAAAAGAATTGCTGTAGGAGAAAAACAGACTATACCATTTAATGCTTTTGATAAAGAATTAATGAGTGCTTATTTAAGTGAACTTATTGATCCATTATACAAAATAGGAATAGATTTCTTTTGGATAAATTATCGTAATTTAAAAGATAGAGCTTCAAATGATGCTTTAAATTATTATCATTTTACAGACTTTAATAAAATGGAAGGAGTGAGACCTTTAATACTTAGTAGGCCTAGTACTTATGCACCACATTTATATCCTGTTCATTATAGTGGAGAAACTTTAGTAAGTTGGAATACATTAAAGATTTTACCTTATTATAATAGTACATCTTCTAATCTGGGACTTTCTTGGTGGAGTCATGATGTTGGAGGATATAAAGATGGTATTGAAGATTCAGAATTATATATTAGATATGTTCAATATGGAGCTTTTAGTCCAATATTTAGATTTAGTGCTAAGTATGGTAGATATTATAAAAGAGAACCATGGAAATGGGATGTTAAGACTTTAAATATCGTTAGATTATATTGTCAAATGAGACATAAATTAATTCCATATATTTATTCAGAAGCATATAAATATTATAAAGTTGGTTTGCCTTTAGTACAGCCGGTTTATTATCAGTATCCGGAAATTTATGATGAAATTGATTATAAAAATGAATATTATTTTGGATCTGAATTATTTGTAGCACCTATTACTAAACCTAAGGATACGGTCATGAATAGATCTGTTGAAAAGATATTCTTACCTAAAGGGACTTGGTATGATTTTAAAACAGGAAAGAAATATATAGGTAATAAAAGATATATATTATTCTATAAAGATGAAGATTATCCAGTTTTTGCAAGAGATGGTTCAATTGTATGTATGGCAGATTTAGAAAATAATATGAACGTTACTAATTCACCTAAAACAATGGAAATCCATGTTTTCCCTGGTAAAAGTAATCAATATAATTTATATGAAGATGATGGATATAGTAATTTATATAAAGAAGGTTATTATTTACTTACAAGAGTTGATTATAATTATATGGCTAATAACTATACTTTAATTATTAGACCTGTTGAAGGTAAAACGGGTATTGCACCAGCAAAAAGAAATTATCGTATTAGGTTTAGAAATACAAGAGAAGCTAATGATGTAATTGTTTATATTGATAATGATAAAGTAAATAGAGATTGTTATATAGAAGATACTGATTTTATTGTTGAAGTTTTAGATGTTCCAACTACTAAACAATTAACTATTAATTGTAAGGGTAAAGATATTGAGATAGATGCAGTAAGATTAATTAATGAAGATATTGATTCAATTATTTCTGATTTACAAATAAAAACTAATTTAAAGGAACAAATTAGTAATATAGTATTCTCTAATATGAGTATTGATAAGAAACGTATGGAAATTAGAAATTTACAAAAAGTTGGTTTGGATAAAATTTTTGTTAATATGTTTATGAAATTGTTAGAATATGTTGCACAAATTTAGTTTTGTGCTTATAATAGCGGTAGTAAGGGGATGATGTTATGCCACCAAGAAGGGGTATGCCAGGTCGATGGCGTGGTGGGGTAAGCGCTTCAGGAGAACCTCTAGGTAGAGCTGGGAGAATTGTAAGAAATGGAAGACTTACAAGTATATTTAGAGCACCAGCTGGTGGAATGGTTCATATTCCGACACAAGGACCTATTGAAGCTTATGCAAGATATTCAGTAAATTTAGGGAGTAAAATGAGGTTTGCAATTAATAGGAACGGAAGATTAAAAGGAACAGTAATAGGAATTTTCCATATTATGACTAATGGATTATTTACTTCATCATTTAATAGAAAAATTGCCATAGCTGATGAAAATTTTGAAAACGGAAAAATTACTGAAGAACAATGTAAATTAAAAAAAATGCGTGCTGCAGCTGATTACTTTAATTATTTACAAAAAATTGGCTATTATGATGAAAATTCAGTTTCAACAGAAATGCATTATTTTGCTAATAAACTTGGTGTGGAATATGATGATAGTATTGAACCAGAAGAGCCTGAAAATGGTAGAACTCGTTAATTATTTCCTTGATTTAAAAAAAAAGATATTTTATAATACATTTTAAGTGATGAAGAAAGAGTAGTAAAATATTGATTCATTAAAGAGAACTAATGGTTGGTGAAAATTAGGATGATAAATATTTGAACTTGCTTTTGGAGCTTTTAGGGTAATTCCTTTATCAATTTAAAGCTGATTTTATATCAGAAATTAAGGTGGTACCACGACATTTTCGTCCTTATACGAAGATGTCTTTTATTTTTGGAAGTGAGATTTTAGAATGTTTGATATAGTATTCTTTTTTATAATTTTTGTAATTGTGTATTTTGTATACTATTTTATATTTGATGATTTGCTCAAAAAAGAAAAGTATACTAAAATATCAGAATTGGTAATTTTAACTAAAAAATTTAATTTAAATAAGAAAAAAATGAATTATCGTAAGTTATTAAATGGTATTTCTATTATTAATGCTTTTATTATAGCTTTTACAATAACAGTTATTAATTTATTACCGAAAGGATGGTTTATAGGTGTAAAATTATTAATAGCTTTTGTAATTATATTAGTTTTAATATTTAGTATGTATTATGGATATGGACATTATTTAAAGAGAAAATGGGGCAAAGAAAATGAAAAATAAAGTATTAGTTAAATTTAAAGTAGAAAATAGTGATAAGGTATTAGAAATATTAGTTAAAGAAGTAGATATATTATTTGGAGCTACTTATATTGTATTAAATTCTAGTAATGTATTAGATATTAATCTTAAAGATGGTTTTACAGATATGTATGCAATTAATCCAGTAAATAATGATAAATTACCTATTTATATTGATAGTTCGCTTAAAGAAGATAGAGTTGGGATACCTTTACATAATGAAGAAGATTATGATTATGCAATGAGATATAATTTAGCAATTAAACAAGTTATAGAAGAAGTAACTGGTAAACCTCATGAAGATGAATATAAAAAGAATTCAATAGTAGCAATTGTTTATGATGAAGATAATGATAAATATTTAACAATAAATTGGCATGATAAAGGAGGTAGATTATTTATAGGGGGAACTATAAAAGATAATGAGAATCCTTTAGATTGTGCTTTAAGAGAAGTAGAAGAAGAAACAGGTTATAATAAGTTAAAACTACTAAAAGAGTTACCAAAAATTAATCATCATTATTATGCTTTTAATAAAGATAAATACTTTAATATAGAATGTACAGGATTTTTATTTAAATTACTTGATGGAAATAAAAATGAACAGAACTTAGATGATGATGAAGTATTTAGTGTAGAATGGGTAGATAAAGATACTGTTTTAAAAGAAATAAAAGATGGATTGCATCATAAAACCTATGAATATGCAATGAAAGATAAAGTAATAATTACAGATGGTCTTTTAGTTAATTCAGAAATGTTAGATGGAATGAATAGAAAAGAAGCTACTGAAAAAATGGTAGAATGGCTAAAAGATAACAATTAGAAAGAGTGAAAAAAATGGAATATAATTTTAATGAAATAGAGAAAAAATGGCAAAAGTATTGGGATGATAATAAGACTTTTGAAGCTAAGAATGGTGATAAAACTAAAAAACCATATTATATCTTAGTTGAATTTCCATATCCTAGTGGATCTGGCTTACATGTTGGACATGTAAGAAGTTATACAGCGCAAGATGCAATTGCGAGAATGAAAAGAATGCAAGGAATGAATGTATTGTATCCAATGGGATGGGATGCTTTTGGAGCACCTGCTGAACAATATGCAATAAAAAATCATATTCATCCTAAAGAAGCAGTTAAAGAAAATATTGTAACTTTTAAAAATCAAATGAAGAGTTTAGGTTTCTCTTTTGATTGGAGTAGAGAGTTTTCAACAACTGATCCAGAGTATTATAAGTGGACACAATGGCAATTTTTACAATTTTATAAGCATGGAATGGCTTATAAAGGTACAATTCCAGTAAATTGGTGTCCAACTTGTAAATCAGTTTTATCTAACGAGGATGCAGCTGGCGGTGTTTGTGAACGTTGTGGTAGTCCAGTTATTCAAAAAGAAAAAGCGCAATGGATGCTTAGAATGAGCGACTATGCTGAAGATTTATTAAAAGGATTAGATGATACTAATTTTGCAGAAAAAGTTAAATTAGGACAAATAAATTGGATTGGTAAATCAACTGGTGTTGAATTAGATGTTGATATCGTTGGTGGTGGTAAATTTTCAATATTTACAACTTGTATAGAAACAATTTATGGTATTACTTTCTTTGTAATAGCACCTGATGGTAAATTAATTAAAGAATTAATGCCAAGGGTAGAAAATAAAGATGAAGTATTAGCTTATATAGAAGAAACTAGTAAGAAATCTAATATGGACCGTACAGAGTTAAATAAAGGTAAATCTGGTGTTGAGGTTAAAGGTATTAAAGCAATTAATCCAGTAAATGGTAAAGAAGTACCAGTTTATTTAGGAGACTTTGTCTTAGGTGATTATGGTACAGGAGCAGTTATGGCAGTTCCTGCTCATGATCAAAGAGATTATGAATATGCTAAAGTTCATAATTTAGAAATAGTTGAAGTTATTACTGGTGGTAATTTAGGAGAAAAAGCTTATGAAAAATATGATTATTTAGAAAATCCAGAAGCTAGATTAATAAATTCTGAAGAATATAGTGGAATGAGTATTAAAGAAGCTAAAGAAGCTTTAACGAAGATGTTAGAAGAAAAAGGTATTGGTCGTGTTGTAAATAATTATAAGATGCGTGATTGGATTTTCTCTAGACAGAGATTCTGGGGTGAACCAATTCCAATGATTTATTGTGAAAAATGTGGATGGCAACCAATGGATGAAAAAGATTTACCATTATTGCTTCCTGATGTAGCGGAATATGAACCAACAGAAGATGGGGAAAGTCCATTAGCTAATATAACTGATTGGGTAAATACAACTTGTCCTTGTTGTGGAGGTAAAGCTAGAAGAGAAACGGATACAATGCCTAACTGGGCTGGTTCAAGTTGGTATTTCTTAAGATTTATGGATGCCCATAATACACACGAGTTTGCATCAATGGATGCGATGAAGTATTGGAATAGAGTAGATTGGTATAATGGGGGAATGGAACATACAGCTAGACACTTATTATATGCAAGATTCTGGGTTCAATTCTTATATAATATTGGTTTAGTACCTAATAAAGAAATGATATGGACAAGAGTTAGTCATGGTATGGTATTAGGTTCTAATAATGAAAAAATGAGTAAATCAAAAGGTAATGTAATAAATCCTGATGATATTGTTAAAGAATATGGAGCTGATACTTTAAGAGTTTACGAAATGTTTATGGGTGATTATGAACAGGATGCTCCTTGGAGTACTGATTCATTAAGAGGATGTAAACGTTTTATTGACAAAGTAATTAGATTAAAAGATAAAGTAGTAGAAGGTAAAGAATACTCAAAAGACTTAGAGAGTTTAATTCATAAGAGTATTAAAAAAGTTGAATATGATTTAACACATATGGCTTATAATACAGTAGTTTCTACTTTAATGATTTTAGCAAATGCTTATGATGATATGGAAAATATTACAAAAGAAGATTATCATGTATTATTAACATTATTAAATCCTTTAGCACCTCATGTTACTGAAGAATTAAATGAACAAATCGGTTATGAACCAATATGTAATAGTAAGTGGCCAACTTATGATGAAGCTAAGACAATTGATAATGAAAAAACAATTGGAGTTCAAGTAAATGGTAAATTAAGAGCTTCTATTACAATTATGGTTGACGAAGATGAAGAAAGCGTTAAAGCAAAAGCAATGGCTGAACCTAATGTAATTAAGTTTATGGAAGGTAAAGAAGTTGTTAAAGTAATAGTTGTTAAAGGTAAAATAGTTAATATTGTTGTTAAATAGGGAATAAAAAGTAGATTTAGAGGAATTAAATCTACTTTTTTGCTATAATAATTAGTGAGGAGAGATGGTTTGATGACCAATAAGTATACTTTAAATGATTTAAAAAAAATTTGTAAAATTATCAATGAACATGTTGATAATAAAGAAATTGTCTTTGATTATTTAAGAATAGTTTATTTAGAAGATAAATATGAAAAAGATTCTAAAAATATTTTATTTTTTCCTATATATTTTACGAAATATGATATTGAAGATGGATGGATGGTTAATTATATTGATTATCGACCTCATATACAAGAGATTATGGATAAACATCCAGAGTATACTTATGTAGTAGAAAAAGATATGTTATCTTTATTCGACAATGATAAATATAACTATTTAGTTGTTGATAATATCTTAGAAGAAATAGATAAATTATATTATTATGTTTTAGAAAAAGTAAAACCGAAAGTAGTTGCGGTTACAGGTAGTGTAGGAAAAACAACTAGTGTTGGTTTAATAGAAAAGGTTTTAGCTAAAAAATACAAAGTAGAACGTATTTATCATAAAAGAATAACACCTATTTTACTTAAAGCTCATATTATTAATTTACTTAAAGATGATATAGAATATGTTGTTTTAGAAAACTCTATATATTTTAAAGATCATGTTAAAGTATTAAGTGCTTTACTTAAACCATATATTGCTTGTTTTTTACAACTAGATTCATCACATTTACATAAAGATGGGATGGATAGAATAGAAGATTTAGCAATTAATAAAGCGGAAATATTTAGAAATGCTAAAGTAGGTTTTTATAATAGTAGTGATTCATATATAAAAAGAATTAATTTAAAAAATGGTGATATATATTATGATGATAATAAATTATTTAATACTAGTTTAGAAAAGTTAATATCATTTAATAGTAATATTTCTTATAAAAATGATGGATTTATGATTGAAGATAATTTTGTAAAGCCATATTTATTAACGTATTTATCTTTGTTACAATATGCATTAGCATATAAAGTTGGTAAGTATTTAGGTGTACCTATTAAGGAAATAGTTGATGCTTTAAATAAATATGTACCTGTTGAAAATAGAGTTGGAAAAGTAAATATTTTTGGAAAACAAGTATTCTTTGATGGAGATGTAACTACTTATGAAAGATTAAAACAATTAAGTAAGAATAAATATAAAAAGAAAATACTTGTTATTAGAAAATTCGGCTCAGCAGAAAATACAGATCGTTTTGATAAAGTACCAGAGTTATTTTCTAAATTTGATAATGTTTATTTATTTAATGATATTGAATATTTAAATATATTAAAGGGTTATGCAAATGTAAAAATAGTTAATAATCATGATTTTATGAAAAATTATAAAGGGATAATTTTTTATCATTATAGTGGTTATTTTAGAGATTATGAAAAAGTATTAGAAAATAATTTGTTGAGTTTAGAAAAAGATACTTATAAAATTATTCCTTATGAGGAGGAAAAATAGTGAAAAAGGCGATATTGTTAATACATGGGTGGAACTATCGTAATTATACTTCACAAACTAAAGAAATAGATGCCTGGCATAATAGAGAAGAATTAGTTAAAAGATTAGAAAAAAATTATGATGTTTATAAATTAAATTTACCAGGATTTTGTGGTGAAGCAGAACCAGATAGAGAATGGAACTTAAGTGATTTTGCTGACTATATTAATAAATATATAAAGGAACATAATTTGGATATTGATTATATTTTAGGGTATAGTTTTGGAGGAAGTGTTGCTATTAGGTATAAGACAAAATATAAAGCTAAACAAAAATTAATTTTAGTATCACCAGCTATAATTAGGACAGCAAATAATAGTAGGAAATTTATTAAAACTCCGCAAGTTTTACAAGGACTTAGAAATTGTTTAAGAGATTTTTATGTTATACATATTTTAAAAACTAATGAAATGGTTTATGGAACAAAATTTTTACGTAAGTCTTATCAATTAATAGTTAGAGAAGATTTAGAAGAAGAAGTAAAAGAAATACCTAAAAATGATTTTGTTATTATATATGGTGATGAAGATGAACAAGTTAATCCTCATAAAGTAATAGATTATTTAGGAAAAGATTATATGGATAATATCGATATTATAAAGGGAGGAAAACATAATATAGGAGCTACGCATCCTAAAGAA
>CANQFI010000038.1 GCA_947598455.1 uncultured Bacilli bacterium | reverse complement strand
AATGTGATACAGCTTTTGATTATGCCTTATATATAAATTATTTTAAAAATTTATATTTAGCAAATAAATGACACTAATAGTGCCATTTATTTTAAAAAAATAATTTATAATAATTATAGAAAGGAGAACAAAACATATGATAAAAAAAGTTTTAAAAACTATATTTATCTTATTCTTTATATTAAATTGTACCATCGTATATGCAAAAGAAAATAATTATATTAACATGTATGGAGTAACTATGACATCAAAAGAATATAACGAATTAAGTAATATATATTCAAAAGCGTTTATAGAAAATATAGACTTAGATTTATATAACAATATAAAAAATTATAATAAGAACAATATTATAATTAAATATTATCCAGACGAATCTATTCTACCATTATCAGATACTCATACAACATCTTATAAGAGAATAAAAATAATAAAAAATGGGAACTTTATTACTCTAACGCTTAAATGGTTACAAATGCCTTCAACAAGAAGTTTTGATGTATTTGGAATAAGATTTGATGGTCCATCCTTAGAAGACGATGTTAAATTTATGCAAGTGTATACTAATAATAGTGGTCAGTCTATTAAAACTACAATAAATTATCTTGAGAAAAAAGAAAATGGTTTCGGAACTTCTTTTCAGTTACCACTAGGCAATCTGATTGGATTAGAAGAATCAATAAGTTTTAATTATAAAAACACTGGTAGAATATATGGTACGTATCAACATGCCCAAAATAATGTAATTTTAGCTCAAAGTAAAAATTATACGATTTCATCTTTAGGATATGGTAATGTTTTAAACTTCGCAACTAATGTAAAAGACAGTTATGATGGCATGGCTGGTGTCTACATCGATGTTTAAGACAAAATGGAACTAAAAGTGTCGTTACATAATACAAAAAATAATATATAACGTATTTATGAACAAATAACATTGTTCAAATATTATAGAAAGGAGTTTAATAGATGTACAAAAAATATGTGAAAAAAGTATTTTTGTTTTCAACATTAGCATTATCATTTTTAATGTTAATATCAGTTGTATATGCTGCTGACTATAATTTTTATAACGTTGGTGATAGCTATGAAATGGACACATACTCTAAGTTAGAAGGAACAGTCGGAATAAAAGCAGTACATTATTCTCAATTATATAACGGAGAATTAGAATATACTCTAAAAAAGAAAGTAATCTTATTTGATGTTAATGTAGGAAAAAGTCAAAAAATATCAACATATAATCGAACAGTTGATATTGCATATTGGGATAATTGCTCAAACTCAAATTATAAAGGTAGAGTAGAATTAACTAAAAAAGATAGTAATTTCTCTTATCTTTATGGATATCTTAGTTTAGTACAATATTAATGTCGGTTGTTATAAAAAATATAGCAACCGACATTTAATAAATAAATTATTAAGGTTGGTACTATAAATGAAAAAAAATGTAATTGAATTAACAAAAATTAATAAATTTTATATAAAAAATAATAATAAAATAAATGCATTAATAAATATTAATATATCATTTGAAAAAGGTAAGTTCTATGCAATAATGGGACACTCAGGTAGTGGCAAATCAACATTAATTAATATACTTGGTTTAATGAATAAATGTAATAGTGGAGACTATCTTTTAAATGGACAAAATATAAATGACTTAACAGATCAAGAATCTTCAAAAATAAGAATGAAAGAAATAGGTTTTATTTTTCAAGAATTTTACTTAGAGGAAAGTATGACAGCAAAAGAAAATGTAATTTTACCCATGTTAATAAATAAAGAAATTGCAAAAAAAGATAGAGAAAGAATAGCCAAAAATTTATTAAAAAAATTTGATCTTCTTGAACGTCAAGACCATTTTCCTAAAGAATTATCAGGTGGCGAAAAGCAAAGAGTATGTATTGCTAGAGCATTAGCAAATAATCCTTCAATTATTTTAGCTGATGAACCGACTGGTGATTTAGACGAAAAAAATGAAAAAATAATATTTAATTATTTAAAAGATTTATCTAAAGAGGGTAAATGTGTTATTGTTGTTTCACATAGTAAAGAAGTAAAACTCTACGCTGATAAAGTTATCTTTATAAAAAATGGAGAGTTGGTGTCTGAGTGAAATTTAATGATCAACTTTTTATTATCAGAAACAGATTATTTGAAAAAAAGAATATAATATTAGCAATAGTATTAACTTTAATTTTTTTAATTTTATTTACTTGTTTAACAATTATAAAATTTAGTTTGGAAAATAAAAAAGAAATTAGAAATTCCGAGTTTGGTAGAACATATTTAATAAGTTCTAGTTCTGAAGAAGAATTAACCTCAAAACAAATAGATGAAATTAAGAAGATTGAAAATGTAGAATTAGTAATTAATAATAAATATCAAAATTCCAAACGATTTGAAATATCTGAATTTGATTTTAAAAATGAAAAAGGAATTATTCTTATAAAACCTTTGTTAAAAGATAATGATATAAAAGTAAAAAAAGGTAAAAAAATATTAGATAAATATGAAATGGCCTGTCCTAATATTTTTTACCCTCATGAATATAATGAAAGAATATATAGCAATTTATTTTATTCAAGTAAAGATTTAATAAATAAAAAATTAAGCATTAATTCAGAAAACGAAAATTTAAATAATAAAAATATAACAATTACTATAGTTGGAATATATGAAAACAAATATTTTGAAGAGGCAAATACATGTTATGTTGATACTCAAACATTTGACGAATTAACATCTAATTATATGGGATATATAGAAAGTTATGACGAAAAAGGCAATTTGATTTCAAAACAATATACAGAATATAAAGATTATATTTTAAGAATAGATGATATAAAAAATACTAATAATGTTTTAAATTCGTTAGAAAAATTAAATATTCAATATGAAAATATAATAAATATAAATTTTGAACTTCTAAATATATTATTAATTATTCCATTAATCATATCAGTTATAATTATAATTTTAACTATGATTATATTATATTATTTTATTATTAAAAAGAATAATAATAAAATTAATAATATAGGCACATTGAAAGCATTAGGATATAATGAAAAACTTATTATAGATTTAAATATTAATGAAAA
The DNA here is from genome assembly GCA_947598455.1 of uncultured Bacilli bacterium. The sequence goes on along the minus strand of CANQFI010000038.1, from coordinate 10,436 downwards.
TATAATTATTATAATAATAAGTTATTTAATTGCATTATTTTTATATTTAATAATTATAAATAATATAACATATACATTGTTAGTTGAAGTAACATATAATAATTTCATTTTGAGAATACCTTATATATTTATAATTTTATCTTTCTTTTTCTTTAATATATTTATAGTAATAATAGATAAGTCAAATCTAAAAAAAATATTGAATAATAATATAGATTCTTTGTTAAAAAATAATATATAATATTTTGAAAATATAATTTTTAACATAAATAAAAATTATTATTAAAAAAATTTGTGCATAATAAAAGTAATTTTAATTCTTAAATAAGTACACCCCGTACTTATTTTTCTATGATAAAATAGTAGTGGTGATAACATGAATGTATATGCATCCTTAAATAATATAACTGAATATATTGATAATCATTTAGAAGATAAGATTGATTTTGGAAAATTAGCTATGATGTTAGGAGTTAATTCTTATACTATGCAAAGAATCTTTTCTTTACTAACTAATGTAACTTTAACTGAATATATTAGAAAAAGAAGATTATCTTGTGCTGGTGAAGAATTATATAATGGTAATGATAAAATAATGGATATTGCTATTAAATATTGTTATGATAATGCCACTTCTTTTTCTCGTGCTTTTGAACAATTTCATGGTATTAAACCTAGTCAAGTAACCAAAGAAAGTAAACTAAAAATCTTCCCTCGAATCATCTTTAATGAAGATATTCAAATAACTGAAGAAATTCCCTATGAAATAATTGCTAAAGAAGAATTAACTTTATATGGCTGTAAAGTTGATACTGATAATGATCATATTAATGCTGATGCTCCAAGATTTTTTCATGAATGTCTCCTAAAATGCGCAAAAACTTATGGTGATATTCCTTATGGCATGATAACTTATAAAGACTTAGAACGAAGATACTGTAATGCTTATTGGATTTTATATGATAAAGAAATTCCTAATTTCGAAAAGATAATTATTCCCGCTAGTAAATATGTTGTTTTTAAAATACCATCTCAAGAACCCCAAGATATCCAAGCCATGTCAGATAAATTCTATATCGAATTTTTACCAAGTTCCAATTTAAACTTTTCTGATGCTCCTGAACTAGAATATTATCATGATGATATAACTGAATTTTTAGTACCACTACAAACTGATAAAACTGGTATCTAAAAAGTCAGTTTTTTTAATTATCTTTCTTTTATAATGTTCTCATGAGGTGAAGTTTATGGGGTACTCATCTGAAATATTTTTAACTAAAAACAATATAACAAAAGACGAATGGCAAAATTTTATCAATGTTATTTCAAATTATATTGGTTTATTTCATCTTTGGACTATAACCATAAAAATTGAACAAAATAAAATTAGATATTTTATAAATACTAAAAATAAATTACCAGCTACAATAAATAAATTAGATTCCTTTATCTTAAACGAATGCCAATCATTAAATAAATTTAATTATTATTTATCATTACCAACATACTTTAATATTGGTAGTAGTTTATTAGATGTTTATAATTATTGTGAAATAAAAGATATTGGAACAATCAAAGAAGTAAAAATAACTTTTCGTAAAATAAGTTCTGAAAAAATATTATCTAAAATATATTTTTATATTCAAAAAAATGATATTATCTTTAGAACTAAAATGCTTTTAGGTATACCATCAAGTTTATTAAGCATTGATTTTGCTTCTAATAAAAGATTCACCTTTAAAAGTGTTCCTAAATATTTAGATATTAATAAAATATTACATCTTTTAAATAGTGATAAAACTAATTCTATTTTACAAGTCGATACTTTCCCTTACTTAGAAGGTAATTTTTATCTTCCTCAAAATAAATATTCTTTTGCTAAACATTCTCTAATTCTAGGTTCATCAGGTTCTGGTAAATCTAAATTTATTGCATCATATGTTGCTAATTTAAATAAACCATCTTTTAAAGATAACTATAAAGTTGTTATTATTGATCCTCATGCCGCTTTAGAAAATGATTTAGGTGGTATCGGTAAAGTAATCGATTTTAATACTTATAATGATAGTATTAACTTATTTGATAGTTCATCTAATGACATTATTAGTACTACGGAAAATCTTCTTGATTTACTAAAAAGTCTCATCGCTGATCAATATAATTCAAAATTAGAAAGAGTCTTAAGACATTCTATTTATCTTCTAGTTAGCAATAAAGAATTTAATTTTAATACTTTAAGAAAAGTAATTTTAGATATTGAATATCGTAATAATTTAATAAAAAAATCTAAAGAATATCTTCCCATGAGTGTTATTGATTTCTTTTTATCAGACTTTAATGATTTAAAGACTAAATCTTATAATGAAGCTATTTCACCAATTATTGCTTTTATCGATGAAATGGAAATGATACCTGTTTTTAATGAAAATAATATAAATAGTAATATTAAAGAAACGATTAATGATAACTTTCTTAATATCTTTTCTTTAGATCGTACAAAACTAGGTGATAAAGTAACTAAAACTATCTCTGGTCTTATTATGGAACAATTACTTACTTTAGTACAGTCTCATTCATTTAACAAACATATTATCTTTATCATCGATGAAGTAGCGGTTATTGAAAATCCTATTCTTAGTCGTTTTTTATCAGAATCTCGTAAATATAATTTATCTTTAGTTTTAGCTAGTCAATACTTTAATCAAATATCTTTCAGTTTAAAAGATTCGATCTTTGCTAATATTGTTAATTATTATATATTTAGAGTCTCTAAATTAGATGCAATCTTACTTGTTGATAACCTAAATATTAAAATTCCTTTAGATGATAATAAAGAAACTAAAATAAAATTATTATCTGAATTAAATAATCGCCAATGTCTTATTAGAATCGATGAAAATGGTTTACTCTTACCAGCTTTTAAAGCTTATACTTTAGATTTTACCAGTATTCCTCGAATAAAAAATATTATTAATGAAAATAAAGAAGTTAAAGAAAGTCCTAAAGCAATTCCTAAAACTTCTTTTAGTATTACAGGTGTTGATTTAAATAATATTTTAAAAACCAATTCATCCAGTAGAATAGAGGTGAAATAAATGAAAGATCATGAAGCATTAGAAATAATTAATAAAATATTTAATAATGTCTTTAATAAAGATAATAAATATACTTTAGATGAAATCTTAGAAAAATTTGCTTTTGATGTAAAACTCCCAAAAAAAGTTTATGATTCGACAACTAATGAAGAAACATGGGCCGATTCTATTAACAATTCACACTTTATAACTTTAAAAAATATGGAAAAAAGAGAAGCCACTAAAGGCTGGTTACTTCCTAAAAAAGACATATCATCTTTAGAAGAAATAATTAAGATATGGCAAAGCATTAATTATACCACCACCGAACGTGTTAATGATTCAATAAATGTTTCTAAAAGTGATACCATTTATGGTTGTGAAAACGTCTATCGTTCAACAGACTGTTCTAATTCTAACAATATTATATATTCAGATTCTTGTGGTAATTGTGAATTTATTTTAGCATGTCAAAGAAGTGGTACATCAAGTTTTTGTATTCGTACTGATGATTCTAAAGATTGTAGTAACTCTTACAATGTTATCTGGTCTAGTAAGATAAGTAATTCTTTCTTTATTCAAGATTGTTATAACTTATATGAATGTATGTTTTGTTCCCATATTGCTAATCAAAGATATTGTATTGCTAATATGCAATTTACTGAAGAAGAATACTTTAGTATAAAAGAACAAATCATTACCTGGATTTTAAACTCATAATAAAAGATTCTAAATATCCTAGAATCTTTTTATAATTTTATTCCATCATCAACATCAAAATCTAAATTACTTTGATAATCATCTTTTTTAGTAAAGAAAAATTTAAATCTATTTTTCATTTTCTTTCTTGCTAGATTAATTTTTTCTAAAGGTGTCATTATTGTTAAACCAGATTTTAACTGATGTTTTTTATCTTCACATTGTTCTAATATACTATTATATTCTTCATAACTAATTGGTGATACATATTCTTTACCAACTTTACTTTGATCTTTATAGCTTTCTTTATCTTTTAAGTAATAATAAAAACTATCAAAATATCTTTTTATATTTTCTGGTGTCGCTTCAAAATAACCATATCTAATAATTTCTTTAGCAAATTTAATCCCTTCTTCTGATAAATTTAAAAAATAAGCAGGGTGGGGAGTAGATTTTCTTACACTATATCTTGGTTCTTCATCATATCTTTCATATCTATTTTCTTCTTTAATACAAAATTGTCTAAAAGTAGGATCTAAAATATATTTTTTTTCTTTTATTTTTCCATCTATCATTGTCGGAACCCATACTTCACATAATTCATGAATAGAATTAGTTCCTATCATATCTCCAATATTGAACTGTTTAACTTTCATACCCATTTTTTCCAATAATTCAGTATTAATATTAGCGGCCTGTGAGCATTGAAAGCGATAAGCAGATGTTAATGGATTCTCGTATCCCTTTGATAAATTATACCTTGTATAATAAGTAATATAATTTAAAAATAATGGAATATATTTTTCTGGTATATATCCTTTATTTCGATGAAAACTTTCTAAAGCTGCAATATCTCTAATATCTATATCATCATTAAATATTGGAGCATCAATTAAATAATCATATTCTTTTTTACTATCTATATCATTTATTAGATTTTTTTGATAAAGCATATTTATCACCTCATATTATAAATATTATATCATAATAAAGTAATTGACATATCATATAAATTAATATAATATTAATATATGAACATATATTCATATAAAGGAGATGCTAAAATGAAATTATTAGATGAAGATAAAGTAATAGATTTATCTGAATTGTTTAAAATATTTGGTGATTCAACGCGAATTAAAATAATTAATGTTTTATTAAATAACGAATTATGTGTTAGTGATATATCTGAAAAAATTAATGTCAGCCAATCAGCTGTTTCTCACCAGCTACGTATTTTAAAGCAATCTAAATTAGTTAAATATCGTAAAGAAGGGCAGACTATTTATTATTCGTTAGCTGATGACCATGTTGAAAAAATATTCATGATGGGAGTTGATCACATTGACGAAATATAAATATCGTTTACATAATTTAGATTGTGCCGCCTGTGCTAATAAAATAGAAGAACATTTAAATAAGTTACCTAATATTCACAATGTCTGTGTTAATTATTCTAAACTTACCTTAACTTTTTCCTCAGAAGAAAATGACTTAAAAAAATATGTTACTACTAAAATTCAAGAAGTTGAACCTGATGTAACTTTACTAGAATTAGATGAAGAAAAAAATGATGAAGTTATTTTTGATGTTATTAAATTAGTAATAGGTCTTCTAATCACTTTATTAGCTTACTTAAATCATGAATCACCTTTAGGAACTATTCTTTATATCATAGCTTACATTATTTTCTTATCAGAAATATTTGTTAAAGCTTTAAAATTATTATTTAAATCATTCACGATAGATGAAAACTTACTTATTACCATTTCTTGTGTTGGTGCTTATTTTACGCATAATACTCTAGAAGGTTTAATGGTCGTTATTTTATATGATATTGGGGAAATCTTAGAACATTTAGCTGTTAATAAATCTCGTAAAGAAATCGCTAATTTAATGGATATTAAACCTGAATATGCTAACTTAAAAATTAAAGATGAAATAACTAAAGTTGACCCATCAACTGTTAAAGTAGGGGACACAATTGTTGTTAAAAAAGGTGAGAAAATTCCTTTAGATGGCATCATTATTGAAGGCACAACTTCCTTAAATACCATTGCTTTATCTGGTGAATCAAAACCTCTTGAAGTATCAAAAGGTAGTAATGTCTTATCAGGTACTATTAATATCGGTGATGTCATAACTTTAAAAGTAACTAATCTTTATGAAGATAGTACAGTTTCTCGTATTTTGGATTTAGTTGAAAATGCTACTAATCGTAAAGCTCATACTGAAAACTTTGTTGCTAAAGCCTCTAAAATCTATACCCCAATTGTTATTGTTTTAGCTATCTTAGTTGCCATTACTTTCCCAATCTTTTTTGATATATCACAAAGTGATGCCATCTATCGTGCTTTAAGTTTCTTAGTTATCTCTTGCCCATGTGCTATTGCTATTTCTGTTCCACTAAGTTACTTTACAGGCCTAGGTGCTGCTTCCCATGAAGGTATTTTAATTAAAGGTAGTGATTATTTAGATAGTTTTAAAGATATTAGTAAAATAGTTTTTGATAAAACAGGTACTTTAACAACTGGTAAATTCGATAGTTATAATTTAATTATCTTAGATGATACTTATTCTAAAGAAGAAATTATTAATTACTATGTTAATGGTGAATCACTATCAACTCATCCTCTAGCTAATTCTATCTTACATAACTTTAATGTTAAACCTCATAATAAAGAAATAAAAAACTTTAAAGAAATAACTGGTAAAGGTTTAACTTACGAAATAAATAATCAAAAAGTAAGTATTGGTAGTTCCTCATTTATTAAAGCTGATACTAAAGATAATTCAATTTATTTAAAAGTAGATCAAGATATAATCGCTAAATTAGAATTAACTGATACTATTAAAAAAGAAGCTAAAGAAACGATTAGTTATTTAAATAAAATGAATATTACCCCATATATGTATACTGGTGATAATAAAGATACAGCTTTAAGTATTGCTTCATCTTTAGGTATTAATGAAGTAGAGTATGAATTACTTCCTGAAAATAAATATAGATTATTAGAAAAATTAATTAAAGAAAATAAAGAAGGTAAAGTTGTCTTTATCGGTGATGGTATTAACGATGCTCCATCTCTAGCTTTAAGTGATATAGGTATTTCGATGGGTAATATCGGTAGTGCTGCTGCTATTGAAGCCTCTGATATTGTCTTAATAAATGATGATATTAGTAAACTAATTACTACTCATCAAATATCTAAAAAAACGAATCGTATCATTAAAGAAAACTTAATCTTTGCTTTACTTACCAAAGTTATTGTCTTAGTCTTAGCTGCTCTAGGTATTTCATCTATGTGGCATGCCGTCTTTGCTGATACTGGTGTTACTTTAATAACTATCATTAATACAACACGTATTTTAAAAAGAAATAAAAAGTGATTATTTCTTTTTTTGTATAAAAAGAAAAAGTTAGTGCTATAATACAAACAGCAGTAGTGGTTGGTTTTTAATAATTAAAAATCATTCTTTAGCGAGTCGCTAAAGTTCTAAGTTAATATCTTCATTAATTGTAATATTCCAAAGAACCAAACTACATTACATGTAGCACGCTAACGCTTATGTTCATTTCCATATTACAATATCCTAAGTACTGCTAAAGGAGGTAACAATGCTTAATGTTCTAACTAAAGAAGAGTGTAATAAGTTTTTGTTATTTCTTTCTCTTTTAAATTATAATATGTCTGATAATGAAAAACTCAAAACTATTTATTCTATAAGTAATAGAGTAGAAAGTAATTACCAGATATTTAAAATAAAAAAATATAATGGTTCTTATCGTACTATTTATAGTCCTAAACCAACATTAAAACATCTTCAAAAAAATATCTTACATAATATCTTAGATTATAAACAAGTATCTAAGTATGCTAAAGCTTATCATCAAAATATTTCTTTAAAAGATAATGCTCTTCCTCATACTAATCAAAAAGTAATTTTAAAATTAGATATAATTGATTTTTTTGAAAACATTAATTTTTATGATATTTATCAAACTTGTTTTCCTGAGGTCTATTTTCCAAAACCCATCGGTCAATTATTAACATATCTTTGTACTTATGAATCACGTCTTCCTCAAGGTGCTCCAACGTCAGCTTATATTTCTAACTTAGTTATGAAGGAATTTGATGAAGAATTAGGTTCATGGTGTGAAGAAAATAAGATCGCCTATACCAGATATTCTGATGATATGACTTTCTCTGGTGATTTTAATCCTCATGAAGTTATAAGTAAAGTTCGTAAAATGTTATATAAATTAAATCTAAAAATAAATAATAAAAAAATTAAAGTAATCTATCATCATCAATGTCAAAAAGTAACTGGTTTAGTTGTTAACAAGACTGTTAGAGTTTCAGCTAAATATCGTGATAAAGTAAGACAAGAAATATATTACATTAAAAAATATGGTTTAATAAACCATTTAAAAAGAATAGGTTACTCAAATTCACCATTACAATATCTTAATACTTTATATGGTAAAGTCTTATATATCTTATCTATTAATGACGAAAAAGAATTCTTAGAATATAAAAAGTATTTAAAAGAACTAAAAGCTAATTTGGCTTAAGCTATAAGACTTGTTAAAAATCATATTTTATGATATTATGAATATGTCAAGGAAACTTGCGTAAAATAAAAAGGAACATTCAATTTGAGCATGTTGAGTGTTGCCATAAAATGGGTACCACCTAAATCATTGCTGAGTTAGGTGGTTTTGCTTTTATATTATAACTATAAATAGTAATAATAATAAAAGGAAAATAATTACGAGTAATGAAAAGATTAAAAAATCTTTTTTATTCATAATATCGCCTCCCTTCTTTTTTAGAAGTTTGGCAACCACCCAACTAATTAAATGTTCCTAAGTTTTATTATACCAAACAAACGTTTTATATTCAACTATTAACATAAATAATTTTATGAAAGAGAAGGTATTATGAAGTATAAGTATTATCTTTTTAATTATCATGAAAAATATACCGATATTTTAAAGAAATTTAATAAAACTATTAATGATTTAGGTTACGCGGAAAAATGTCCAATAGAAAATGAATTTGGATATAATATAAAACTATATTCAAAGAAAAGTGAAGGTGAATTATATTATCTTCTCTATATTGAATGTGATAAAGTAAGTGAAGAGTTCCTTCAATTAATCGTTGATTATTACTTAACTGATTATAAAACCAAAAATGAACTTGAAAAAAATCGTTTTTATAATTTATATATGATTTTTAATGTCAAAGAATTTGATAATACTATCAAAAATTATCTAAAATATGGCGTTAAATCTGGTAATTTAGGACGTGGCATCCATGGATATAATCGTATTCCTATAGTCTTTGATACAAAGAATTCTAAATTATATGTTGGAGCAAGTAATGACTATTCAAAGTCATATTTTAACAAAAAACAATATGTCAGTAGCATGGTAAAACCAATACTTGATAGTATGGAAGAATATTATCAAAAAAATAAATTATCTTATAATGAAAATACTAAAATAATTACATCTAAATCTAACACTTATTATCAAGATGATATTTATCCAAATAAAACAATTTATCACAAATATTCTCCATATTTTAATAAAGCGAAAATACTAATATTTTTTATTATTATGTTTGCCTTCTACTTATATGTATTTTTTGTTAGTAAGGGGTTTCAAATAATAAGCAACATGAGAAAAATTTTAGTTGTAATAATTATGGGATTATTTTGTTTGATACCAGCTATTATAAGTATAATTAATAATTCGATAGAAGAGAGAAGAAGACTTAGTATAATTTCCCAAATAAAATTAGAATCAAATTCAAAATTATTAGAAATACTTCAAAACTTAATAAATAACATGGAGAATAACTTAAATAACATTAACATTGTTTTGTACGAAAAAAATAAATTGGATAATCTATCTAAAAATTCAGTTTTATTAACCACCCAAAATATATATCAAAAAAATAAAGAAAAAATAGATAATTATGCATCTACTAATCATATGTTAACATTAATTTATAACGAACAAACTAATTATCTTAAAGTTTTAAACGCTAAAAAAAATTATGACCAATTAAAAAGAATCTTAAAATATTTAAAATAGAAAAAGATAATTATTTTTTTTCAAAATATAAGGAAAATTTGCTAAAAATCCCTTGATAAGTTATACTTATCTCACTAAAGGGGAATATGGTTATGAAAGTTATTACTATGTCTAAAAAAGCTTATAGCAAATTAGCACCACTTGTTTTACCAAGAGAAATTTTTAACACGGAAGCTCAAATGTATGATTTTACTTATCGTGGTGATCGTAAAGTAATTAAAAGATTATATACTTTAGATGGCGAAAAATTTGCTAATAAATTATATACTTTAGAAATGTTAGATGTTAATCGTGGTTATCTACCTAATACCTTCCACATTCCTGATGCTTTATTATCTGTTAATGGTCATATTCAAGGTTTTACTATACCTTATGTTGAAGGTATTAACTTATCTACTATCTTACAAGATCGTCAAGTAAGTATTAAAGAACAAATTTATTATTTAAAAAAAATAGGTGAAATACTAGAACAATTAAAAAATATTAGACAATACACGCCATTAAAAGATTTTTATATTAATGATTTACATGATTCTAATTTTATCGTAAATCCA
>CANQFI010000037.1 GCA_947598455.1 uncultured Bacilli bacterium | reverse complement strand
TTCAAGAGTACTTGGTCCTATAAATGAAGAACAAATACTATATAAAGCTTATCCTATTGGATAAGCTTTATTATTTAAGGCTTTTTAATTGATAATTATGTCCTTGATAGTAAATAACACAATAGTATTTATCATTGGTGATAGAAAGGTATTATCATTCGAATTTAAGTTATTATTTTGAACATTAGCTAATGGTTTGGTTTTGGCTAATTCTTGATCTAATTTATCACAAAAATCTGGTTCATCATTAGTTATGTTATAAATATGACCAACGGCTTTAATCTTTTTTTCAGCTATTATTTTACTTTCGATATAACAATTGAGTTTATTTGATTCGTTGTATTCTTCTTTAATATTTTCTTTATTTTCTTTAGCTGCATATATACTGGGTGATGATACATATACAAATCTTTTTACTTTATTTTTTAAACAGCCTTCAATTAGATTTATAGTTCCGTTTGCGTTAGTATTTATAAAATCTTCTCTTTTACCCCCCCCAAAAAAAAACGGTTGATAAAGCACCACAGTGAATTACATAATCTACTTTCTTAGTAGCAGCTAGAGCATCACTTTTATTACAGAAGTCACCGACAAATATATCAACGTTTTCTTTTTGCAATTCTTTTAATTTGTTTTCATTTCTACCAAAGGCGATGACCTTGTAATTATGATTTATTAATTCATCATTAACATATTTTCCTAAAAAAAATGATGGCATTAACCATCACTTACATTATTTTCTAAATTGAAATCATTCTTTTGTCTATCAACTTTATCCCATACTTTTCTTTTCTTTTTATAACCTATAAATGCTGATAAACGAGCGACTAAAATAATAAAATGCAAGATTGTAATCTCAAAAGAACAAAGTAATATAGCTTTAAGAACATCCCAAATAGATAATTTTATATTTTCAACATGAACTCTAGCAAAGAAAGTACACAATGATAAGACAGCACCAAAGAAGATATAAATAAGCATAAACATAAGCATAAATGGTACATTAAGTAAATCTAAGAAATAAGCTAAAATCATCGTAAATATACCAAATATTTCAATAAATGGAGATAATAATTCATATAATAAGAAATATAAGAAAGATATAAAGCTAATTAAACCATAAGATGAGTTTAAAAATAGTTCTTTATATTTTAGCATTCCTTGTAATAAACCTTTATGCCATCTTCTTCTTTGTCTAAATAAACTAGCTAAATTACTTGGAGCTTGTGACCAACATATTGCTTCAGGAATATATTTAATTATATAATCTATATTATGCATTTTACAGAATACATGTAATTTAATAACTAATTCAAAATCTTCGCCAACTGTATCAGCATCATAGCCACCGGCAGCAATAACTATGTCTTTTTTAAATAAACCAAAGGCTCCTGATATTATTAAGTTACCATTAAATTGATCAAATAGAATGCGAGATGCTAAAAAAGATCTATCATATTCTAGGACTTGCATACTTACTAAAAGTCCTTTAGGAAGATGGTATTCATTTATATAACCATTTTCAAATTTTAAACCATTAGATATACGAACTATACCACCACATGCTACTACTCTATCATCACCTAAAATTGGTCTTACTATATTTTCTAAAGCATCTCTTTGTAACATTGAATCAGCATCCATACAAGTAAAATATGGATAGTTTGAAGCATTTATACCAGCATTTAAAGCATCTGATTTACCACCATTTTCTTTCATAATTAATGTTATTTTAACTTTAGTATCGTTTGTTTCATAGATTCCTTTTATGGATGCACATTTTAAGACACGATGAAGTGGTCGATCTACTTTATTCATTTTAAAGTATTTAATTAAGTTTTTAGAAGTATCATCTGTTGAGCCATCATCAATAACTATTATTTCATATAATTTATAATTTAAATCTAATAATGAACGAACTGTATCTACTATGTTTAAATCTTCATTATGAGCAGGAACTAAAATAGATACTGGTACATAATATTCATGACTTAATCTATTACTTAATTTACGATAATTACGATATTTATATAAAGTATAACTACCAACTGTAGCACATAAGAATAAATATGTTGAGTAACCAATTAAATATGCTACAAAGAAGACATTTACAACATGTAAAAATACTTTACCAAATTCAATTAACTCATACATGTTTTTTCTTTCCTTTCTTATTAGATTCTTTATCTAAAGTTGGAGTATATTCTTTACCTAAATCTTTCCAAATATAAGATACCATTTCTTTAGCATAGCGGTCATTACTTTCAAGAATTTCTTTTAATTCATTATCAGTAATTTTCATACGAGCTAATGAAGTGGCTGAATTTTTTCTAACATACCAATTTGTATCACTTAAGGCTTCTATTAATAATTGTCTTACTTCTTTTTCATCATATGAAGCTAAAGTACTAGCTAAAATAATTCTATATTCATCGTTATCGACGCTTTTATCTTTTATGGTCTTTTCAAATTCAGTTAAGATCGGAGGATAAATGTGTCTAGCAAAGTAACGAATCATTGCTAGTTCTACTTCTTTATCGTATTTATGTTGAGTATAGAGTTCATATATTTTTTCTTCATAGCCATTTTTTAGTAAACGAAGGAAGTTAATAATGGCAATTTGAGTTTCAACGATAAATTCATCAAATAATTCTAATAATCTTTCAGCTAATTTTTGTTTATCGCCCTTAAATTTTAATAAATCATCAGTTAACATTTTTTGGTTATAGAATAAATTACGATTATTCATATTTATTAAAGCGTGAATTATATTATCGACAGTTCCATTATTAAAGAGATATAGCATAGCATTTTCACGGCAATAAATTGAATCATCATAAGTAAATTCGGTAATTGCTTTATATATTTGGTCTGATTTATTATCACTAATATTAGGATAGTTGGTTAAGACATGGGCAAAGAAGGCTTTTTGAACTGAGTCTTCTTTACGATAGTAAGATGCTAATTTCTGAAATACAGAATTAAGTTTTAAAATAAATTTATCTACATCTATTTCGCTTTCTTCATCTTTTCTAATATCATCTAGAACTGAATCAAACCAGATAAAGTTGTTAACATTTTTTAATTGATGATAGAAATATTTTAATCTTTTTTCACTTATTTCTTCATTTTCGTCTTCGTTTTTGATTATTTTAAGATATTGTTCTTTTTTCTTCTCACCAATTTTTATACTTATTTTTTCATATAGTACATACCATACATTAAAGAATATTAAACAAATAGTAATAAGTAGATATAGATAGATAATGTTTGTTACTTGAAACATATTAGTCATCTGTATCACCCCATATTTCTTTTATGTAGTAATAAGATTTTTTTAATCTTTCATGATATGTTACATCTTTTTTCCAACCTTTTAAACTTACTTTATTCATTGGAATAGTTTCTTTTCCATCACCAACACCAATATACATTTCTGTAATTCCTAATTCTTCAGCTCCATAATATTTATAGTAATCGTCATGGATTTTCATATTAGATGGATCTGAGAAGTTAAGTAAACCATAAGGTATTCTTATCTCTATATCATCACCATTTATTATAAAGTCAGCTAAAGAATTATAATATTTACTATCAGGATTAGCGTTGCCGTAGGTTAGTTTTCCGGTTTCGTATTTGTCTAAAGATTTTTCATAATTTATAGTGTTTCCTACATATCTGATAATCATATCAATTGTTTGAAATTTAGAACTATCAATAGCTGGAGGATTAACATAACTATTTCTATTATATAGTTCATATCCAAACATTGCTTCTATTGTATTATATCTTTCTTGAACTAGAATTCGACTATTATTTTTACCATCAATTACAATTAAGAAGTCAGCAGCTCTGGCAAAATTAATATTATGTTCTTCACTTTTAGTAGCACCACTTTTTGGTGTTATATCTATAGGAATATATAATGGTACTGGGTTATCTTTGTAACCATCTTGATGAATGTAGAAGTACATAAATTTTTCGTCATATTTATGGGAAATAGATAGTCCATTATTTTCATAAACTAAATCCTTCCTCCTCCACTCCTCAATATCACCATCAACATAACTAATACTACGTTCTTCACCGGGGTCAAATGTTAATAAGCCAAAGAATTGTTCATTTGTTTGATAATCGCTCCAATAGGCAGTTTTATTTAAATTAACAGCATGCATAGTGTTCCAAGTTCTTTTAAACCATTCGTCTTGCCATGTGAAAATTATGGCATTTTTAATGCCAGCGGCACGAATATCGTTATAGCAATCGACTAGGGCTTTGCCTTGATCGTCTTCACTCATTCGTCCTTGATTTCGACCAACATTTCGTTCATAGTCTGCCATTCCTCTTGAAGATGGAATACCAAATTCACTTATAACCACTGGCATGGTATGGTACTTATTTATTTTCGTTAAATATGCGCGATATGTATTTTTTACACCATTTTCATCAGTATAATCTGCATATTCGGGATCATAATTTAAATAATCTGGAAAATATGGATATATATGATAAGATGCAAATTGTCCAGAAATAAATTTATCAGTTGATTTAATATGTTCAACATCGACTGAAGCATATTTATAAATATAATTTAGAAACTCCTCAGAATATTCAAAGGGATCAGTTGATGGCCAGTTAGCAAATGCTACTAATCTTTGATTTTTATATCTTGTTGATTCATATTCGATTATTTTATCACCTAATTGGGCAAGCATAGCTTCAAAAGCACTAGCATCATCAGATGTATACATATATTTTCCTTGGTATGGACTACGTTCTCTTTGAATATCATCAGTAAAAGCAACGGTTCTTTCTTCCCATTCTACACCAAGAATATAACCAATAACCCAATCAGATATATCATGAAAATAAAAGCCAGTTCCTGATTCTGCTCCAATAGTAGCTTGTCTTTTACCATGAATAATATCTACTAATTTTTTACTATCCTTTAAAGCTTGACCTAAAAATTTATCATCATAAGCATCTAAACGAGAATTTAAAATGTAATCATTTACCCATAAGCCTTGAATTAAATAAAGTGGTTTTTCGTTATTTTTATTATATTTATAAAAAGCATTATAAAAATCATCATTTAGCATTGTATAAATACGAATTGTATTAGCTCCCATATCTTGAATATACTTAAACCATCTTAAATAAGTTTCTTCATCTATAGCATATTCTGTTGAGAACTTTCCTGGAATACCAGAACCTAAATCAACACCTTTTATTTCAAACTCTTCATACGTTCCATCCTTATTTAATAGTATTGTTTTCCCGTCAGTTTTAACAAATGTTGTTACTTCTTTATTTGGATGAAAATCGATAAAAAAGCCGAATTCATAGAATAATAAATCATAAATTAATAAAACACTTATTAATACAGTAACAACTATCAAAAACTTTTTCATCTATTTCACCCACTTTCTAATGATTATATTTCTTTACTTTTGATTCAGAAGAGAATTGTTTGATTGTATCAATATACTCATCTAAAAATTTTCCGCGTTCTTCAATGTGGTCTTTTAATTGTTCAATGGCTACATCATATGAAGGTATACTATTTTGTAATATTGTATATTCCTCTTTAAATCCATCAAATGTATAACCCCAAACAGCAAAGTTTCGATCAACTGCTGAACCTAAATATTCAATAATGGCATCAATATAATTTAATAAATATTCTTCATTTAAAGAATGATTTCTTAAATATCTATATCTATCTATAATTCTTTGTGTAAAATCTTCATCGCTTATTAACATTGAATACCAGTTTGTATTTTGCAATTTTAATTCATTAATTTGTATTTCATATTCATAATTATCGTTGGCTGAGTTAAAATCCCATACATAAATTCCGTATTTACCTCTTACATCTTTATACAAATATGTTGAATATCTACCTGCATCATAATTTTGGGTAAACTCATTTAAAATATAATAATTTACGAAAGAATCTATATCGATAAAATTTTCATAACCATATAAATGTGTATCATAATCAAAAGAATAAAGTTTCTTTTCAAACTTAGAAAAATCACTTTCAATATATCTTTTTAATTCATCAGTTACTTTATCTTGCCCAGGGTAAACTATATTATAACCAATTGTTTTAGTATTGCCACTTATATAAGCGTAATGAGAAAAATTATTAATTGTTCCCCAGTCGTTTTCATCATATCTATCTAGTCTAACAATATATGGTGTATAGCTTTTTCCATCTTCATATTTTTTAATTTGCATACGACTACTATCACCACGACTTGGCGATTCAACCATCAAATAAACACCTTGATATTCACCATCAACAAATAATTCACAAAATCTTGAATCTGGAGCGTCGTCCATTATTTCGCCTGCAATATGATACCAAAGATAATTACGCATTAAAGTTTTATCAATAAATGGTCCATGTAAAACCCATTCATCATGTTTTTCCATGCCCATGACTTTTTGTTTGTTTTCAGTACCATCATCATTTACAAATTTTAATAAATAACCTTTTTTATCAAATGATAAAGAACTATTTCCACGATAACGAATGTTTGCTTTGGTATCTACGTCTTTTTTATCATCTAAATGATTACCGCCTTTTTGATTATCAACAATAGATATGGTTGAAGAAATAGTATCTTTTTCATGATTGGCTCCTGGTATATCTTGTCCACCTGTATCTATTGATACAAGTGGTAAATGCGTACAAAAACCATTCTCAGTATCTGAGCATTTATTATCTTCATGATAAAATTTATATTCATTCTTTTGTGGTCCTTTAGCAAAAAAATTACTTCCAGCTATGAATGTAACACTTATAACTACTATTACTAATATAAAAGTTACCCATTTAGCTTTCATAATTAACCACTTATATCGTCACTTTGAACAACAGTATTTACATATTCAATATTTTTAATTTTATATAATTCTTCTGTAATACTTTTATTGTTCTCTAAAGCCATATCATATGTTTTTCTTGTTAATTCATAAATATATTCTACACTATCTTTAGAAGTATTTTTTGCTTTTAATACAGCTCTATGTTGATAAAATTCAAAAATAACTCCTTCTATTTTCAAATCTTCGACACGTGAACCACGAATAATTAACAATATACGATTATCATTTTTAACATGTCCTAATATTAACATAACGATAAATACTATTGCTGAACCAATACCAGCAACAAAATAATCACCAACACCACAACAAATACCAACTATAATTGTCCAGAAGATATAAGCTGTATCCCTTGAATCTTTAATAGCTGTTCTAAAACGTACAATAGATAAGGCACCGACCATACCTAATGATAATGCTACATTATTTCCAATAACTGTCATAACAGTAGCTGTTAAAATAGTAAGCATTACTAGTGAAACATTAAATTTTTTACTATATACAGTACCCATATGACTGATTTGGTATGAAATATATATACAAAATCCTATAATAGTTGCTACGACTAAATGCATTATAATTTCATTTACTGAAAGTGATTGTGATTGTTGTAATAACTCTAATAAAGTTTCTTTCATTTTTACTCCCCACTTCTTTAATATAAATAATTAACTGTAACTTGACGTGCTAAACAATATTTACTTATTGATAACTCGCTACGATTAATAACTTCGATTAAGTCTTTAATATAACTTAATAAAAAGCCGTTATATTTCACCTCGAATACAACATTTTCTTGGGGAAATACAGGATATAATAGTAAGTTTTCATCAAAAATATTGTAATTATTTTCGTTAGCTACAATTTCTGAATCAAAGGTTAACCTTATACTATTTTCTTTAGCGATAAAGGCTTTTCTTTTATATTCAACGACTGCTTTAGGTACATAACAATCGTTAGTTAATATACTAAAACATTCTTTTGCAAAGTTTTCATCATATTTTAATAAAACATTATAATTTTTATTAATTAATTCTAAAGCATCTTCTTTACTAATCTTTAAAGATCTTTTTAATTGATATTGACCTTCTTTTTGCTTTATTTCTAAAAAAGCAAATGAACCTTTAGGATCATAAACTCGAAGACGAATTTTTCTTCTGTTTTTTACTCCAGCCATTTTTTCATGGTAGTCACGATCATCAATTGTATCAAAATAAAGACTTCTAACAATATAACCATCATTATGATTATGTTCATCAGGTATTAAAATTTGTTCAAATTTATAAGCGTTTGATAAATAGTCAAAAGTATCAATTAAAAACTTTTTCTCTTGACGTAGAACTTTCCTCATTTCATCCCCCTTTTCCCAATAAAATTATTTTATTTAAATAAAATTCAAATATATAATAGTAAATCGCTTCTTTTTTGTCAATGATTTACGGATTTTATGCAAAAAAAAGAATTATTAACTCTTTTTACATTGACTTAATAATTCTCGATATTCTTTTAGAGGCATGGGCTTTGAAAAATAGTAGCCTTGTATACCATCGCAACCTAATTCTTTTAAATATTTATATTGTGATTCTTCTTCTACTCCTTCAGCTATTGTCTCTAAATTAAGACCTTTAGCTAATGTTACAACATATTTTAGTATCTCTTTGCCTTTTTTGGTTTCGTCCATAACAAAGGCGCGATCAATTTTAATACCTTTCATTTGCAAATTTTTTAGCATGGAAATGGATGAATAGCCTGTTCCAAAATCGTCAATTAAAATTCCAAAGTTTCTTTGAATTAGAGCTTCAATAGCTGTATGAACTAATTGATTTTCTGATAATATTGTTCCTTCAGTTATTTCTAATTCGATTTCTTTTTTAGATATTTTATATTTTTTTAAGACATTTTCGTATTCTTTAACGATATTCTTTTCGCCAAGTTTATTTCTTGAAACATTTATAGAAACAATTCCAGGATTTAAACCATCTTTTTTTAAACTGGCTAAAATAGAACATACTTGATTTAAAACATAGGAATCAATTTTAGTAACTAAACCAGTTTCTTCAGCACTTGGAATAAATCTTTGTGGTGAAATAAAGGAGCCATCATCATCTTGCCAACGAAGTAAGGCTTCACTTCCGATAATATTTTTAGATTTAACATCATATTTAGCTTGAAAATAAATACTTAATTTATTTTCTTTTAAGGCTTTTTCTAATTTATCTAATAAAATTCTATTTTCAATCATTAAATTAAGTTTTTCTTCTTCATAAAAGGCATAATTCTGTCCAGGAAATTTTTTTACGTTTTTCCAGGCTACTAAGGCTTTACTTTCAGCATCAACAAATGATTCATCTTTGCATTCACAAATACCATAAGCTAGAGAAATACCAAAATCTAGAGATAAAGCTTCTTTAATCTTATAGTCGATACGTTCTATAAAATGAATTATTTCCGTTTTTCTTTTATAAGTTAAACAGATAATAAAACGATCATCTAATTCTCTATAACAAAAACCTTTATCATGTAAATTTTCTTTTAATATTTCATATACTTCTTTTAATATTTTACTACAATGTTCGTAACCATAATGTTTATTAAGTAAAGAAAATTGATTAATATCCATTACTATAAGGGCTTTAGAAGAAAGAGTTTTTTCGTATTCTAGTTTAAATTTTTCTCCTGTGTATCCATTAGTTATTGAATCAACATATACTTGGTTGTACCATTTTTTATCACGATAGAATGAATATAGTAATACTACACTAGAATATAGTATAGATATAAAACCTAATATTAGGATAATACTTTTATATTCTCTACTAATATTTGTCATAAAAGCAATACATATTAAAAGAATAGTAACGACTAGTAATATTATTAGAAAAATATTATATGGAATAGTTTTTAATATCTTTTTCATATATACTCATACTCCCTGCACAATTAGAATTTAACACGCAGTACCATTTTATCATTTCTTTATAAATTCTACAAGTTTTATATTATGTTACTATTTTTTAGAAATTATCCATTCATTATCTTTATTAGTTTTTTGAAATTGTTTGATGTTTAAAGTAATAACTGGTCTTAAACCAAACTTGGCTTTAATTGTTCCTATTTCGTAAATATCTCCTGTTTTTTCTAAGAGATAAATTTTTTTATCATCATATTTAGTAGCTAGCAAAACATTACTATTATTATTAATTATAGTATCTTCAATATTTCCTATATGGGCTGAATCACAGTCACAATAATCATCTATCATTTCTTTATTTAAGCTTTCAACTGAACTAGCGTATGAACTATTTAAATATTTCTTTAATTTCTTATCTATTTCTTCAAGAGCTGTATCAGAGTCTGTACTATATTCATATAATTCAGGAGTACCAGCACTAACTATTTTTATGTTATCACCATCTATTGATAGGATTCGCCAACCAGATAAGGAAGACTCACTTGACCAACCATCTACAACGTTTTTATAAATATATGGATAAGCCACATAATCGCCAACTTTAGGATCGGTTCTTTTCTTTTCAAATTTAATATCTACTTTGGTTCTTCCATTTTCAGAATTATCAATGATAATTGAATCACTATTTATAACATCATGACTACTTGAACTAACATGATATTCTTCTTCACTATTTATCCCAACAAATAGATAGAAGGTTTCATCTTTTAATAATATTAAATCACCATTTATTTTATTACCTTTACTATCTTCTAGTGTCATATCATTTAATGTAGATCCATCATCAGTTTCATAATATACTAATAAGAAATTTTGTTTACTTTTTAAATAATTAATTGATGTTAAATAATGATATGAAGCTCTAAATTTTTTATAGCTATAATTATCTAATATCTTTTTATGATCTTCTTGTAGTTTAGTAAATGTATCATTATGATAACTTTCAGTTTCTTCACTATTAGAACCGCTATGAGCTATTGTTTCAACTTTTTTATTATTTTTTTCTATTAATTCTAATTCTTCTTTAATATTTTCAATATTATTTTCTTTTTCATAATTCATAATTGAAAAAGTGTCAGCAGCACTTGTATATAATTTTTCATAACTTTTATACCTATTGAACCATACCGAAGTACATAAAACAACTTCTAAGTTACCTTCTTTAGCATAATTATATAGTTTTATCATGTTATCGACATAAGTATCAAAAATATTTTCTTTACTTTTATCATTAGCTTTTTTCCATTGTTTACTCGTATGTGGTTCTATATCAATTGTAACTCCTAATATTTTGGCATCATCTGATACTGTTTTATTATATTTAATAATTTCATCTATTTCTTTTTTAGGAGTACTTATATCATATGCCCAAGCAGAATCTCCGATTAAACGGTATACATTTATTCCTTCATCATGATAATATTTGATAATTTCTTCGATATATTCTTTATCCATATTATTACTAGATATACTTTGATATAAGTCTTTTACTTTTAATTCTTTTAGTATTTTTATTAAATCATTTGATTTAGTTAAAGAATAGGAATTCCATGAATACATACTAGTTGATTCACGATAATTTAAAGCATATGTAGAACATTCATCTTTATCAGCTGTTTGCGTAATGTCTCCATCATTAAAATCTTTATAAAAACAAGTATTATCAAAAAATAATTTTAATGATATATTGCCATCTTTATTAACAATAACACTACTTTCATCTAATATTTTATCTTCATTAGATACATAAGATAAAATGTTAGTATCACCATCGAATAAATTAGATGATGAATTATTTTTTACATATTCTTTGGAATCATTATATATTTTGTATGCTAAAGTACTTTCTTCATTATTATTTTTTTTATTAGAAATAACACTTATAATACATATAATAACTACTAATAATATAATTATACTAATGCCTATTATTAGTGATTTCTTCTTCATTTAATATCTCCCCTGTCTTTTTATCAACATTAGATTACCACATTTATAAAAGAATAAGCAAATAAATTTGATATATTTAGTGCTTACATTATATTGTTGATTAGATTATAAAAAATATGAATTAATATTTATTAAAGAAAAAAAAGTCTATATATAGACTCTTATAAGTTATTTAAGATGGATAATTGACCATTAAAGCTATTTATTGAGTTCTTCAATTATGGCTTTACCATGAGTTTTAATTTTTATTGGCGTTAATATATTAGATGATTGTAGTTCATTAATTGTTTTAGGTTTAATGGCAATTAATTTATCTAGTTCGTCATTGGTAAATATATAATATGCTGGTATATTCATCTTATTTGATCTATCCTTTCTTAATTTAATTAATCTTTCTTTTAAACTAATATCAGAAGAAACATTAATATTTTGACAATATTTGTTTTTATAATATTCATAATAATTAATTTCTTCTTTGATAGATAAATCAAGATAACTTTGAGCTAATGCTTCCATATTTTTTTTAGATTCTAAATATTCATCATTATCTCTATGGTTTAAATCATATTCAATTTGTCTTACTAGAGCATCAGCTCTTAATATTTTATATTTCATATCTTTAGGGGCTTTAGTTGTATTTAAAATAGTTTCTTTATTAGCAGCGATAACTAATACTCTTCGATAGTATTCAAATTTATTTGTAGCAAATAACTTAGTTAATTTATTTGTATTATTTTCCCATATTTTTCTTACTACTTCTCTTTGTGCCTCAACTTGTCTTATCTTAAGATATACATTCCTATGTGGGCTTTT
Source organism: uncultured Bacilli bacterium (assembly GCA_947598455.1). Next base: position 1,068 of record CANQFI010000037.1, on the reverse strand, counting down.
TTAATTGATATGATATTTCATTTTCACCATCTAAACCTTTTTTTATTATATATAATTCACTTAATAAATCTTCATTATTTGGATACTCGTTATTTAATTTTTTTAAAGCATCATATCTTTCTTGTAAATCACTATTTTCTTTATAAAAAATAGTATCTTTAAATCTAAAAGCATCAATTGTATTATCAATTATATTATCTACTAATCCCATATTTATCACCTTTTTGTTAATTTTGAGCATTTAAAAAATGCCTGATACTCTATCATTTTTAATTTTTGTGGAAAAGTTACTGACGTTAGATTTGTACAACCTTCAAAGGCATTTTCACCTATTTTTTCTAAACTATCTGGAAGTTCTACTTTTTTTATTTCGGTGTGTCCTTTAAATACATTATCATCTATTTTCCTCACACCTTCTGGTATTTTTATGTTTTCTTCTTTTCCTTCTACCCTTCGCAAAATTCCATCTACGATAAATTTCATATATACCTCCGACTTTTATAGTTTTCTTTTTAACAAATAAAAAGGGATATATAATTTATAACAATGTAATTAAAAAATAACATTGAAGGTTGTGACTTATATATCCCGTAATAATTATATCCTATATTTATTAATTTTTAAAGTTCATAACATTATTATTTAATAATTTTTTAATATTTTTTAGAATGGTAAATCGTCATCGCTTATTAATATCTCGTCTTCAATATTTTCGAAAGGGTCTAGTTTTGAATTATCAATTGAGGTTTGTCTTTCATTCTGTTTTACTTGATACATTTCTTTGATAATACTTTCGTATTTTTTTTGATAATTATCAGGAATGATATTTAGAATAGTAAAATTATTTGACCAGTTACAATAACTGTTTTTTAATAATTCTTTAAATAAAGTTTCATCATCTAATAAAGAAATATTATTATTTAGTATTCTTTCAATCATAAAAATATTATTTCCTTTAGATAATGCGATGACATAGTCCTTACTAGATATGTAATTAATGTCAAATTGGTTACCTAATTCTTCTTTAGTAACTACTTTATCAGTAAATACTTTATTAGTATAAAAATA
>CANQFI010000036.1 GCA_947598455.1 uncultured Bacilli bacterium | reverse complement strand
AAAAAAAACATAAAATATTATGATAGTAAATTTGTTGTAAAATTGATTCTTTTAAAGTTTAATTATGTTGTTAATGTACTAAAATTATATTATAAATAAAGTAGATAAATTTGTGTCATATATAAGAGTATGATAGACTAATTTACATTAAATTGGGGTGGGTAGTTATGAAGAAAGTTTTAGAAAAATTTATAAATATATTATTAGTATTTGCTTTATGTTGTTCTTTTTTGGAACCATTTGTTAATATAGCTATTGTAGCGAATGCAGAGGCAAGTGAAAGTTATGTTTACTTATCTGATTTATGGAATGATGAGAGTGTCTTATTAAAAAAAGAAAGTAGTTGGAAAGATGTTAGAGCACTTAAGGTTAATCAAAATGAACCAGGAAATCTAATATCTGTTAATATAGATGGTGAACAGACTTATTTTATTAATGGTATTTTTGCTCATGCGACAAGTACTTTGATTTTTGATTTAAAAGATTATAAAGATAAAGGATTTGATACGTTTGCAGCTTATGTTGGAGTAGATACTTATGCTGGATCAAATGGTGATGGAGTTGCCTTTACTATTTATGGTTCAACTGATAATCAAGATTATAAAACTTTAAAAACAATTAATACTTTAAAGGGAACTAGTGATGCTGTTAAAGTTGAATTACCTATAGGAGAATATCGTTATTTAAAATTATATGCTTATGCTAATGGTAATAATAGTTCTGATCATGCAGTATACGCTAATGCAATGATTTTTAATAGTCATACATATAAACCTAATATAAATTCTTCAGTTGATTGGATTAAGACTTTAAAAGAATATGATGATGAATTAAAGGGTTATGATGAAGAAGAAATTGTAGAAGATGAAGATTTAGAACTTAAATTATTACAAAGAACTTTAGTTAAACGTGTTGGATATCAAATAATACAAGCTTATGCAGTAAGTGATAAAGAAAAAGAAGAAGTACTACATTGGTTATTTACTGATAAGAAAGCTTTAAAAACTTATATTACAGGTGGTGAACCACTAGGTAATTATATTAATTCATTTAATGTTTTAACCAAACTTTATAAACAATATAAAGATGATTTAGAAAATCCTGATGAAAAGAAACGTGAAACATTCTTAAAAATGATGATGGCTATTTCATTAACACATTCGGGTACTATTGCTTTCTGGACGAGTGGAGAGGGTAATACATTAGTAGTATCTGATCCAGTTAAACGTTATGATTCATTTAAAAAACTATATTTAAATAGTGGTTTAGCTATGACTTATGATCAAACATTTAATGTTGATGTTTTTGAATCATTAACAGTTGAAGAAATGCGTTGGGTAGTTGATGCTCGTTTAAGTGATGAAGAAATACCTTGGTTAAATTGGTATACAAGTGCTAACTTTGAAAAGACCAAATATAGAGGTGATGGTGAAAAGCCAAAAAATAGTATGGATCCATATACTTATATTTGGTATAATGATAGTTTTAAATGGGCTTATACTGATGAAAACTATTATAAAGATAATTCTAATTATTGTTCACCAGATATTAATACACCTGGTAATAAAGGCTATGGTCGTGGAGCAGTATGTAATGATCTTTATCATACCGAAGAATGGGGGATAAAAAGTGATACTAATACACAACCAAGATTATGGGTTGTATGGGAAGAAGATGGAGTTTGTGGAGCTTTATCTAAAACAGGTGAAAACCTTAATAACTCATATGGTCAAGTAGCAGCTGTTACAAGACAACCTGCCCATGCGGCTTATTTAGTTCAAACAAAGAAAAAGAATGATGATGGAACATTTACTACTACTTGGGGTATTGGTAATGATGTTCATGGTTGGGCTAAATCAAGTGGTACTGAAAAAGGTGAAAGACTTCCTCTTAACTGGGGAACAACTACTTTACCATATTCATCTGATTATAATGCTAGTTATGTTATTTTAGCTCAAGCAGCAATAGATGATTTTGATAACTATGTTAAATCTTTAGAATATAAATTAATTGCTGATATTTATGAAGAAGATTATGAAAAACAAGAGAAAATTTATCGTGAAATAGTTGGTGTTACTGATAGTAGGTTTAATGTTAATGAAAAAAACATAGCAGCTATTCAAAACTTTAATTTAGATGGTTGGTATGGTTTAATTCAAAGTTACTTAAAAAATAATAAGAAAAATTCTAGTGATTATAAACAATTAAGTTATGAAATTATGGCTAATTTAAAGGCATATCCACTAGCTATGAATGATATGTTGAAGTTAATTAATGAAAAATTAGATAATCGTGATAAAACGATAGTTAGTAGTGCTTTTGATAAAATATTAAATGATTTAGAAAAAGTTCCAAATGATAGTACAGTTTATAAACAAGGACAAGCTGTAAGGCAAGTAGCTCAATATTTAAATGGTAATAAAGAAGAAACTGTTAAATTCTCATTTAGTGGTGAAAATGCTAATAAAATAGTTTTAGCTACTGAACAACCATTTGAATATGCTTTGGATTATAGTTATGATCCAGTTACGGAGCAAGCTTATGCTAATTGGACGCAAGTAACAACAGGTACGACTGCTGATTTAACAAGTGTTATAGATCAAATTTCTGCAGATAAAGATATTGTTGTTCATATTATTGGTGATAATGATTTTTCTCCAACTAGTGATAGTATTACAATAATTAATATTGAAGAGGGAACTACTCCTAAAAACTTATATGCTAATGATTTAGAAAATAAAGTATTTGGAATTAGCGATTCTATGGAATGGAAAATGGATGGTGAAGAAGTTTCAGAGTGGGTTAAATTTAGTACTCAAGAACCAGATTTAAGTGGAATTAAAACGGTTTTAGTACGTGATGGTGCTCATGATACTTATTTACCTAGTGAAGCTATACCATTTGTTTTTGATGCTTCTCCAGATGCTGATAAAACAAAAGTTTATGTACCTATATCAAGATTAAAAGTAGAAGCTTCTTCACAACAAAATAGTTCATCTGAAGCAGCTGCCAGAGCTATTGATGGTAATAAGTATACTTATTGGCATAATTATTGGAGTGGTGCTGATACAGCAAGATGGATTAAAATAGAAGTTACAGATGAAGATCCTATTGATTTATCTAAAATTGAATATATGCCTAGACAAGATTCAGGAACTAATGGTATTTTTACAAAAGTTAAATTAGAAGTTAGTTTAGATGGTCAAAATTGGGAATTAGTAGATGATAATATTAAGTGGAATGCTGATAAATCAACTAAAACTTATATTTTACAAAAGCCGACTTTAGCTAAATATATAAGATTAACAGCTTTAGAATCAGTGGGTAGTTTTGCTTCGGCAGCGATGATTAATATTTTTGAAAATACGACAACTAGAACTTCTGTAGAAGAGTTATCAGTTAATTATATTTCTAATGGTTTTGTTTATGATGGAACACCTAAAATGCCAGATGTAACAGTTAAACATGGAGATAAAACATTAATTAAAGATGAAGATTATACAATTGAATATTCAGATAATGTTAATGCTGGTAAAGGTAAAATAACTATTAAAGGAAAAGGTGCTTATATAGGTCGAAGAACTTTTGAATTTGATATTCAAAAAGCTCCTCATCCTCCAACAGCTCCTCCTAAGGATATGGTTGTAGAAAGAGGAGAGTTAAATGATTTTGGAGAATCAGTGCCTTACTTATTATATGTTCCATTACCTGATGGTTGGGGATGGCATCCTTCAGGAATGGATATTGTCTTACAACCAGGAGTACCAGTAACAGCAATTGCTGAATATTATGGTGATGATTGGTCAGATGAAATGGCTAATAATTATGAAACTAATCAAGTTTATGTAACAGTTACAATGTTAAATGGTAATCGTCCAAAAGTAGAATTAAATACGACAGATAAACTTATATTTGATATTTCTGATTCAAATAATATTAAAGATAAAGAATACTTTAAAAGTCTTCTTAAGGTAACTGATGAAGAAGATGATAAAGATGTTAATGATTATAAGGAAACAACTATTACGATTAATGAGGAATTATCTGATTGGCCAGAAACATGGGATAAAGTTGGAACTTATCATATAACTTTTACAGTTACAGATAGTGATAATAATGCTGTAGATTTTAAAGTAGAATTTACTTTATATGATTCAACTAGTAATGAAAAAATTGATATATCTAATCCAGAAAAGTTTATTATTCAAATAATTGATGATGTTTTAACATATAATGGTTCAGAAATAAAACCGGAAGTAGTTGTAAAAGATGAAAATGATCATGTTTTAACTTTAGATAAAGATTATGTTATTGAGTATATTAATAATCAATTAGCTGGTACAGCAATGGTTATTATTAAAGGTATTGGTTTATTATATAAAGGTGAACAAAGTCAAGAATTTATAATTCAAAAAGCTAAAGTACCTAGTGTATTACCAAGTGAAGTTATTGAAATTTCACCTGATGTTACATCGTTAAGTGATGTTACTTTACCACAAGGTTGGTCATGGGAAGATGAGGATATTGTTCTTCATGAAGGAGAAAATACTTTAAATATTCTTTTTGCCGGTGATGAAAATCATGAAGCTTATAAGATGAGTATTAAAGTTGTTAAGAATAGTAATAAAACACGTGAAGTAGTGGAACCTAAACAAGATGCTTCAGAACAAAGTAATCCTATACCAGATACACCAAGTGAGTCAGAAAATAATTCAAGTACACCAAGTGAAGCAACTCCACAAGTAGTACCTACAGAATCAGAAACTACAAATAAAGAAGATAATAGTTTAGTAAATAAAGAAACAACTTTAGAACCTGATAATAATACTGAAGAAAATAAAACTACGGAAGAAAAAGAAGTGGATTCTCAAGATAATGATAATCAAGAATCTGAAAGTAAACAAAATGAAACTAATGAACAAGAAGATGAAAAAGAAAAAAATGTAGATAATAAGGAAGAAAAAGAAACATCTAATAAAGGTATTGTTATAGGTGTAATTACTGTTTCTGCTATTATTTTAGGAGCTTTAGTGTATCTTTTAATTAAAAGAAAATAAAGACTATTTGAATAGTCTTTTTTTCTTTGTAATTTGACTAGTAAAGTTAGTATCAAATTTAATAAAAACATATTTTCAAGGTATTGTGTTTATGTTAGAATTAATTCACAAAGATATAGAGTTTATAGTTATTTATTATTATACATATTAATAAAAAAATAATATGATATTAGAGGGAGTGTTTATATGAAAAAAATCTTTCAAAAATTTACAATGATTGTGGTGGCAGTAGCATTATTTTTTGCACCATATGAATCAATTATCATTAACTTAGTTTCAGCTAATACTTCTTATAAATATTTAGCTGATATTGAGGAGACTTCAGTTAAAGTTGGCTATGGAATATTTAAAAAAAATAAAAATGATTCTAATGAAATGATATCTTTAATTATTAATAATCAAAGAACATATTCAATGAATGCTTTATATGCTCATGCCAGTTCAACTATTATATATGATATAAGTAAATATCCTAGTTTTGATACTTTTTCAAGTTATGTAGGAGTAGATGCTAGTAGAGGAAATAATGGTAATGTTATATTCCGTATTTATGCTTCTAATGCTAATAGCTATGAAACTAACGACTGGCATTTGTTAAAATCTAGTAATGCCTTAATGGGGAATAGCGAAGCAGAAAAGATTACAGTTTCTATAAAAGGATATAAATGGTTAAAATTAGTTGCTGATCCTAATGGAAATAATAGTAGTGATCATGCAGTATATTTTGATGCAATGATATATGACTCAACTAAATATAATTTATCTAAGCAACCTACTGTTGATTGGATTAAAACAGTTGATGAATATGATGCTATTTTAAATAAAAAAACAGATGCTAATATAGTAAGTAATGAAGATTTAAGATTACAATTACTACAAAGAACATTAGTTAAAAGAGTTGGATATCCAATACTTCAAGCATTTGTTACTAAAAATGATAGAAATTATCAATTCTTTGAATGGTTATTTAATGATATAAATAATTTAGAGGAATATTTATTAGGTGGAACACCTGAAGGTAATAATTATCTTCAAGCATTAACAGTATTTGAAGAATTATATTTTAATCATAAAAATGATTTAGATGATGATACTTATGGTGAAACTTATAAGAAGATGATGATGGCTATTTCACTTGCTTATGGTAGTGATGTTAATTTCTGGCAAACAGCTAATACTAAGTATGTTAAACCAGAAAGAACACCCTCTTATCCATTAAAAAGATATGAAGTTTTAAAACAATTATTAACAACTGGTTATACATATGATAATGTTTCGACGAGTTTTGAAAAAGATATTTTTACAGATTTAGAAATAGAAGAAATGCGTTGGGTAGTTAATAACCGTATAAGTGATGAAGAAATTCCTTGGTTAAATTGGTATACACAAATGACTAAAGAAGGTAAGACTCCTTATGGAGCTGAAGGTTATAAAAATCCATATAATTATATTTATTATGATAGTGGATTTAGATGGAATTATGAGGACTCTGAATATTATCAAACAGATTCAAATTATTGTGCAGTAACAGAATCTAAAAACTTACATAAATCACAAACTGCTTTAGGTTATAAACGTGGAATGAGTTGTAATGATAAATATGGACTTAAAAATTTCGGTATTGAAACTGGAGAAAATGCTCCACTACGTTTATGGACAATTTGGGAAGAAGATGGAGTATGTGGTTCACTAGCTGGAACTGGTTCAAATATTAATATGGCTTATGGAGTACCTTCAAGTTTAGTATCACAACCTGGTCATGCAGCTTTCTTTGTTTCAACTGTTAAAGAAGTAGATGGTGAAAAAATAAGAGAATGGGGCATAGATAATGCTGCTGCTGGATGGGCAAGATCTTATAAGGGTGAAAGAATGCTACTTGATTGGGGTAGTAAAACATATAAATGGGTTAATACTAATAATGCAGCATATGTTATAGTTGCGCAAAGAGCTTTAAATAATTTTGATGATTATAGAAAAGCATTTATTTATAATTTAATTGCTGATGTAAGAAATACTACTAATACTAAGATAAAAGCATATGAATCAGCTATTGGAGAACAAAAATATAATGTTGATGCTTGGTATGGATTAATACAAACAATATTACAAGATGAAACAACAACTTCTGATGAATACCTTGAAGTAGCTAAGAAAATAATGGAAGATTTTGAAGAATTTCCACTACCTATGTATGACTTATTAAAAATATTTGATTACAAAATAGATAATACTATATCTTATAATAAATCTTTAACAGCGGTTTTAGAAAAACAAAAAACAGTAAAAGATTATCCACAATCTGGAGTAATTAATGATATTGCAACATATTTATTAGGTATTAAAGAAAATAATGATATTGCAACGTTCTCTTTTGATGGAGAAGATGCAGGTATTTTAAAATTTATTGAAAAACCTAAAGATAAAGATGTTACTTATAATTATGAATATACATTGAATTATTCTTATGAGATTACTGATCCAGAAAAAGGAATTGGCAAAGTAAGTGATGAAACAGTATGGGTTAGTCTTCCTGCTGGTACTAAAGAAGTTGATTTAAGAGATAGAATTGATGAATTAACTGCTGAGAATGATATTGTTATTAATAAGATAGGGAATGATCACAATAATCCAGATAATCTATTCTTTATTGATTTAACAATAGGTAAAAGACCTGATGATATGTATCAAAATGTTAACGAAAGAAAATTTGCTAATATTGATAAAAATATTGCTGAGTGGACATTACTTGATACATATGAAAAACAAATGGCGGTTTTTATGGGTGATGATTCAGTAGAAATAGATTGGCATAAGTTTAGTGAAGAAGAACCTGTATTTAGTGATGAAGGCAATGATATGATTGCTCTTAGAAATGGTTATACTAAGACATATCTACCTAGTGATATTATGATAGATTTTACTAAACCTAAAATAGAAAATGATGAATATTCATATGTTCCTTTTAGCAGACAGGAAGTTACGACATCTAGTAGTTTAAATGAAGGTGATGAAAAATATCTAGTTGATATGGGTATTAATTCTTATTGGTCATCAGCTAAAGGAGATAGTAATGCAATTATTAATATTGCTTTGAATAAACCTATTCAATTTTCTAAATTAGAATATTATCCACGTCAAAGTAGTGATTTAGGTATTATTACAAAAGTTAAGATCGAAGTTAGTCTTGATGATGAACATTGGACAGAAACTGCTTCAGAAGTTACATGGAGTAAAAATACTAGTTCAAAAGCATATATTCCTATAACTCCAGTAAGAGCTAAATATATAAGAATTACAGTTTTAGATTCTACATATGGTTATGTATCTGCAGCGATGTTTAATGTATATGAAAATAAATTATCTACTTTTAAAAGTGTTGATGATTTAAATGTAAGTTATGTTACTAATGGTTATACGTATAATGGTAATGAAATAAGACCTTCAGTAACTGTTAAAGATGGAGATACAGAATTAGTTTTAGATGAACATTATATCTTAAAATATGAAAATAATATTAAGGCTGGTAAGGGAAAGATTAAACTTATTGGTTTAGGTGTTTATGATGGTGAAAAAGAATTAGAATTTGATATTGCCAAAGCGAAAGCTCCAGAAATAAATGTTGCACAGGGTATTTGTGTTGATGCAGATAAAGATATATTAAGGGATGTTGATTTACCAGAAGGATGGCATTGGAAAGAACCAGATACGATATTAGAAGTTGGGGAAACAAAAGCTATTGCGGTATATGATGATATAGAAAATTATGAAGCTACAGAAGTTGAAATAACGATTGTTAAAGAAAAAGGTCATCATCCAGTTATAAATATTCAAGAGGAAAAAGATAGCTTTGAATATACTTTGCCAGTTCTAGGTGATGAGTTATTATCAATAGATGAAATTAAGTCTTATATAACGATTATAGATGAAGAAGATGACTATATTGATGTTAATTCTGAAAATGTTTCTATTACTTCTGATATTAATTGGGAAGAAGCTGGTACTTATCACTTTACGATAACTGTTACTGATAGTGATGGAAATATAACAACTCGTAATATTCAAGTAGTTATTAAACCTGAAAATGGTGAAGCAATTACTTTAACTGATGCAGAATATGAAGTTGTAATTGAAAACGATGATCTATATTATAATGGTCAAAAACATGATGTAGCTGTTAAAGTAAGAAAGAAAGATACAGAAGCACAAATAATGACGACTGCTATAAAAAATGATGTTACTGGTCATGAATTAACTGAGAATGTTGATTATGAAATAGTATTTGATGGTGATTTTACAAATGCTGGGGAACATAAAGTAACAATTAAGGGAACTGGTATTTATACTGGAACATTAACTACTAATTATGTAATTAATAAAGCATTAAAACCAACTAATATGATTCATCCGGAAATGACAGTTTCTAGTGGTACTAATAAACTTGAACAGATTTATTTAGATGGTAATTGGCAGTGGGCTGATGCTGATATGGAACTACAAGAAGGAGAGAATATTGTTAAAATTATCTTCCTTGGTGATGAAAATCATGAAAGATATGAAACAGAAATACTTGTTATTAGAGAAAAGAATAATATAGAGACTCCAACACCAAGCGAATCAGAAAATAAACCAAGTACACCAAGTGAATCAACACCGCAAGTAATACCTACGGAATCAGAAACTACTAAAAAAGAAGAAAGCAGTTCAATTGATAATAAAACAAATAATGGGTCGACTAATGAGTCAATTACTGATTCAACTAAAGAATCTAGTGTTTCTAATAGTATAACTACTAATAAAGAAGATAATAAAGCAGAAGTTAGTAAAACTACTGATGAAGAAAAATTAGAAGAGAATGAAGTAGATTCTCAAAATATAGATAATCAAGAATTTGAAAATAAACAAAATGAAACTAAAGAACAAGAAGATGAAAAAGTAGTAGAAGAAAAAGAAGAAAAGACTAATAATAAACAAGCTATTATTGGAGTTATAATAGGTATTGCAATACTTGCTTTACTTGTTGTAATTGTCTTTCTTGTTAAAATGAAGTAAAAAAGGCTAGTAATAGCCTTTTAATTTGAAAAAAATTACATTATATGCTAGTATATAAGCATAAAAATTCATTATGGTTATTGGGCTTTGAATCTTTGAATGGGGAGAGTTGTATGTTGTTTAAAAAATTAAAATATTTTATATCTATATTTTTATTGATTCTTTTATTTCCATTGGTGGTATCTGCTAAAGATGGTGTAGTATTAAAAGTAGATAAAAATGATTTAACTATTGGCGATGAAGTTGTTGTAAGTGTTGTAGTACCTGATGATTTAAAAGCATATGCAATGATAGCAACATTAAATTATGATGAGAATGTATTTTATAAAATAGATTCAGATAATTTTGATTCTTTAATAGATAATGTTGAAGTAGTATTTAATGAAGAAAATAATAAATTTGGTGTTATTATTAAATCTGGTGAAATAGAAAATGAAATATTTAAAATTCATTTGAAAGTAAAAGATGATGCTAATGTTGGAGATACTAATGTTACATTAACGAACATTTCTTTTTCTGATGGTGATAGTAAAATAGAGTATGAAAAAGCAAATGCTCAAATATTAGTAACACGTGATGCTCAAGAAGGAGAAGCCATTCCTAATAATGAACAAATAGAATACAATGATACAGAAGAAAAGACGATTAAAGTATTTAATAATCAACCAATAATTATTGGATCTTTTATAGTATCTGCCTTATTATTGGGTTGTTTAATTTTTATAATAATAAAAAAACGTGATAAAAAAGTAATTATTTTAACAGGTGCAGCTTTAGCTATATTTGTTGCTTTAACTAGTACTTTATTAATATTAAATAATGATAAAAAAGATATAAATAATGATGGTAAAGTAGATTATGAAGATGCAAAAGAAATAATTGAGTATTTAATTGACATTAAAGGAGATAAGTCAGAAGATAATGAAGATAGTATTTTAGATAATACTTTGGATAGTAATTTTAATAATAATTCAAATATAAAACCAAATAATAAGAAACCATCTAGTTCAGCAACTAAACCTAGTAAAGATAAATATGATACTAATAATGATGGTAAAGTAGATGTTAATGATGTTGGAGATAATGTTGCTGATGCTACAGAAAAATCAAGTGTTGTTTTAACTGAATATAATAAAGATAATGAATATAGTGTTAATAAGGGAGAAATAACGCTTAAATTTGAAGCTGAAGTAACTCCTAAAGGTGTTACAGTTACAAAAGTAAAAATTGATGGCGAAGATTATGGTGTTACATTAAATGATGGTATTTATACAGTTAAAGTTAAAACTCCTGATAAATATGGAATACATAATTTTACTATTACGGAAGTTTTATTAAGTAATGGAAAAACTATTAGAACTTATTTGACTTTTGAAAGAGAAATATTAAAAGATATACCTTCTGTACATCATTTTGATGTAGATGAACATAATAAAACAATTAGTTTTGATTTAATTGATGAAGATGAAGCTTTTATAAGTGGTAAAGTTACGTTATATAATGGTCTTGAACCTGAAAAAACTTTTATAATTAATAATGTAGGTCCTAATATAATAGAAGATTTAGATCTTATTGAAGATAATAAATATAATATTGAAATAGTAAGTACTTATAATATTGGTACTGATAAGAATGATGATACTTATTTATTTGAAAATGAAATTCTTTATACGCATAGTTTTGTTTTAACAGAAAATTATAATTTTACTTTAACAGATACGGCAATTACGGATGCTATTTATGTAGGAGAAAATCCTATAGTATCATTTACAAGTACAAATACTAAAAACGCGATAATTGAAAATGGAATGTTTACAATAGATGATAATGAATCTAAAGAATTTGTTGTTACTAAAAGAGATGGTAATAACTATGAAATAGAGTTAATTGGGGCAGCTAGTGAACCTGGTAAACATGTTGTAAAATTTGATAGTGTTGATTTAAGTACTTTAAAATTATTTCATAATGATCGAGATTATAAAGCTAATAGCTTAACTTATACAGTTTTAAGAGAAGCTCCTAAAGCAATAGATATTAATTTAGATAATGATAAAGGTAATAAAGAAATAGATGTTGATTTTAAATTAGAAGATCAAAATAGAGCTATTAGTAAATTAACAGTTGCTTTAGTTGATTCAACAAATAAAATAATTGCGACTAAAGAAGTTAATAAAGAAGAATTTTTAAAACATTTAAATGATAATACAGCAATTAAAGTATCTTTATCTTATAGTAAAGGTACTGATGGTTATTATACAGTTAAAGTATTAGCTGATTATGAGTTATCTGATAAATATAAATATACTAATCAAAGTATTGGGGAAAATAATATATTTACCCATGAAAATGATATATATATTAATGATTTTTATATAGTTAATGATAAAAATGAAAGAATTGATAATATTTATCCTAATAAAGGACAAAAAGACTATAAATTAGTTATTGATGTTAATGTCGGGGATAGTATTAATCAGTATGCAGTTGATACTTATAAAAAAGGTAATTATCAAAGAGTTTCTAGTGTAACTATTAATGGTTTAAATTATCCAGCTAGTCAAATTAGTGGATATAGATCAAGAGTAATAGTTAATATTCCAGAAGATTCTGGAAAATTAGAATTAAAAGCTAATAGAGTGTCTTTAGCAATTAATCAATACTATTTAGAAGTAAATGACTTTTATTCAGTAATTCCTAAAACTGTAGTAGTTGATGTTTTAAAAGACAAACCTACTATTAAAGATTTATCAATAATTGAAGAAGATTATGATGAAGGTAGTGTTACTTTCCGTTTCTATGTTCAAGATGATAAAGGTGGTTTTGAATCAGGAACTGTTTCTTTAGATAATCAAACTCAAAATATTCAATATGGGGAGAATACTGTTACATTTACAGGTATTACCAAAGATGAAAATTTAGACTTAATATTTAAAGGTAATTATGATTTAGATACTGATTCATCAAATGGTAAAAATTATTATCAAGATACAGAATTTTATAGAATAACATATGGTTTATATAGTAAAGAAGTTTATGATAAATTAAATATAACTAATGTTAAAACTAATAGTGATAATAATGATAATTATTATGAAAAAAATGAAAAAATAGATTTTAGTTTTGAATTACTTGAAAATAATAATGATTTTGTAGTAGATAGTATAGTAATTTCTGGTAAAGAATATAAGGTTACGAAAGACAATGAAACTTATCATACATTAGTTGATGGTTATACTATATCAGGAGTAAAAAACTTAGTAGTTACTGATTTATTATTAAATAATGGTAAAAAAGTAACTTTAAGTGAACCAGTAAAAGCTAGGATAGAAGTATTAAAAGACTATGTTAAAGTTACAGATTATAAATATGAATTTATAGATAATAAAATAAAATTAACTTTTGCTTTAGATGATTTTGAAAAAGCAATAGTTGGTAGTGCGAAAGTTCAAGTATTAAATGATCAAGGTGTAACTATTATTGATCAAGATTATACTGATGAAGTAACATTTGATACAGATAGTGATATAGTTAGATATTATGTTAAAGTAGTTGCAACATATGATAGAGATAATAATGATTTAGCAGATAGTGAAAACCATTATAATGATGTTATTTTATTAGATAAAGTAATTAGTTTAGATAAAAATAATATTGAATTTAGAAATATTGAAGATATTTCATTATATAAGAAAGAATATATTGAGGGAGAAGAAGTAATATCTCTTAAAGATGAAGTAGATGTTTTAGATATTAAAAATAATAAAGATAGTTATTTTATTGAAATTGTAATGAAAGATTTACCAACAGCAAGAGCAAGAATTAAAGATGTTGTTACAACAGATGATATACTAACTTTAGTTTTAGAATATGAATATGCTACTCGTGAAAATACTAATAAAGCGCAAACGATAAGAGTTGATTTTGGTGCTATTAAAAATGGTAAAGCAATAAATGAATATCATCCTGCAGATGCCTTTAAGACTTTATTAGATAAACTTGAACAAGGTGAAAGTGTAA
>CANQFI010000035.1 GCA_947598455.1 uncultured Bacilli bacterium | reverse complement strand
TTACTAAAATTGTTAATAAAGGGTCAACTAATTTAATTGCTATAGTAATATAAAATACTATGGCTTTTTTTTAAAATTTATATTATAATGATTATATAAAATAGGAGGTAATTACTAATGAATAATTGTCCCAAATGTGGAAACCCACTACAACCAGGTATTGATTCTTGCCCAATATGTGGCAATACTATAAATAATAATCCAACAGAAAATAGTGTAAGTACACCAAATTCTGTTAATAACAATGTAAATAATCCAACAGATAATATGGTTAACCCCAATGAAGTATCTACTCAAGTGTCAACTACAGAGCCATCTGTTACCCAAGTGGCTCCTACAGTAGCTCCTACTCAAGTTCAACCTGCAACAACTACAGCTACGCCTACGTCACCAACGCCTGTAGCTCCTACAACACCAGTTGAACCAACACCTATTGCTCCAACTAATATTCCTAAAGAGCCAAATGCTGTTGTAGAACCAACTAATGTCGTAGTAGAACCTACAAATACTTCAAATCCTGTAAATCCTGTAAATCCTGAACCAAATAAAAAGACTCCTTTAGTTACAGATGAAGAACCAAAACCTAAAAACAATAAAAAAACCCTTATAATAGTTGTTATCATTGTTATTGGAGTTGTAGCTGCAATTGGTTTAAGCACTAGCTTAGGAGGCCAAAAAAATGTTCCTAATAATCCCCAAAATGTTGCTGTTGAAACCACTGCAGTGACATCAAATGGGTATAAATTTAATTTACCAAAAACTTGGCTTTTAGCAGAAGATAGTGAAAACATAGTCATTACTAACGAAGAAAATACTGTATCTATTAAATTTGATCATAGTGAAAGCTCTATTTCAGATATAAATGAAAATGTAATTCAAAATGTAATATCTTCCTACAAAGAATACTCAGATACTAGTATTTCTCAAATTAAAATAAGTGCTAAAGATGCTTACTTAGTTAATACTAAAATAAATAGTATGCCTGTTCAAATATATTTTATTAATGGTGGATCTAATTTAATGCTTGGTGTAACAATTGTTTATCAAAGTGATGATTCTAAAAGTAAATATGAAGCATCTGTTACTGAAATGATTGGTACTTTATCTTATGCTGACGAATCAGTAAAAGCTATAGATACTATAAACATGTATAGTAATATCTTTAATATTTATAATAGTGTTACTAATTATCATGAATCAACAGTTGATCCAAATACTCCAACAGAAAATGAAGAAACAAATAATAATGAAAATAATAATATCGAAAATAATAATGTTGAAAATAATTCATCCAATAACAATCCTGTTTCATCATTAGACCAAAATAATAATTCAACTATTGAAAATAATGAAACTGAATAAAAATTAAAAAATATTAGTCGATTTACACTAATATTTTTATTTTTGATGTAAAATGCTAATTTTTTAAAGAAAATAAGTGATTTTTCTTGATTTAAATTTGTATTTTTGTTATTTTTAATATGTAAGGGTAATCCTTGCAGAGATAATTTTTTATTGGGAGGTAAAAAAATCATGGGAAAACAAGAATTAGTAGAATATGTTGCTGCTAAAGCAGGCTTAACTAAAGCTGATGCTGCACGTGCACTTGATGCAACTTTAGAAGGAATTACTAGTGGACTTAAAAAAGAAGGAAAAGTTGCTCTAGTTGGTTTTGGAACTTTCAGTTCTAAAAAAAGAGCTGCTAGAGAAGGTATTAATCCTTTAACTAAAGAAGCTATTAAAATCCCTGCTAAAAATGTTGCTTCATTTAAAGCTGGAAGCAAACTTAAAGATGCTATTAACTAATTTTAGTTAAAAAAAATAAAAAACCATAAATGTTTAAATATTTATGGCTTTTTTTTGGGAATTTTATTATACTATTAATATAGGAGTAAATGATATGAAAGACAAAATAAAAAAGTCCACAAAAAAACGAAATAAAAAAGATATTAATTATGTATCACTAATAATAAGTATTTTTATCATAATTTTAACCATGAGTGTTAATGAAGCTACAGCTATTCGTCCTATTATGTGGATTATAGCTATTATTCTTCTTACTATTAATATTATAAGAGCTTTTAAACTAAAACCATTTTATATAATCTTTATCTTTTTAATAGCTATATTATTATCTTTAGTAATAGATGGTTTAAGCTCTTTAGCTTTTAAACATATCCCTGTTTTTAGTTATAATATAACTAATTTAGGAAATACCAAAGTATACAATTCTCTAGGTTTAAGAGTATGGCAATGCGATAAGAATAAAAAAGAATTTATTTTTGATTTATTTAATAAAAATGGCTATATGTGTAATGCTGAAGAAATTGATGCTATTGATTCAAATTCTTTCTTAAATTCAATAGTATCTAATTATTCAGAATACAAAAATAAATATATAAAAATAAAAGGTAAAATAAGTAAAAAAACAGGACAAAACTATTTAGAAATGCAACCATATGAAACCAATAACATAAAAATAAATGGCGAAGTTAGTTTTGCTGATAATATTACTTTAAAAATTCTTTTTGACAATAATACTGAAGAATTAAATAACTACGACGTTTATGATGAAATAATTATTGTTGGTTTAATAAAAAATTTAGAAACTAACAATAGTAAATATACAGTTTATATGAGTGAAGCTAAAATAGTTAGTAACATCAATCTTAATGATTTTAATGTCGGTATAACTAGTGAAAATACTTGTACAGAAAAAAGATTAGTATATAGTAATACAGAACATGATATATATACTTACTGCATTCAAGATATCTTTATTAATTATCCTGATAATAACTATGAATTAGCTAATGCCTTATCAAGTAACAAATTACAAATTGAAGAATTATATAATAATCCTTTAGAAGTTCTTCATAATGACGAAGATAATAGTAATATATATAAATTTTCTGATTATAATATTATGATTTGTGATGATACTACTAGTAGAGATGTAATAATTGGTAATAAACAAATGAATTTTGACTCAGTAACATGTAATAAAATAGTAGAATAACTACTATTTTTTGCTTTAAAAAATATTTTACTATTTATAATATAATTGTTATAATATATGTAGTTTCAAGTAATAAATTTGCTTGAAGTAAGGAGAATTAATATGGCCAAAAAAGAAACCGAAAATAAAAAAACTAAAAAAACAAATCAAGATAATAAAATAAAAAAAGAAACTAAAAAGAAAGAAGTAACTAAAACAAAAGAAACTAAAAAAATAGATCCTAAAGTAGAAGAAGAAGGAAGTTACGTTCGTACTTTATTTGCTGCAATTTTAATTGTAATTATCTTTATAGGTGGTTATTTAGCTGTTCAATATAAGAAAAATAATACTACTGATTCAAGAAATGAATATAAAATGACTGATGATGAAAGCCATTTTAAAGAAGAATACGAAAATTTAAATAATACAACTCGTTCTAATGGTAATAAAAATAAAGAAATAAGTATTATTGAAGATAATAATATAACTTATATTACTATCGATGAAGCAGCTGATATTCTTGATAATGGTTCTGGTATCATCTACTTTGGATATGCTGCTGATCCTTATAGTCGTAATGCTGTTCCAGTTTTACTAAATGCAATGGATAATACAAGTTTAGATAATATATATTATGTTAATATAAGACCAAATGATAATGAAGAAAATGATCTACGTGATATTTATAATTTAAATGATAAAAATAAAGCTAAAAAAACTAAAGAAGCATCTAATGCTTACTATGAAGTAGTTACTTCATTAGCTAATTACTTAAATGAATATATCTTATATACATCTAAAGGTAAAGAAGTTGACACAGGTGTTAAAAGATTAAATACTCCAACTGTCGTAGCTATTAAAGATGGCGAAGTAATAGATTTCCATGAAGGAACAGTTGCTGATCATAATTTAGCTGAAGATGAAAGTTTAAGAGATTTAACTGAAGAAGAATCTAGTGAATTATTAAATGCTTATACAACATTAATATCTAGATATTTAGGAACAGATTGTGGAGTTGGTGAAGAAAGGGGCTGCTAAGTCCTTTTCTTCTTTTAAAATAAAAAAATGTAGTTTATAATACATATTAAGGGTGTGGTCTTATGAAAATAATATCTTTATTACCAGCTGATACTTATACTGTTGTAAATAAGTCCATAATTACTGAAGATGATAAAAAAAACATAATTAGTTTATATGAACCAATAATTGGCCCTATAGCTGTTAGTTTATATTTTACTTTATTAAGAGATATTAACTTACTAGATATTATAAGTGCCGATCATACACACCATCACTTAATGACTATTATGAAAAGTAGTTTAGAAGTTATTCGTCTAGCTCGTGAATCTTTAGAAGGAGTAGGGTTACTAAAAACCTATTTAAAAGAAGGAGAAACTAATTCCTATGTCTATGAATTATATTCTCCATTAAGTCCCAAAGAATTTTTTTCATCTCCAATCTTTAATATAACTTTATATAATAATATTGGTAAAACTGAATATGACTTAATTGCTTCAGAATATGAAATACCTAAAATAGACTTAAAAGATTATGAAGATATTTCCAAAGAACTAAATGCAACCTACAAATCATCTTCTAACTTTGAACCAATTGAAGCTCGTGAAAAAAATTCTTTAAATATTAAATTAGCTAGTAATATTGATTTTGACTTACTTCTATCATCAATGCCTAAAGGTTTAGTAAAAACAACTGCTTTAACTAAAAAAACTAAAGAACTAATTGAACAATTATCTTTTATTTATGATATAGATACTTTAAAAATGATTGAATTACTAAGAGTAGTTATTACTGAAAAAGGTACTTTTGATAAAGAAGAACTACGTAAAACTGCTCGTAAATATTATCAATATAATAATAATGGTAAATTACCAACTTTAGTATATCGTACACAACCTGAATACTTAAAAACTCCAGAAGGCGATACATCGGCTTTAGCTCAAAAAATATACATGTTTGAAAATACTTCACCATATGACTTTTTATGTATAAAAAATAAAGGTATTAAACCAACTACCCATGATTTAAAAATACTTGAAAGTTTAATGATTGATTTAGAACTTCCACCAGCAGTCGTTAATGTTTTAATTGATTATGCTTTAAAAAAGAATAATAACAAACTTAATCAATCTTATACTGAAACAATTGCTAGTCAATGGAAAAGGTGTAATGTTAAAACAGCTAAAGAAGCTATGGAATTAGCAATAAAAGAAAATAATAAAATAACTAAAAAACTTGAAAACAAAACTAATAAAAAAATATCTTCTAAAGAACCAGAATGGTTTAATAGTGACATCAAAAAAGAAGAAATGAGTGACGAAGAACTTATAGAATTAGAAAATTTATTAAAAGATTTTAGGTGATAAATATGGAAAAATATAATGCAAAAGCTTTACAAGAAAATTACCATGAAGCTTGTCAAAATAAAAAATTTTGTTCCCTTGTAAAAAAAATTGGTTTAAAAGCCGAAGAAGCTATGAAATATACTTCATCTTTAGAAAAAACATTAAATGAACTAATTAACTGTCGTGATTGCCCTGGATTAATCTATTGTCAAAATAGTGTCGAAGGACATATATTCTATCCTCAAAAAACTAATAACAATGTTATTTTTTCTTATGCTCCATGTAAATATCAAAAAGAAGCAAAAGAACAAGAAAAAAATAAACCAACTAGAGAAAAAGAACTTGCTAACGCTAGTATGTCTGACTTAGATTTAACTGATAAAAAAAGAATTCATGTAATTAAATGGATCAAAAAATTTTATGATGAATATGATCGAAATGGTAAAAATAAAGGCTTATATCTCCATGGTAACTTTGGTAGTGGTAAAACTTACTTAATAGCAGCTTTATTTAATGAACTAGCTAAGAAAAGAATTTCTACCGAAATTGTCTACTATCCCGAACTACTTCGTAATTTAAAAAGTGACTTTGATAATTTTGCCGATTATATCGACTACTTAGAAAATGTTGATTTATTACTTCTAGATGATATTGGAGCTGAACGAGTTACTGAGTGGGGTCGCGATGAAATATTAGGACCAATCTTACAAAAGAGAATGAATAACTATAAAACAACCTTCTTTACTTCTAATCTAACAATGGAAGAATTAGAACATCACTTAGATACTAATAAATATAGTGATGATGAAATTAAAGCCCGTCGTATTGTTGAAAGAATTAAAGAACTTACTATAGATATGGAACTAATTAGTGAAAATAGAAGAAAATAAGTGTTATAATAGATAAGGTGATAAAATGAAAGATACAAAAGTTATCTTTATGGGAACTCCTGATTTTGCGGTTCCTATATTAGAAATGTTAATAGAAAAAACTAATGTTTTAATGGTCGTAACTCAACCCGACAAAGAAGTAGGTCGTCATCATGAATTGGAAATGACTCCTATCAAAAAAATCGCTTTAAGTCACGGCATAAAAGTAATTACTCCTTCAAAAATAAGAAATGAATATGAAGAAATAATAAATGCCCATGCCGATATCATAATTACATGTGCTTATGGCCAAATTATTCCTGAAGCTATCCTTAATGCTCCCAAATTAGGTTGCATAAATGTTCATGCTTCTTTACTTCCGCGACTAAGAGGTGGGGCGCCACTTCATCATGCTATCATTGATGGCGAAGAAAAAACTGGCATTACCATAATGTATATGGATAAAAACATGGATACTGGTGATATCATTTCCACAAGTGAATATGTAATAAAAGATACTGATAATGTTGGTCTTCTTCACGATAAATTAAGTCTTATGGGCCGCGATTTACTCCTAGAAACACTACCATCTATCATAAATGGTACTAATAAAAGAATCCTTCAAGATAATACTAAAGCAACTTATGCTTATAATATAACTCGTGAAGATGAACACTTAGATTTTAACTTACCATCTAAAGAAATATATAATAAAGTACGTGGTCTTAATCCTTGGCCTAAAGCTAATACAATTATTAATGATCAAGAAGTTAAAATCATTGAGTGTTTTATAGGTAAGGAAAATAGTAACTTTTCTGCTGGAACAATCTGTGAAATCAATAAAGATAATATTGGTATTTGCACTAAAGATAAAATCGTCTACATTACAAGAGTTAAACCTTTTGGTAAAAAAGAAATGTCTGCTTTAGATTATATAAATGGTTTATCCAAAGATAAAGTGTTATATAGTATTGTAAAATAATGACTAAAAAAAGAAAAATAGCCTTAGGTATTTATGCTTTAATAATTATTATAGTTTTAATATTTATTATCTTCTTTGCTCCTGAAAGTTGGTTTAGCAAAGACTATAGTGATTATGAAATACCAATTCCTGAAGTAGAAGAACCAAAAGAAGTAGACTATGAAACCCAAAAGACCAATTTAACCAATAATAAATACCATTATACTTATAATATAATGGATAGTATGACAGAGCATACCTATACATATGAATGCAGTGGTGCTGTTAATTTAGAAGAAGATAAAGGCTTTTGTAGTATTCCAAGTAGAATAGACTATGAAACAGATACTAAAAAAGAAGTCTTTAAATACATAAATATCGATTTATTAAATCCTGAATATATTTTTAATTTAGTAAAAGATATTACTCCAGAAGAAATAAAGAATCAACCATATATAGATTATATATATAAATTACAAATCCAAGACCTAAATAGTGAAATATTAATTCGTTCAGGAAAAGAAAATATTTCTGAAATAATTATAACTAATGCTTATATGCAATATCACTTAAAATTTAGTGATATTAATGTTTGACAATTATTAAATCCATTGTTATTATATGAAAACGATGGGAGAGAAAATAATGGCAAAAGATAAGTTTATTAGTATCAAAAAAGATCAAAAAGCTCATAAAAAACATATTCGTAATAAAATACTAGTTAATCTTATTACGTTCATTCGTTCCTTAGGAACAATTGCTATAATTCCTATATTTACTACATATGGAACGTTTGCTACTGCTTTAGCAGCAACTGGTTTCTTCGTAACTGATTTTATAGATGGTCAACTAGCTCGTCGATTACATGTCCAAAGTTTCTTTGGTAGCATTTTAGATGCCTTATCTGATAAAGCATTTGGTATTGTTTGTATGCTTCTCTTATCGACTTTAAATCCGATCTTTTTGATTATTGTCGGTTTAGAATTAGGTATCCTTTATGTAAATTATAAAAGTGTTGAAAGAGGTAACAACTCTCAATCAAGTATCGCTGGTAAAGCTAAAACATTTTTATTAGCAGCATCTGTAGTAGGTAGTTACTTTGCTTATTCAGCACCAACCTTAAAAACATTATTAAATTATATAAATATATCATCACTAAACACCTTATTAGATTTAAATCCAAATCTAATATCAACAATCTTGGCTATTCCAACTATTTTTGGTGATTTATATGTTACATATGACTACCAAAAGAAAGCTAATACACAAGATCAAAAAAGAGAAAAAGAACTTGTTACTAATATATCATCTAATATTAAAAGTAATAAAGAAGTAACAATTTCTGATCTTCATTCTAAAAAAAGAGAATTATTAAAACAAAAAGCTGAAATAATAGAAAAGAAAAAAGAGTTAAAGTCTCGAGAAGAACTATTACATGATTTATTTGATACTGAATTTTATTTAGAACATAAAGATGGTGGTTTAAAAAAACTATTATATAAGTAAAATACTCATAATAAATTGAGTATTTTTTTGTATTTATTATTTATAACAATTATTATAAAAAATATAAAATGTAAATTATGCAAAAATTTCCCGTAAATAATAGGAATGAAGTCCGTTGACAATAGGTATTCGGGGGGGGTATAATTTATATACAAATATAATATATACTATACAATAAATTGTTTAGTAGTGAGAGGAGTAGAATTAGTAGATAAAAAAATTAAAAAATCACAAAAAAATAGAAAGGAAAAAGAAAATGAAAAAGTACAAATTATTTGCTTTCACGTTCATTATTGCAATTCTATCAATGGTTACTGTTAATGCACGTGAAATGACTGCTTCTGAATTAGGTCAAGCAGCTATTGATCAATACAAATCGTCTGATCAAGATGTTGGATATATTTATGTAATAGGTGAGTATGCTTTTACATCACAATACGATATCAAAACTGAAGATATTATGCTAGCTGCTAAAAGTATTGATATAAAAGGCCAAGATCCTGTAAAATATTCTACAGGAACAACATTAACAGAAGCATACAAAAAGATGGTAATTAATACAATTAGAGCTCAAGTAGATGATGATTTTAACATTAGTGGTTGGGAAATATCTGATGCAGCTGTTGGAACAAGCAACATAACTGAAAATCAAAAAATTAATATTCGTTTTATCGATTATGTTTTCCAACCAGAGACTTCTGAAGCTAATATTAAGTTTGATAAAGAAACAGAAGAAGCTTATAAAAATTATTTAACTAAAGATTTTGGTATTGAAAATGTTTCGGCGCTTTATGCCGATACATTAACATATGCTGATGGCAAATTAACTGGTTTAATGTTAAAATATGAAATCACAAAAGGATTCTCAGAAGAAGACAAAACTGGTTACTATCTACCATTTGTTATTGAAGTACCAGGTTTAACTCAAAATACTACTGTTACAATCAAAGAAGATAAAGAAGTAACAGCAACATATGATAATTTTGATATTAAAGAAAATGAAGAAAACAAAATACCTGGGATCGCTGTTATTTGGTCAATTCCAGGTGAAAATGGTTCTAGAACTATAACAATTATCGTTGATATAGATGGCGAAAATAATAACGAATATGAACCAACTACTTATACTATTGATTATACTGGTTTAGAATTCCAAGGCGAATCTAAAGTAAAAGACATTAAATTAGATAGTGCTAGTGAAGAAGATAAGAAAACTTTAAAAGAAGAGTGGGGTTATGACTCTACTAAGAATAAAAGTGTAGATGGTGAAGAAGGCCAACCAATACTTACTGCTGTAGAAAATCAATTAAATACATATAAATTAAAAGGAACTTTAGTAGAACAAAAATTAAAAGATGACGTTTATGGTGCTTCCGAAGCTGATGGTTACTATTTTGATTTTACTATATTACTTGAAAATAATTCTGAAAAAAATGCAGTAGTTAAAGCTAAAGTCGGCAAAAATGGCCAAGAAAAAACTTTCCAACAATCAGAGTTTGACAATCAAGGAAATTTAACTATATTGCAAAGAATAGACAAAAATAGTGAATGTGTTAAAAATAAAGAAACAAATAATGATGAATGTAAAATCAATCTAACAATTGATTTAGATGGTGATGAAGATAAATATTTCCCATCAACTTATATAATTGATTTTAGTGAAGTCACTTTTGAAAAAAGTTCATTAGTAGAAATGTCAAATGTTAGTTTAGAAAGTTTCGATGAACATTGGAAAGGCTTTGAAGAAAACGATGGTTATTCTACTACATTTAATACTGATGGCAACGTAGTAAAAGTAACTGGACTTATAACTATTTTCGATAATAATGGCTGGAGCGATAGTAATCCTTTTGAACCAGGTGCATATGATTATTATTTAGCATTTAAACTAAAAAAATCTGAAGCTACTGGTGAAACAATTAATGAAACAGTTAAATTTTTAACAGTCGGTTCTGGTGATGGAGAACAAAATGAAATTACTAATGATGATTTTGGTAGTAATGATGAAATATATGTTCTAAAATATATCAATCCTTTTAAAGAAAATACAACGAAAAAATTTACTATTGAGATAGATTTAGATGGTGATGGTAAAGATTATGCTCCATATGTATTAACTATTGATTGGAGCGAATTAGATTTTCAAATTGAAAGTAGAAATACTGAAGTTAAGCCATTAGTAGAAGTAGAAACTACTGATAAAAATAGTCCACAATATATAGAAGAACAAGATAAAAAACAAGTTCAAAGTTGGGGATATAATTTTGAGATTAATAAAGGTTCTAATTTTATTGTTGAATCTTCTGGTACAAAAACAAGTAAGCTAACTGGTTCAATAAAAGAACAGACTCTAAATTCTTCAGCTGGTTTTAAAAATTCGAAAGGTTATTTTTTACTAGTAAAAATATATGGACCTACTGCCGATAAATTAAAAGAAACGGTTTTAGATACAGATGACGGAACAAAAAAATGGACAATTAAATTACAAGATGAAGAGGGTAATTGGAAAGATACGATTACACCAGATGAAACCGATTATGAAAATGGCTTTATAACAGTTTTATTTAGACTAGATGATCAAGATAAAAAGGTTCTATATCAAATAGACTGGGACGGAGATGGTGAGTATTTCTTACCACATGAGGAAACTATTACTTATGAAGATTTAACTTTTACACCAACACAAGAAGTAAAAATTAATGGTAAAAAAGAAGAAAATGTTAGCATATATGTAGGTGAACCAATTCCTACAGAAATATTAACTAAATTAAAAGAAGAACAAAATGAAACAGTTAAAGAGGAATTAAAACCATATCGTGAATTAGCATATTTTACATCTAGTAATGGTACAATGATAGAAGATAATACGCTAGTTACAGAAGATATGATATCTGATGGATTCCTTAATTTAACATCTCATTGGAATTTATATTCAGATAAATTTGTTAATGCTGTTTTAGAAGATTTAAATAAAATAGAAGATTCAAAATCTGATAATTTTAGTACAGAATTTGTCATTGAAGATTATGTGGAAAATAGTGGAGAAATTATAATTAATGTAATTAATCCTGACGTAAAAGTATCAAGGATGAATGAAACTAGTATTCCTGGTACTATTGCTCATATTCTATTATCAGATGAAATAAAAGAAATAACCTTAACTACTGGCACAGAAACTGAAACATTTACTAAAGGAGATGCCAATGATAAGGATAACTTGAAATCTGATATTCAAAATAAAATTAAGAATTTATATTCCACAATATTAAGTACAAATTTTGATGGAAAAGATGATGAAAACGTTACTTTGAGTTTATTAGCACAAAATGAAACTTATAAAAAGTTTACATTAGAATTTGATTTGGAAGATATTGCCGAAAATGTAACTTTAGCTAAAGCACCTGTCGAAAATGGAATTTCATTAGCTTCTGAAATTGATGTTCCAACAAAATACACATTTACTTTTAAATCATCTGTAGTCAAAGTAGATAATGAAGAAAACTTGAAACTTGCTTTAGCCAATCCAGAAACAGAGACAATTTATATTGAAAAAGATTTCGATATTTCTTCAAAAATCAATATTGAAAGAGCTGTATTAATTAATGGTAATGATAAAACATTAACTTCAAAAGTTGAGAATGATTCAATATTTAACATTAAGCATTCTGGTGTTAGTATTGAAAATATTACTATAAAAGATGCTAAACCAGTTGCTATTACTATTGAAAGTGGAGATTTAACAACTAAACAGGTCAAAATAGATAGTAATGATGGAATAAATGCTGGAATTGAAGTTAAAAATGGTGCAACTTTAAATGCCTCTAATATGACATTTGAATCTGAAGATTATGAAAAACCATTAGTTAAAGCAGAAAAAAATAATGCTATTGTTAATTTAACGGATAAAGATTCTACACAAGCATCGAGAATTACAAAAGAAAAAATCATTATTAGTGATACTTCTAGTGATTCAAAACAATATGATGATACTTATAATTACTATAATTATTATAATGATCAAGTTCATTCAAAAATATTTACTATATCTATTTTTGACCATGAGACTGCTTGGAGAAAAGAATATAAAAAATACGGAATTTATAATCAAAAGATTAATATGCCAAACAGTGATATAAATCGTTATACTACGCCTTTTAATTATGATGGTGAAAAATATACATTTGTTGGAGTATCAGAAAATAGAGGCCATACAATAGTAGAAGACAAGGAAGATGATACTTTACCAGATGATGTTATTAAAAAAGAAGATTTTACTGCTACTAAAGATGCTATTTATTGGGTAGTATTTAAAGTTAAAGATCTTGATGGTGTTTCTAGAGTGTCAACAAAAGAAGAATTTACTGCTAAATTAAATGATTCAGAAACTCATACAATTTACATAAAAGAAGGATCTACAATAGATTTTTCAGACGAGGTAATAACAATAAATAAAAACTTATCTATTATTGGTTCAAATAAAAATATGCCAATAATAAAAGCTAAAAAAATTGTAACTACATCAACTGCTAAAGATGTATCAATAAATAGAGTTAATTTACAAATTGCTCCTGAATCCCAACAAAACTCACTAATAGAAATAAATGGTGAAAAATTATCATTATGGCAATCTGCTCTTGCAAATACTAATAAAGATAATAATGTTGATTATGCTTTATATTATAAAAATAGTAAGTCTATTATTGATGTTAGATGGATGGGTGCAGGTTCAAAAGGATTTACACCTGATGGAATAAATAAAGCTTATATTTATGTAGAAAGTGGATTAGCTGCTGGAACAAATGTATATGGTAATACATTTAAAAAATCAGAAACTAATGGTCCAAAAAGTTTTATTCTAATTAATGGTTTTGCTGATGATGCAGAAATAACAGAAGATGATGAAAGCCCAGATATAATATTTGAAGCTAATACATATACAACAGACTACGCAATTGAAATTACTAAATCAGCAAGTAACGGAAAAGCTGACATAAGTATTGGTGGTAGTTCAGAAGTAAAAATAGGACTTCATTATACAACAGAATCTCCAACTGAAAATTATAGCAATATTAAAGTCTATACTTCTGATATAAACAAAATTAAATCAATATTTATTGATGATGCTGGACAACCAACAGAAGAAATTCCAGAAGGAGTAACAAATATCTCTTTAATTTCTAAAATTGCAAATATAATTCAATAGAATTAAAGATATTATAATTTAATGTTAGTAAATAATAATTTAATGACATTTTATTTAGGATGACGAAAGTCATCCTTTTATAATCCTTTTATTAAGAATATATTTGTTAATTCATTAAAATATATTTTAATTTATAGGTTAATCTTTATCTATTTAATAAGTTTATATATTTCCAAAAAATAATTAAAAATAAAATCTAAAAATAGTGTAAAATAAATTTTTCTTTTTATAATAGTTGTGATAAATATTTTTGCGTTTTATTATCTTTTATAGTTGCTTTTTCACTATCGGGGGGGGTATAATTATTTTAATAATAATTTAAATAAAATAGGAGGAGAGAAAATATATATGAAGAAGAAATTATTATTAGTTTTAATGTTAATTGCAGCAGT
>CANQFI010000034.1 GCA_947598455.1 uncultured Bacilli bacterium | reverse complement strand
AATCATACAAATATTCGTGTTATTTAAAATCATTTATGTTATAATAGATATGGGAAGTTGGTGATATTATGTTTATTCCTTTAGGTATAAAAAGTGATTATTCATTACTTAAGAGTTTAATTAAAATACCGGATTTAATTAAATATTTAAAAGAACATAATATTACGGCTTGCGGATTACTTGATGATAATTTATTTGGATCAATGTGTTTTTATAATGAATGTATTAATAATGGTATTAAACCAATTATAGGTTTAAATGTTAAAGTTGGAAATAATACTTTATATTTATATGCTAAAAATTATACTGGTTATCAAAATTTACTTAAAATTAATACAATTATTCAAGGTAGAGATTTAACTTATGTTGATTTAAAAAGTTATGTTAAAGATATTATAGGTGTTTTACCATATAAAAGTATTGAAATATATGATGAAGTAAAGAAAATATATCAAGAGTTATATATTGGATATACAAATGATTATGAAAAGAGTAATGCCTTAATACTTAATAATAAAGTTTTATATGTAAATGAGATTTGTGCTTTTGAATTTCAAGATATTAAATATTTAGGAATAGTAAGAGAAATTGATACAGGGGAAAAAGAAGATATAACTAAATATAATGATGCTTATTTAGAAAAAGAAGTAAGTTTAGATGATGCTAAAACAACTGAAGAATTTAATAAATTAATAGATTTAGTTATACCTAAAGATGGTAAATATATTCCACATTATGATTTAAATATTAAAGATTCTTATGCTTATCTTTGTTCTTTATGTAAGAAAGGTTTAGAAAAAAGATTAGATGGTAAAATTACTAAAGAATATAGTGAACGATTATTAATGGAACTTAATGTTATTAATAAGATGGGTTTTGTCGATTATTTCTTAATTGTTTATGATTATGTTAAATTTGCCAAAAAGAATAATATTTTAGTTGGTCCCGGCAGAGGTTCTGCAGCTGGTTCTTTAGTTAGTTATGCAATTGGAATTACAAATGTTGATCCTTTAAAATACGATTTGTTATTTGAAAGATTTTTAAATCCAGAAAGAATAACAATGCCTGATATTGATATTGATTTTGAATATACAAAAAGAGATCAAGTTATTAACTATGTTAAAGATAGATATGGTCATGATAAAGTTGCTAATATAATGACTTTTGGAACACTAGGAGCTCGTCAGGTAGTAAGAGATGTTGGTAAGTGTTTAAATACACCATCTAATTTAATTGACCATTTAAGTAACTTATTAGATCCTAAAGCTAGTTTAAAAGATAATTTAAATAATAAATATGTAAAAGAATATGTAGAGAATAATCAAGAAATAAAAAAAGTTTATCAAGTTAGTTTTAAATTAGAAGGACTTAAAAGACATATTAGTACACATGCAGCGGGAGTAGTTATTTCTTCAGTAAGTTTAGATGATGTAATACCAGTTTGTCTTAATGGTGAAGATTTGCTTACGGGAGTTACAATGGAATATTTAGAAGATTTAGGTCTTTTAAAAATGGACTTTTTAGCTTTAAGAAATTTAACAATTATTCAAAATGTTTTAGAGTTAATTAAAAATGAGACGGGTAAAGAAATTAATTTAGTTGATATACCTTTAGATGATAAGGAAACTATAAAAATATTTAATATAGTTGATACTGAAGGAATTTTTCAATTTGAAAGTTCAGGAATGAAGAATTTTTTAACTAAATTAAAAGTTAGAGAATTTGATGATTTAGTAGCAGCTTTAGCTTTATTTAGACCAGGACCAATGCATAATATAGATAGTTATATTAAAAGAAGAAATGGTAAAGAAAAAATAGTTTATCCTGATGATTCTTTAAAAGATATTTTGGCACCAACTTATGGAATTATGATTTATCAAGAACAAATTATGCAAGTATTAGTTAAAATGGGTAATTATAGTTTTGCGGAAGCTGATAATATTAGAAGAGCTATGAGTAAGAAAAAACATAGTGTTATGGAGCATGAAAGAGAAATATTTGTTAATCGTTCAGTTAACAATGGATATACTAAAGAAAAAGCTAATGAAATATATGATTTAATAATTAAATTTGCTGATTATGGATTTAATAAAGCTCACTCAGTGGCTTATGCAATAGTAGGTTATCAAATGGCTTATTTAAAAGCTAATTATCCAGTATTTTTTATAGCTAATTTACTTAATATGAGTATTGGTAGTGATGTTAAAACTAAAGAATATATTGATGAAGCAAAAAAGAAAAATGTTTTAGTTTTTAAACCTAATATTAATGTTAGTATGGATTATTATATGATAAAGAATAATGCTTTATTATTACCCTTAAATACTATTCATAATGTAGGTGGTTCAGCAGTAACAGAGATAATAAAAGAAAGAATTAATAATGGGAAATTTACAGATTTCTTTAATTTTGTAGCGCGTATATATGGAAAAAGTGTTAATTGTAAAACAATAGAAGCTTTGATAGATGCTGATACTTTTAGAGATTTTAATATCAATCATAAAACTTTATATGATAGTATTGATAGTGCTTTAGATTATGCAGCTTTATGTAGTGATTTAGATGAATCTTTAGTAATGAAACCTAATTATGAATATACAGAAGAATATAGTGAAAATGAATTAATGGCTAGTGAGTTAAATTCATTTGGTTTTTATGTTACAAATCATCCAGCAAGTAAATATCAAGATGGAATTATGAAAATTAAAGATATGCGTGCATTTTTTGATAAATATGTTAATTTAGTTGTTATAATAGGAAGTGTTAAAAAAATTAAAACCAAAAATGGAGAAGATATGGGATTTATTCTAGGAAGTGATGAAACAGGTAGTGCTGATTTCATAATATTTCCAAAAAATAATAAATTCTTAACAATGATAAAAAAAGATGATTTAGTAAAAATAAGAGGTCAAGTAACAAGGAGATTAGATAAATATCAAATTGTTATTTCTAATGTAGAAAAATTGTAGGTGAAGTATATGCAAGACAAAATGAAAAAATTTTTTGATAGTATAGGATTTGAAGATGTTAATAATGATTTTAGTAATGCTAATATTTCACGAGTTATATTAAATAAAAAGAAAGATTCTTTTGAAGTATTTATTCAAAATGAACGACCTATTAATCCAATTGCTACTTTAGAACTTACAAAGTGTGCTAAAAAAGGAATTAATGGAAAAAATCCTTGTCATATAAATTTTATTTACGATGATATGCAAGATGAAGATATCTTAGAAGCTTTTAAAGTACTACTTGGTGATTTAATAAGTAAAAGACCTTCTTTAGTTTCTTTAGAAAATAAAAATATAGCAATAGATGATGAGTTTATTATTATTGAACTTGATAGTCGTAGTGAAGAATATGATATGTTACAAAAAGAAATTAAAGGATTAGTTGAAGGGTTAGTTGACTTAGGATTCTATGAAATGGAAATTACAACAGCAATTAATAAAGAAAATGAAAAGAAAATTCAAGATGAAATAGAAGCTGATCGTAATCGTAAAATAGAAATAGATTTTTATGATGAACCAGTAAATAATAATGGTAGAGGTGGATGGACTCCTAAGAAGAAAGTTGATTATTCGCGTGAAGGGGTAGTAACAATTGATAGTATAGATCGCGAAGAAAATAATGTGCATTTAGAAGCTTATATCTTTGGGTCTGAATTTAATCAATTAAAAACTAAAGATGGAAGAGATTTATATTTAATAACTTTAAAAATAAGTGATAATACATCAAGTATTTTAGCTAAATGCTTTGCTAAAGATGAAGAGGATTTTACTGCTAAGTCTAAAGAATTAAAAGATGGTACTTGGTGGAGTTTTAAAGGACAGGTTAGATATGATAATTTTGCTAGTGATTTAGTTTTTAATTTTAGAAGTTATGAAAAATTAGAAAATATACCTTCTTATAAGCGTTTAGATAATGAAGTTGAAAAAAGAGTAGAACTTCATGCGCATACAATGATGAGTCAGATGGATGGAGTATGTGATGAAGTAAAACTTGTTAAACAAGCTATGGAGTGGGGACATAGAGGAATAGCTATTACTGATCATGATTGTTGTCAGTCTTTTCCACATGTTTTTGGAGAAGTTACATCATTTAATAAAGGGTTAAAAAAGAAAGCCCAAGCAAAGATTGATGAACTAAAGGCTAGTTTAGAAGAAATTAAAGATAGTGGCAATGAAGAGGGAATTGCCGAAATGGAAAAAATGATTGCCCAAGCTGAAGAAGAAAAGAAAAATTTACAATTCTTTAAAGCAGGATATGGTACGGAACTTGAGATGTGTGAATCATATTTAAATGTTTGTTTTAATGCTAGTGATGATGATATTGAAGGAAATACATATGTCGTATTCGATACAGAAACAACAGGATTTAATCCAGGTTTAGGAGATTCATTAATCGAAGTTGGTGGAGTTAAGATTCATAATGGTGAAGTAGTAGATCGTTTTGATGAACTTATTAATCCTGGACATCATATAGATGAACAGATAACACGAGTAACAGATATATCTGATGATGATGTAAAAGATGCTGATAACGAAGAAAATGTAGTTAAAAGATTTAAAGAATGGATAGGTTCTTTACCATTAGTAGCACATAATGCTCGATTTGATAAAAATATGATTGATATGGCTTATTATAAATATGATTTAGGTAAGTTAGAAAATCCCATTATTGATACATTAATGTTATCAAGAGTAATTAATAGAGATTTGAAGAAACATAGTTTAAAAGCTTTAGGTAAATTTTATGGTATTGATACAGGAGAAGCTGATGATGAAGATGATGAAAATGTAAATGAGACAGGAGTTAATGGAACTATTATTGATTCTGAAATTGGGGAGTCATTTAAAAAGATCTTAGTTGATGGTGAAGATGTTTTGAAAGTAGAAAAACAAGAATATTATGATGTTGATGTAACAACAGAAGAAAGAGTTAAAAAATATCGTAATGTATACCATTTAGAGACTTTACATAAGGCATCTAAAACAGAAAATATAGATTTACAAATCGAAGTAGCTGATGGAGTTAATTTAATAGATTTTGAACCACAAGTAAAACTTCATCCTGCGGAAAATGATATTGAGATTAAATATATGGATGATTTTGGAGAAAAAGTATTAACAATTGTTGTCTATGTTGGACAACACCATGGAGCTGATGTCGACTCTGAAAATACAGCTTATATCTTTAATAAGATGTTAAGTCAAATAAAAGGAATTAAAAAGATTAGTGATTTAAATAATTTAGGTTTACTAGAAGAAACAGCTTTTAAAAATAATCCTAAAATGTTAGACCATATTGGTGAATTATCAACAATAAAAAATTATGTATTTAAGCCAGAAGAAGATGAAAAAGTTGATGATAACTTAGGTTATCCATTTGAAAAATATGGTAATAAAGAATATCGTTTTAAATTTCCTTGGTGTCATGAAGATTGGGTGCAAATGTATGAAAATATACCAGGAAAGACTTATACAGAACATATTGCTAATATGTATGATAATATGAAACATGTTACTTTTATTGCTAAAGATAAAGTTGGACTTAAAAACTTATTTAAAATAGTTAGTTATGCTAATACTAATTTCTTACAAAGAAATGCGAGAATTCCACGAAAATTAATTGAAGAAAATAGAGAAGGTTTACTAGTAGGTAGTGCTTGTTTAAATGGAGAAATATTTTATATTGCTGAAACGAGAAGTGAAGAAGATTTAATAGAAGCAATGCAATTTTATGATTATATAGAAGTGCAACCACCAGAAAATTATTCTCACTTACTTAGAGGACATGATATTAATAATATGGAACATTTATATTATTGTATTGAAAAAATAATTAGATGTGCTAAAAAAGCAGGTAAATTAATTGTGGCAACAGGTGATGTTCATAATATAAATAAGGAAGATCGTTTATATCGTGAAATAATTGTTAATCAAAATGTTCCTGGTAAAGGAAGACATCCTCTTGCTAGATATTTACAAGGTAGTGCTAAACGTAATACTAATGATGAAAATATTAAGAATGTTTTAGCAAAATGTAGTACTCAAGGAGTTACTTTAAATTTAGTTGAAGAGAAAGTATTAAAATATATTTATATTTTGAAGAAGATTGGTAAAATTCCAATAACAGCTATTAATATTGCAACTATTTATGCAGTTTCGAAAGGAATACCAGAAGAAGAATCATTTAAGGGAAAAGAAGGAGAATCTGAAAAGTTGAAAGCTGTTTCTGCGGCTTTAAGAAAGTTAATGGTTGCTGGTATTATTAAAGAAAGTGATGAGGCGTATACTTTAAAAGCTAGTTATAATGATTCAGAAATAGCTTTACCTGGACATATTCCCAATCAATATTTTAGAACAACTAGAGAAATGTTAGATGAGTTTGCATTTTTGAATGATGAAGAACTTATTAAAGAAATTGTTATTACTAATCCAAATAAAATTATTGATATGTTAGAGGAAATAGAAGTTGTTGTTTATCCTGATAAACCTTATTCACCAATTATTGAACACTCTCAAGAAACTTGTCGTGATATGGTATTTGAAAAGGCGCATAGTATGTATGGTGATCCATTACCAAGAAATATTGAAGAGAGAATTGCTCAAGAGTTTTATGGAGATAAAATAATGGGCTTAGTTACAGAAAAGATTGCTTTAGAACATCCGGAAATGAGTGATGAAGAAAAAGATCAAATTTTTTCTGCAGAAGTTCATAATGTTATTATGAGTGGATATGACGGGGTTGTTAAATTAATGAGTGATAAGATAAAAAGGGAAGCTGAGACGGAAATAAGTGATGAAGAAGCAACAGAACAGGCTAAAGCATCTCTTGGTGGTATTATTGGTGGAGGATTCGATGTTATTTATTTAATTGCGCAAAAATTAGTTAAACATTCTAATGATGATGGTTACTTAGTTGGATCTCGTGGTTCAGTTGGTTCGTCATTTGTAGCTAGTATGATGGGAATTACAGAATGTAATGGCCTTCCAGCACACTATTATTGTCCAAAATGTTGTCATTCTGAATTTAAAGATGAAAATGGTAAAGCTTATGTTGATGATTATCCATCAGGTTTTGATTTACCGGCTAAAAAATGTCCAGAATGTGGAGCAGATATGATTCATGAAGGTAATGATATGCCATTTGCAACATTCTTAGGATTTAATGCTGATAAAGTTCCAGATATTGATTTAAACTTCTCAGGGGATAATCAAGCTTCGGCCCACGAATATACTAAAGTATTATTTGGTACTGATAATGTTTATCGTGCGGGAACAATTGGTACTGTTGCCGATAAAACAGCTTTTGGATATGTACAAGGTTTTTATGAAGAAAGTTTATATAATATTTTAAAAATAGAAGCTAATAGTTATGGAATGCCAATTACAAGTAAAGATGAATTAAAGAAAAAAGGAATAATAAAGTCATTTGTAAGAATACCGGAAGTTGAAAGAATTAGTGTTGGATGTACAGGAGTTAAAAGAACCACTGGTCAACATCCAGGAGGTATTGTAGTTGTTCCTGGTTATAAAGATGTTTGGGATTTTACACCATTTCAATATCCTGCTGATGATCCAAATAGTGCATGGCGTACAACACACTTTGATTACCATGCTATTGATGCCGATTTATTAAAACTTGATATACTAGGACACGATGATCCAACAGTTCTTAGAATGTTACAAGATATATCAGGAATAGATGTAACTAAGATTGACTTAGGGGATTTAGATACGATGAAAATCTTTACTGGTCCAGAAATACTTGGAGTTGATAGATATCAATTAAGAGGATTAACGGATAAAGATGGACGTAAATATTGTCCAACTGGAACTTTAGGAGTTCCAGAATTTGGAACATCATTCTTACTTGGAATGCTTGAAGAAACTAAACCAACAACATTTGCTGAACTTATTAAAATATCTGGCTTATCACATGGTACTGATGTATGGCTTGGTAATGCACGAGATTTATGTACACCAAATGCTGAAGGAATTATTGAAGTACCTTTTAGAAATGTTATTGGTTGTCGTGATGATATTATGGTTAACTTAATAGCATGGGGAATGAAACCTGCTAAAGCATTTAAAATAATGGAATTTGTTCGTAAAGGAAAAGCATCTAAAGATCCAGCTACGTGGGCTGAACATGCTGCTGCAATGAGAGAAGCAAATATCCCAGAATGGTATATTGAATCTTGTCGTAAAATAAAATATATGTTTCCAAAAGCTCATGCAACAGCTTATGTTACATCAGCATTTAGAATAGCTTGGTTTAAAGTTCATCATCCTTTATGGTATTATTGTGCATATCTTTCTATAAGAAGAGATCAATTTGATATTGAATCAATGATTAAAGGGACAGATGCGATTAGAGATAAAATAGATGAAATAGATGCGAAAGGAAATAATGCTAGTAATAAAGAAATAGATACACGTGAAACTTTATGTATTTGTTTGGAAATGTGTTTAAGAGGTTTCTATTTCAAAAATATTGATGTTGATAAAAGTGATGGTAAGAAATTTGTTATTACCGAAGATCAAAAAGGTTTAATAATTCCATTTAGAGCTTTAGATGGACTTGGTGATAACGTTGCTGAAGCAATTGTTAAAGCTAGAGAAGGTGGACCATTTATTTCAATGGAAGACTTAAGAGATAGAGGTAAAGTAAATACAAGTTCAATGGAAAAATTAAAAGCCTTAGGGTGTTTAGATAATTTATCAGAAAGTAATCAGTTAAGTTTATTTTAACTGATTTTTTTTATGAAAGACAAGTAGATGAGTAACGATATGTGCAAATTGTAGTTATGTATTAAATAAAACTTCCTATGCTACTAATAATAAAGTTAATAATTCATCTAATTCGGGGGGGGCTAGTTTTTGTACTAATTGTAGGGTTGTATACAATACGGCAATATGAGTTTAGCGTAAGAGATTTTTTATAAAGCTTTTTTCTAATAAAAAAAGGTTTTTTATAAAACCTTAATTTATTTTTTCAACACTTTCAAAAACATATTTTTTGTCAGAATTTTCTTTTAATGTAAATTTGTATTTAGTAAATTCATCAATTTTATCTTTAGGGAATTCTTTCTTATCTAAGTTTTCAGCAACGATGCTTGTTCCTTCAGCATCTTTTAAATACATTATATTACCATTATCATTATAAACATAAGCAATAGCAACGATAGTTTCTAATTTATCTTCTTTCTTTTCAGTACTGATAATAGAAAAATCCATGGTAGCTTCATTCGTATTATTATTTTCAATGTTATTTTCAGATATTAAATAACAATCATAATTTGAATCGTAAGATATATTATATAGGAAGTTAACAGGTGTTGGGTTACTTGGAATACTATCAAGTCCAAATAAATCTTTAACAGCTTGTCTTACACTTTCTCCTTTATAAATACGATAATTATTTAAATCTTTGTACTTTCCTGACTCTTTTAAACCAGACATATAATCAGCACTAATTGAATAATTAATTTCACTTTTTTCAAGATAATTTACAGCTGTGAAAATAATTTCTTGTTCTTTTAAGTCACCAAGACTTGTTTTATCATATGAATATAGAACATCAAGGCCACCATATATTGTTGAGTAACCATTTGTTAAATTTAAGAAATAAGTGATTACAGAATTTTCAACATTTTGTTTGTCTTCGTTAGATAAATTCTCTTTATTTACCATTTTAAAAATAAAGAAACCAGCGATAATTAAGACAGCGATAATTAAAATAAATACTAATAGTTTTTTTACATCAAATTTTTTCATTATTTTTAACCTCTTTCCTATTATAAATAATAACATATATTAAAAAAATAATCTATATTTTTATGTTATAATTAGGATACTTGATAGGAGTTAAAAAACAATGAAAAATAAAAAAGCGGTTATAGGTATTTTAGCTACTAGTAATTATATGGTAACTGATGATACTTTTAAAGATACATATCGATATGGGAATAATTATATTAAAAAGGTATATGAAAATGGAGCAATTCCTTTACTTATTCCTTTTTATGATGAAAAAATAATTATTGAATCTTTAGAAATGTGTGATGGTTTAATTTTACCGGGTGGAGAAAGAGTAAGACCAGTTAATTTTGAAGTAATAGATTATTTTGTAAAAAATAAAAAACCAATATTAGGAATATGTTTAGGAATGCAAACTTTAGCTATGTATTCAGTTAATTTAGATAAAGAGAAAAGAATAATAAAAAAAATAGATAGTAAAGTAAATCATTGGCCGATTGAATTATTAAGAAATAATAATGATTCTTTAGCTCATAAGGTTATTGTAGATAAGAATTCTAAGTTATATGAAATATTTAAAAAAGAAAAAATGAATGTTAATAGTGTTCATCGTAATACTGTTACGGAAGTTGGTTCTATGTTTATAGTAAGTATTAAAGCAGAAGATAATTTAATTGAAGGAATTGAATATGTTAAAGATGATAACTTTATTGTTGGAGTTCAGTTTCATCCCGAAATTCTTCCACAATTTAATAATTTATTTAAAGAATTTATTAAAAATTGTCAAAAATAAGAAAGGATCTAATAAAGATGCTTTTTTGTTGGAAATTTTATGCTTTTTTTGAAAAAAGGCAATGAAATAAGAGAGATTTTTGGTATAATAATAAACAGGTGATATTAATGAAAAAAGTAATTCTAGTAGATGGTAATAATTTAATGTTTAGAAGTTATTATGCTACAGCTTATACAGGTAATGTTATGAAAAATAGTAAAGGATTTCCAACAAATGCTTTATTTGGTTTTTGTCAAATGATGAATAAAATTATTCATGAAGAAAAACCAGAATATATTGCAGTTGCTTTTGATATAGGAAAAAATTTTCGTAAACAAAAATATGAAACTTATAAAGAAGGAAGAGCGGAAACACCTCAAGAATTAAAAATGCAAATGCCGATAGCTAGAGATATTTTAAAGGCAATGGGAATTCCTTATTTTGAGTTAGAACCTTATGAAGCTGATGATATAATTGGTACATTTGCTAAAATGTGTGAAGAAGATCCAGAGTATGATGCAA
The DNA here is from genome assembly GCA_947598455.1 of uncultured Bacilli bacterium. Next base: position 3,530 of record CANQFI010000034.1, on the reverse strand, counting down.
CAATTATTTCTTCAGATAAAGATTTATTACAATTGATTAGTGATGTTGTTGATGTAAAATTGTTAAAGCAAAAAGATTATATAAGATATAATCCAAAAACTTTTAAAGAAGATTGGGGATTTGAACCAATTAGAATAATCGATTACAAAGCATTAGCTGGTGATTCATCAGATAATATACCAGGAGTAAAGGGAATTGGTGATAAAACAGCAATTAATCTTTTAAAAACATATGAGACAATAGAAGATATTTATGATCATATTGATGAAATAAAAGGGAAAATGCAGGAAAAATTAATTGCTGATAAAGAAAGTGCATTTATAAGTAAAGAAATAGCAACAATTTATCGTGATGTACCTTTAAACGTTAAATTAGATAAAATTGTCTATAAAGGACCTGATTTTGTTAGTTTAAATAATATATATGAAAACTTAGAATTCTTTTCATTAATTAAAAAGAATGTTGAAGGCTCAAAACCAGTAGAAAATGAAATAAAATATAAGAATGTTAATAGTGTTGATGATTTAAAAGATTTAGAAAATGATATATCTTTATATATTGAATGTGATGCTGAAAATTATCATAATGGGAATATTATAGGAATAGCTGTTTGTGATAGTAAAAATAACTATTTTATTAATAATGTAGTTTTGGATGATACTATTGAATTATTAAAAAATAAAAATATTACGACATTTGATCAAAAGAAAAATATTGTGTTACTAAAAAAAGAAGGACATGAAATTAAAGCTAGTTCAGATATAATGATTGCAGCTTATTTACTTAATATAAATATTAAAGATGATATAGCTTATTTGATGAATAGTAAGGGATCGCAAGTTAATTTTTACTCACAAAGCTTAAAAAATGGTTTTGATAAAAAAGATATTGTTTTAAAAGCAAGATTTATATATGATATTAAAGATGAATATTTAGCAAATCTAAAAAAAGAAGAAATGTTAGAGTTATATGAAGAAATTGAAATGCCTTTAATAACGGTATTAGCCAATATGGAATATGATGGAGTTAGGGTAGATGCTGGTATTTTAAGTAAAATGAATGAAGAAATGGAAGGACGCATTAAAGAATTAGAAAAAGCTATTATTGAGGATGCTGGAGAAGAATTTAATGTTGGAAGTCCTAAACAATTAGGAGTAATTTTATTTGAAAAATTAAAGTTGCCTTTTGCCAAAAAGATACCTAGTGGATATAAAACAGATGTTAGTGTTTTGAATAAATTAGTTGATTATCATCCAATTATAAAAAAATTATTAGATTATCGTGCTTTAACTAAAATAAAAAGTACTTATTTAGGAGGATTAGCTAATTTTATTAAAGAAGATGGAAAAATACATACAATATATAAACAGAATTTAACTAGAACGGGAAGATTATCTTCAGTAGAACCTAATTTACAAAATATTCCAGCTAGAGATGATGAAGGCAAAAAAATTAGAAAAGCTTTTCTACCTGTAAATGATTTATTTTTAAGTGCTGATTATTCCCAAATGGAACTTAGAGTATTGGCACATGTTAGTGGTTCTAAGGAATTACAACAGGCATTTATAAATGATGAAGATATTCATACAAGAGTAGCTGCTGATATGTATGGTATTCCAATAGAAGAAGTAACAAAGAATCAAAGAAAGACAGCTAAAGCAGTTATTTTTGGTATAGTTTATGGAATAAGTGGTTTTGGTTTAGGAGAAAACTTAGAAATAAGTGCGAAAGAAGCTAAAGCCTTTATTAATAAATATTATGAACTATATCCAGGGGTAAAAAAATATATGGATGATATAGTTGCACAGGCTTATAAGGATGGTTATGTTAAGACATTATTTAATCGAAAAAGAGTTATTGATGAACTTAATAATAAAAATTATATGGTTAGACAAAGTGGTGAAAGAATAGCTCTTAATACACCTATTCAAGGAACTTCAGCAGATATTATGAAAATTGCAATGGTTAAAATATTTGGAGAAATGCAAGAGAAAAAATTAAAATCGAAAATGTTATTACAAGTTCATGATGAATTAATATTTGATGTGGTTGAAGAAGAAAAAGATATTTTAGAAGAATTAGTAAAAAGAAATATGGAAAATTGTGTTAAACTAGATGTACCATTTAAAGTGAGCAGTGATTATGGAACAGATTGGTATGAAGCTAAGTAGGGGGAGTATATGAAAGATGTAAAAAAAATAATAATTGTTGATTTAATTATTTTAATTATTAAATTAATTGGTGGTATTTTATGTCATTCTTATACAATGTTAGCAAGTATGATTTTAGAAATAGGAATAATTCTTGTTAGTTTATTCTTATATAAAAAGAGTGATAATAAAAAATATAAAGGAATTATTAGTTCTTTAATAGGATTTATACTTATTTTAGCTTGTTTATTTTTAATATATTATGGTTTAGTTAATGAAATAAAAAAGACAAGTTGGTTAATTATTATATTTGTATTATTAGTAGTAATAGTAAGATATATAACATCATGTTTTACAACTAATATTAGTTATCAAAAGAAAGAAGGATTGCTACTAATAGGTAAAATAAATAGTAGTATAGATTTTGTAAACTATGGAGTAGTTTTAGGAGCTTTAATTTTAACTAAATTAGGTAAATGGATTAAGATATTTAAATATGGTGATATCTTAGGAATGATTATTATTTCTTTATTAGTTATTTACAAAGGAATAAAAATAATAGTTAATAGTTTTAAATATTTAGAAGATAAAAATAATTTAGATGTTAGTAATTATGTAACAGAAATAGAAAAGAATAAAGAAATTAAAAGTGTTGAAAAATTAGAAATGACTTCATTTGGAGGATTTAATTATGCACATCTTAATATTATTTTAAAAGATAGTGTTAGTATGATAGATGTTAATACTTTAGTATTAAATATTCAAGATTATCTTCTTAAAATAAGTGATATGGTAAGAGTTAATTTAGTTAAGAAGACTGTAGTAAGAAAAGCCAAAGTAAGGAGTAAGAAGTTAGATGCCAGAAATAGCGGAAGTGGAAACAGTAAGACAAACACTAAGAAAAAAAATACTAAGAAAAAAAATAAAAAGCGTTAATGTCTTATATGAAAGAATGATTGAATCAGATATTACAGAGTTTAAAAATAATTTAATTGGTTTAGAATTTAGTGATATCTTAAGAAGAGGTAAATGGTTAATATTTGAAATTGGACCATATTATCTTTGTAGTCATTTAAGAATGGAAGGTAAATACTTTATTAAAGACCATAATGAAGAGATAAATAAACATGAACATGTAATCTTTGAATTTGAAGATGGTACAGATTTAAGATATCATGATACAAGAAAATTTGGACGAATGAATTTGGTTTTGAAAGAAAATTTAGAAACAGTAGAAGGAGTTCATAAACAAGGTATTGAACCAATAGATGCTAAATTAACAAAAGAGTATTTATATGATAATTTTCATAAAAGAAAATTACCGATGAAAACTTTGTTACTTGATCAGACTATTATATCTGGTTTAGGTAATATCTATGC
>CANQFI010000033.1 GCA_947598455.1 uncultured Bacilli bacterium | reverse complement strand
GAGCTTATTACAAGAAGTAAGAAATTACTTCTTTTATCATATTTATGTACACAAACAAATGTATTATGATATAATAACATTAATCAAAGGTGATATTTATGGAAAACTTATTTAGTGAATTAGAAAATGATGTATATAAACCTTTAGCTGAGAAAATGCGTCCTCAATCTTTAGATGACTTTATTGGTCAAGAAGAGGTAGTAGGACCTAACTCTCCCTTACGTGAAATGATTGAAAATGATTTAGTTACTTCAATGATTTTTTGGGGTCCTCCTGGTGTTGGTAAAACTACCTTAGCTAAAATAATTGCTAATAAAACTAATTCGGTCTTTAAACAACTTAGTGCCGTTACTGCTGGCGTCAAAGATATCAAAGAAATCATTACCGAAGCTGAATTTAATAAAGCCAGTGGTCGTAGAACAATTCTCTTTGTAGATGAAATTCATCGCTTCAATAAAGCTCAACAAGATGCTTTCCTTCCATATGTTGAAAATGGTGATATCATCTTAATTGGTGCAACAACTGAAAACCCATCATTCGAAGTTAATAGTGCCTTACTTTCCAGAACTAAAGTCTACGTTCTAAATAGTTTATCCGAAGAAGACATAAAAAAAGTTATAACTAATGCTCTTGCTAAAGAAAATGAAAATTCCAAAATAAAAATATCTATTAAAGATGATGCCCTAACTGCTATTGCCACTCTAAGTAATGGTGATGCTAGAAATGCCTTAAATACTTTAGAAAATATTTTAAATGTTACTCCAACCAAAGCAAATAAAAAAGAAATAACTAAATCTTTAATTTCTAAAATGGTTAATAAAAAAACTTTCTTATATGATAAAAAAGGGGAAGAACACTATAACTTAATTTCCGCCTTACATAAATCAATGCGTAATAGTGACCCTGATGCCGCCTTATATTATCTCGCTCGTATGTTAGAAGCAGGTGAAGACCCATTATATGTTGCTCGTCGTCTAATTCGTTTTGCTTCCGAAGATATTGGTCTTGCTAATCCTAGTGCCTTAGTCCAAGCCACCACTGCTTACGAAGCTGCTCATTATAATGGTATGCCTGAATGCAATGTTAATCTAGCTCAAGCTGTTGTTTACTTAAGTGTTTCACCCAAATCAAACTCATTATATACCGCCTACGAAACAGTTAAGAAAGACGCCATTGCTACCGCTGATGTTAAAGTACCTCTTGATTTACGTAATGCTGTTACTAAATTAGATAGCGAACTAGGCTATGGTGCTAACTATCAGTATGCGCACAATACTGAAAACAAAATCACAAATATGCAGTGTTTACCTGATGAATTAAAAGATAAAAAATACTATCATCCATCTAACATTGGTAAAGAAAAAGGTATTAAAGAAGAATTAGAACGTATTAAAAATATTAAAAATCATCTAAATAAAAATTAGAGCCGATATAAAAGCTCTAATTTTTTTATAAATAATTACTATACTTAATAGAATATTCTTTAATTAATTTCTTAATTTTTATAAAATTTTCTTCACTATAATGTTCTTTATATTTATCTACATCAAAAATCCCATGATTAGATAAAACACTTTGCCAATTCTTCTTAATAAATTCATAAGAAAATTCTAATTCTTCCGGACTTAAATTAATACCTTTTGTAATTGCTAAGTTATTTAAATCATTTATAGTTAAATTATTTATATATCTTTCAATTAAAACAAACATCTAATCACCTATAAATATTGTATGATAAATTAATATTTTTTAATACTAATAATGGGTGAGTTTATGAAAAAAATATATCTTGTTATTATTTTTCTTTTAACTGCGATTATCATATCTCGCTATTCCTATTTGTATTTTTACAAACATGATTACTATTACGAAAAATATTTAAATGCTACTAATAAAATTGTCTATGGTCTTAACGCCCCAAGAGGAAGAATTCTTGATCGTAATGGTAAAGTCTTAGTCGATAATAAAGGTATTAATACCATTGTTTATCATAACTTAGATAATATAGATACTTTAAATGTTGCTGAAATTCTTTTAACTATTTTAGAAGACGTTAAAGAAGCTTCTCTAGAAGAACAAAAAAATTATTATTTAAAATATAATGATACTGATGATTTGTTAACTCCCGAAGAACAAGATTTATTTAAAAGACGAAAAATAACTACCAAAGAAGTAGAAAACTTAAAACTTAGTCGTTTAGATGAATATTTAAACTATACTAAAGAAGAAAAACAATTAATTTACTTGTATTACTTACTCAATAATGGTTATTACTATGATAGTAAGATTATTGCTAGTAATGTTTCTGACCAAGTCTGTGCTATAGTTAATGAAAAAAATATTAATGGTCTTACTTGTGAATATACAACTGAACGCATTTATCTTTACGATACATTAAATGATATATATGGCAAAGTAGGGAATATTACTAAAGAAAATAAAGATTACTATTTAAAATTGGGTTATTCTTTAAATGATACCGTTGGTTTAAGTTACTTAGAAAAAGAATATGATGAATATTTAAAAGGTGAAAAAGCTAAATACTTAGTAAATGATGATAATACTTTAACTTTAATTAGTTCATCGAAACAAGGTAATGATCTTGTTCTAAGTATAGATATTGATTTACAACTTAAAATAAATGAAATAATTAAAAACTATTTAGCTAAATCATCTAACTATAAATATACTAAGTATTTTAATACTTCTTATGTTATTGTAAGTGATCCTCATACTGGTGAAATAATTGCTAGTACTGGTCTTAATAAAATAAAAGATGATTATTACGATGTAACTACTAATATCTTAACTTCTTCTTTTGCCGTCGGCTCAGTAGTAAAGGGTGCTTCCCATACTGTTGGTTATCAAAATAACTTAATTGATATTGGTAAAACGATTACTGATTCCTGTGTTAAATTATATCAAGTTCCTCTTAAATGTTCATATAATAGATTAGGACGTATTGATGATATAACTGCTTTAAAAACTTCAAGCAATTATTATCAGTTTATGACAGCTATTAAATTAACCGGTAACACTTATAAATATAATATGAAACTTAATGTAACTGAAGAACACTTTAATACTTATCGTAATGTTTTTGCTTCCTTTGGTTTAGGTTCTAGTACAGGTATCGACTTAGAAAATGAATCAACTGGTATTAAAGGTCAAACCATTGCTCCCGACTTGTTACTTAATTTAAGTATTGGTCAGTATGATACCTATACACCACTAGAATTATCTAATTATATTAATACTATTGCCACCGATGGTAAGCGTTATGCCTTACACTATTTAAAAGAAGTTAAAAATAAAGATAAAGTAATTTATACTTATGAACCTAAATTATTAAATGAAGTATCTTCTAATTTTCCTCGTATTAAAGAAGGATTTCGCCAAGTTACATATTTAGGAACAGGAAGAGGTTATACCAATTTAGCTTATAAACCCGCTGGTAAAACTGGTACGGCTGAAGTTGTCTATAACAAAGATACGACAACTATTAATCAAACTTATGCTATGTTTGCTCCTTATGACAATCCTAAGTATACAATTGTCGTAATGAGTCCAAATATCTCCTATAATAATGATAAAGAACGTTATATTGCACCAATAAATCGCTATATTTCTCAAGAAGTAAGTAAATTAGTATTTGAAAAATAAAAAATATATGATACAATAGGAACGGATTAAAAAAGGAGGGCAGTACTATGGCAAAAAATGAAAATAGACCTAATATTACTCTAGTTTGTACTGAATGTAAACATGAAAACTATGTTACACAAAAAAACAAAAAGAATACAACAGATAAATTAGAAATCAAAAAATTTTGTAAGTGGTGTAATAAATCAACTGTTCATAAAGAAAAGAAATAGTTAAGAGGGTGAAAAAATGAACGGCTTAATTAATATTAATGATATTAAAAATGGAATGACTATCATTTATGATGGTAAACTATATTTAGTACAAAGTTTTCAACATGTTAAACCTGGTAAAGGTGCTGCTTTCATGAAAGTTAAAATGCGTAACTTAAGAACAGGTACTATTATTGAAGAAACTATTAATAGTAGTGTTAAAGTTGAAAAAGCTCACGTTGATAAGAAGAAAATGTCTTATTTATATAATAGTGGTACAGGTTATGTTTTCATGGATAATGAAACATATGAACAAATTGAAATCACTGAAGATAAATTAGTTGAAGAAAAGAAATTCTTAAAAGAAAATATGGAAGTTCAAATTGATTTTTATCAAGGTGAAATTATCGGTGTAACTTTACCTGAAAAAGTTGAATATATTGTTGCCGAAACAACAGAAGCTGTTAAAGGTAATACTACTAATAATGCTCAAAAAGACGCAGTTTTAGAAAATGGTTACGTTGTTAAAGTTCCATTATTTATTACTGAAGGAGAAAAAATTATCGTATCTACCCTTGATGGTAAGTATTCAAGTAGAGCTTAAATTAGCTCTTTTTTTGTTACTAAAAAAAGATGTAATAATTATTTCACATCTTTATCTATTTCTTTTAAAACATATATTTTAATTGTTTGATTTTCAAACGTATGATTTTGAAAATAAGTATAACCTTTAAATTCATAAATATTATATTTATCTTTTAATAAATCATCATCTAATCTTCGTGAGAAAATTGAATTAACAACTACTTCCATATTATTATCTAGCATTTTTTCCTCTGTAATAAAATTATCATAAAACTTATTTTTTGTATTCCAATAGAAGAAACTAATATCATTATCCCAATTAAGATAAATATTTTTATCAAAATATGGATTAATTGCTCCATCATTAAAAGTTAAACCATATATTTTATTATCTTGATATTTTCTTAAAAAATCTGCTGCTTCTTTAGCAGGAGAAAAAACATTATTAATATCATAAATAGATGATGAAATAGTATAATATGTTTGAACACTAAAAGAAAATACTAATAAAAATAATACATATTTATTTCTTGCCATCTTATGAATCCAAAAGCAAAACATTAATATTAAAGTCATAATTCCTAAATGCCATAAATTTAAATATTTAAGTGAATAAAACAATATTACAGGTAACACAAAAAATATAAATTGATAAATATTCTTATAATTATCACTTTTTTTATAGCAATAATATAAATAAAATACTATTATAAAACTTAAAATAGTTGAAATATAGAATGGTGTTCGGTAATTTGTTATCAAAGAATCTGAAATATAATAAGTAGATCCAATAGGTTTAAAAGTATTAGATGGAATCGGTACTACATATAAAAATGTTACTATAAAAGAAATAGTTAATATAATTAAAGATATTATATGTTCTTTACGTTTTTCTATTTTTTTATTAGTAAAAAATTCATAAAAATATGCTACATATATGAATCCTGCTAATATATATGTATAAGCTTCAGTATTAGTTAAAAGTATTAATAAAAAAGTAAAAAGAAAACATTTTTCATGTCTTTTATCCCAAATTGCCGCAATAGCCGCCATTATTGGTAGCAATAAGCAATATCCTCTAGCTACTATTGTATATTGATAAAAGACAAAATAACTAAATGGAAATAGAATTTTTATATACCATGGAAAATTTGATTTAAAAAGAAAAATTGTTACACCAATACTTGAAAAAATAACAGGTATCACAAAAAAATATTTATAACTCCCGCCAAATGCCATAAATACTTTTAATACTAAATGCCATAAAGCAGGATGACCATCTGTATGTAAGTATTTGAAAAAGAGAGTATAAAGACTTGTATCTCTAGCTATTAACCAGGCATGTGCCTCATCTGCCCATGGCTCATGATGATATCCAACATATAAAGCACTTCCAATAAATAATAATAAAATAATTAAATAAAATATTTTTTGTTTCCTACTCATATTAACCACCTAAAAAAAGTATACTAAAAAAAACTCCAAAAATAAACATTGTTAGCTAAAATGATAAATGTTATAATTTCTATATAAGTAGGTGGTTTTATATGAAAATAAAAAAATATAGTTTTTGTGGGGCGATTGGGTTTTATCTTCGTAAACTATTTCCTACATTTACAAGTAACTTATATCTTACATTTCAAAGAAAGTCTTCTAATAAAATGATTAAAAAATATATTCATTCTAGAAACTTAAATGAATTTGAACCATTATTTATTAGCATTGAAACAATCAATCGTTGTAATGGAACTTGTCCTTTTTGTCCTTGTAATATTCATGACGAAAAAAGACCATATAAAGAAATGAGTGATAAAGTATTCAAAAAGATAATCAATGATTTAGTTAAGATAAACTATGATAAGACTCTTATGCTATTAGCTAATAATGAAATTCTTTTAGATAAAAAAATTTTTAGTCGTTTACAATATGCTCGAGAAAAGCTTCCATTATGTCATATGAAAATGTTTACGAATGGTAAACTTTTAACTTCTAAAATTTTTAAAGATATTATTGATAATAAATTAGTTGACGAAATGATTATTAATAACTATAGTAAATCATTAAAGCTAAATCCTCCAATAAAAAAGATATATGACGAATACAAAAAACAAAAAATTGATATTAAAGTAACAATTAATATGCGTTATGCAGATGAAGTATTAAGTAATCGTGCTAATTCAGCTCCTAATAAAAAGAGTACTAAAATTATTAAAGATTATTGTGTTTTACCTTTTAGTGATATTAATATAAATCCTGATGGTAATCTTTTAATATGTTGTTGTGATGCTTTAGAAAAAACTAATTTAGGCAATGTCATGCAAGATGACCTTATCTCCTTATTTAATAATAAAAAATATCTTGAAGTACGCCGTAATATGTTAGAAGGTCGCAATAATAATAGTTTTTGTCAAAGTTGCGATTTTAATGACATTGGTACAAGAAAAAAATTAATTATTGATAAATTAAAAGGAGAAAAGTAATGAAAGAAGTAGAATTAACTATCTTAATGCCTTGCTTGAATGAAGAAAGAACTCTTGAAACCTGTATCAAAAAAGCTCAAAGATATTTAAAAGAATCTAATATAAAAGGGGAAGTGTTAATTGCTGATAATGGCAGTACCGATAATTCAGTTAAAATTGCTAAAAAAAATAAAGCTCGTGTTATTCATGTTCCCATAAAAGGATATGGTAGTGCTTTAATTTCTGGAATTAAAGAATCTTATGGCAAATACATAATAATGGGTGATTGTGATGATTCATATGATTTTCTTCATCTTGATGCTTTTGTTGCTAAATTAAAAGAAGGATATGAACTTGTAATGGGTAATCGTTTTGAAGGTGGTATCGAAAAGGGAGCAATGCCTTTTTTGCATAAATATATTGGTAATCCAGTCTTATCTTTTTTAGGCCGTTTATTATATAATAGCAAGATAAAAGATTTTCATTGTGGCTTAAGAGGATTTAATAAAGAAAAAATTCTTGAATTAAATTTACAATGTCCTGGTATGGAATTTGCTAGTGAGATGGTTGTTAAAGCTGAAATTCATAAATTAAAAATTGCACAAGTTCCTACAACGTTAAAAAAAGATGGTCGTAATTGTAAACCTCATTTAAATACCTTTCGTGATGGTTATCGCCATTTAAGATTTTTACTAATTAATTCACCTAAATGGTTATTTTTAGTTCCTGGAATATTCCTAATGATTATTGGTATAATCGGTATATTACTATTAATTAATGGTCAAATAAATTTAAATAGTAACTATAGTATTGGTATTCATACAATGCTATATAGTAGTAGCTTTGTTATAATCGGTATCTTACTATGTGGATTCTTTATTCTTGCCAAATTGTATTCTTATAATGTCCATTTAATCTTAGAATTAGATGGTTTTACTAAAAGAATAATCAATATTAAAACCCATCGCTTTGTATTTACTGGTTTAATCTTTTTAATAATCGGTATTGTAATTAGTATTATGTCTGTCATAAAATGGGGAAGTGTATCATTTGGTGATCTTAATCCAGTTTTATTCATGCCTAAAGTTATTCTTGCTAATTGTTTACTTATTATTGGTTTTGAAATAGTTTTTTTCGCTCTTTTAGTTGGTATAATGAAAATGAAAAATTTTGAGAATAATTAATTATAAGCAATAACTTTAACAAGCATATTTTGTCAAAATATTTGTCAAAATATGCTAAAATAAAACACACTATTCATATCTGTGATAAAATATAATGTATAAAGAAAAAAAGACATTCATAAAAATTAATAAGGTGATTATATGTTTAAATATAAAGGAGTAAAAGTCAACTATAAAGATTTTGGTCAAAAAGATAAAAGTCCTATTGTTTATCTTCATGGTTGGGGACAAAATATCGAAATGATGGAACCAATTGCTAAGCCTTTTGTTGATACACATCGTCTTATTATTCTTGATTTACCTGGCTTTGGTGATTCTGATGAACCAGAAGAAGCTTGGACCCTAGATGAATATGTTTCTATGTTGAAAGCTCTATTAGATGATTTAAAGATAACTAATCCTAATTTAATAGGTCATTCTTTTGGTGGTAAAATAAGTTTATTATACGCTTCAAAATATCCTGTAAATCGTTTAATTCTTTTATCGAGTCCTTTTAAAGTTAAAATAAAAAAACCATCATTAAAAATGCGTATGTTAAAGAATATTAAAAAAATTCCTGGTATGAGTAATTTAGCTGATAAAATGAAAAAACATATCGGCTCAACAGATTATAAAAATGCTTCACCAATTATGCGTGATATCTTAGTTAAACATGTTAATACTGATTTATCCGAAGCAGCCCAAAAAATTCAATGTCCAACTTTTATTATTTGGGGCGATAAAGACGAAGCTGTTCCGGTCGCTGATGCTTATGAATTAGAACGTCTTATTCCTGATAGTGGCTTAACAGTTTATAATGGTTGTACTCATTATGCTTACTTAGAACGTTTAACACAAACTAATTCCATCATTAAATCATTTATTAAATAAGGAGTGGAAGTATGAACTTACTATTTATCATATCTCTTATAATTTATTTTATTCATATTAGTATTATAAGTACCAAAAGTCTTCATATGCTTCAACAAAACAGATATAATCGTGGTTATCGCTACATTAAATGGATCATCAAAAACTATAAAGAAAACTTTTTAAATTTAAACTTATTATTTTTAGTTTTTATACTAACCAGTATTAATGAAACACTAAATAGTTTATCATCGTATCTTTTTATCATAATCTATCTCTTTTTAACATATGTTTTTATTTCTGAAAGAAGGAAAGAAGCCACTAAACTTCCTTTAAAATATACTGCTCGTATAAAAAGATTAATTATTACTAATTCTATTATTTATTTAATACCAATCTTTATTATTTGTTTATTATATGATGAAGATTATCAAAGTATTTATTATTTAATTTTAGGATTCTTATCATTTATTAATTATTTTATTTTAATATTAGATAATTTCTTAAATCGTCCTTTAGAAAAACTAGTCGGACTTCACTTTGAAAAACAAGCTAAAGATAAATTAGCCAGTATGACTAACATGGATGTTATTGGCATCACTGGTAGTTATGGCAAAACAAGTACTAAAAATATTGTTTATGATATCTTAAATTTTAAATATAATGTTTTTAAAACTCCCGAAAACTATAATACACCATTTGGATTAATGATCACGATCAATAACTATTTAGATAAATATAATGATTATTTTATTGCAGAGATGGGGGCATGTAAATCAGGTGAAATCAAAGAACTTTGCGATTTAGTAAGGCCTAAATATGGTATTTTAACTCGTATTGGTTTAGCTCACTTAGAAACTTTTGGTACCGAAGAAGCTATTCAACATACAAAATTTGAACTAATTGAGTCATTACCTTCTGATGGCCTTGGTATTTTAAATGGTGATGATGAAAAACAACTTAATTATCATTTAAAAAACGATTGTCAAATTTTATGGATTGGTATTGATAATCATAAAGTAGATTGTTATGCCAAAGATTTAGAATTAACCTATAAAGGTACTAAATTTAAAGTAAAATTTAAAGATGATGAAAAAGAACATGAATTTGAAACCAAACTTTTAGGTCGCAACAATATTTATAATATTTTAGGTGGTATAACCCTTGGGAGAGCTTTAGGTATGAAAATATCTGATTTGAAAAAAGCCGTTAAAATGATTGCTCCTATTGAACATCGCCTATCTATAAGTAAATATTATGATATTAATTTAATTGATGATGCTTATAATTCAAATCCAATGGGTTGTAAAATGGCTTTAGAAGTCTTAAGTATGATGCCTGGTAAACACATTATTGTAACCCCTGGTATGATAGAAATTGGCGCTAAAGAAGATGAAGTAAATCGTGAATTTGGTTTAGAAATAAGTACTAGTAAAGTTGATGAGGTAATTTTAATCGGTAAAGAAAAAACTAAACCCATCTATGATGGTTTAATGAAAGGAAAATTTCCTAATGAACATATTCATGTTTTAAATAATGTTATGGACGCTTTCCCATTAATGATGAAACTTAAAGACGGGGAAACTTATGCATTATTAGAAAATGACTTACCAGATTTATTTAATGAGAAATAAGGAGTGATATAAATGTTAAAAGTTGGAGTAATTTTTGGTGGTGAGACAGTCGAACATGAAGTAAGTATTATAACAGCTGTTCAAGCCATGAATTATATAGATTCTTCTAAATATGAAGTAGTACCAATTTATATTGGCAAAGATCGTAATTGGTACACTGGAGAAGCCTTAAAAAATATGGCAACTTATAAAGATTTAAATAATATTGGCTATGTAGCTAAAGAAATCACCTTAACTAAAAGAGATAATTCATTTGTTTTGCAAAAGAAAAGAGGAATCTTTAAAGGAGTTATCAATACAATTGACGTTGCTTTTCCAATTGTTCATGGTAAAGGAGTCGAAGATGGTTCATTAGCTGGTTACTTAGAAACTTTAGGTATTCCATATGTTGGCTCAAGTATGCTAGGTGCTTCAGTTGGTCAAGACAAAGTTGTTCAAAAACAAGTTATGGCATCTTCTGGTATTCCTGTTGTTGATTATCTTTGGCTTTATGATACTGAATATCAAACAAGCGAAGATAAGATTTTAAAAGACATTAAAGAATTAGGTTATCCTGTTATTGTAAAACCAGCCCGTTTAGGCAGTAGTGTTGGTATTGAAGTAGCTAAAAATGAAAAAGAAATCGCAAGAGCTATCGAAGAAGCTATTAAATATGATCAAAAGATAATAGTTGAAAAAATGGTCGAAAATTTAAAAGAAGTCGATTGTGCCGTTGTTGGTAACTATGAAGATATGGAATGTTCTTTAATTGGTGAAATGCTTACTGATAATGAATTTTTAACTTTTGAAGATAAATACCTAGCGAGTGGTGTTGGCAAAAAAAGCGGTTCTAAAAATCAAAATGGTGGTAAGATAAGCAATAGTGGTTTTAAAATACCTGCTACCTTAGATAAAGAAATTGAAAATCAAATTTATGAATATTCTAAAGAAGCATTTAGATGTTTAAATTTAAGTGGTGTAACTCGTTTTGACTTCTTAGTTGATACTAAAACTAAAAAAGTTTATGTTAATGAACCAAATACAATTCCTGGTTGTTTAGCTTTCTTCTTCTTTACTCCAAAAGGGAAAAAGTATCCTAAGTTACTTGATGAACTAATTAAGGGAGCAGTTAAAGAATACAAACAATCTCAAAAGAAAGTAACAAGTTTTGAATCCAATGTTCTAAGTACTTATGATGGAGTAAAGGGTTCAAAAGGTGCTAAAGGGAAAATAATTTAATAATAATTTATAACTATCATCATGTTATGGTAGTTTTTTATATTATAAAAAAGTTTTCAAAAATGTAAAAAAAGGCTTAGAAAAAAATTTTTACCAATTAAATAGATATTGATTGAAAAGATTATTTAGTGGCGACCATCAGAATTTAGGCTTGTAGAGGAGGAAAATTCAAAAAAACAAGAAAAGAAATCGTAAGGTTTCCTAATGCAAAATAATAATTACAATTATTTATTTTGCTTTTGTTCTTGATTAGTATTGCAAAATAAAGTATAATCAAACTAATAATAAACTAAAGGTGATCTTTATGAAATTAAGAAGAGTTCTATTACTATTTTTAATATTTGCTTTAGAACTTATATCATTAGTTGGTGTTCATGCCAACAATCTATATTATATGCCGGATTCAGATTCTACTGATCGCGCATATCATTATCAAAAGAGTCAACATAAACTCGATTTATATATTCATATGTGGCCATATGATAAAAAACAAGAAAATGTTGTCTTATATACTTTATTAAATGGTGAAGAAGGCGAAGGATTAACTCATAAGAATTTCAAAGATTATTATACCGTCCCATGGTCTAAATTTGAAACAAAGTATGATCTTGCTTACTGCTTATATGATTGCTTTGACTCAAGAATGGAAGAGTTTGAAAGCTATGTTGAATATAAAAAAGTACCTATTAACGAATCAACAAAAATTGATAGTGAAGAAAAGAAAAAAGCCCTTATTGAAATAATAAGAAGAACATATCCTTTTGTATCACGTGATGAAATGGTTGATATTTTACTTAAAGATAATGTAGTAGCTAAAAAAACAATCAATGACAAAATTTACATAAGTACACCAGGAGCTTTCCAACAAGTAAATACTCCAAAATTTGAAACAATTTCTGTTGATGAAATTATGTTAGCTACGCAAATTGCAATATTTGACACAATGGATCCAGGTTTTGTTAAAAATCAATATAGTATAACAACTCGTCGTGGTAATAATACCATAGTTGAAAGCTCAGGTATAAATTTTGATACATACACAACAAAAAGCACATATAATGAAGTAAAATTAAATGTTAAAACAATTTCAGATTATCTAAAAAAACCTGATAGTTTAGTTGGTACTGATAATGAATTAAAAATAAATGATGTAATAGCTAAAAAGAATGGTGATCATTATACTATATATGTTGAAACTAATCGTCGAATTACAGATACTGATAATGTAAATGTAACTATTAGTAAAGAAGAAACATTAACTACAGCAAAAATTTCTCAAGCTGTTGATGTTAATAATAATTTATATGCAGTTGACGTTCCAAATTTAACAACTTTTGATAGTGATGTAACAGTTAAATTAACTGGTGAATATGCTACTGATGAAGTCTATGTTTATGAATCATCTAGTGATACTGAAGATGTGCCTTTATTAATAGGATTATCATCTACTAAAAAAAATATTAATGAAACAAAAGTAATTAAAAAAGAAAACATTGAAATAGATCCAAATGACGAAGAGGAATTTAGAAATGATGGTCTTTATTATTCACCACCAAGTGGAGTAGGAAGCTATCAAAAAAGCCAACACCAAAACAAAAACAGTAAATCATCAAGTGGCTATGGTAATGCCATAATTCACAATTTAGTTAAAACTAAAGATTTTGAAAATTTAACTATTTCAAATTTTTCAAGAAAATATCAATTTCCATGGCACAAATCAGATAGTTCTTATGTTCCTGTATATTGCATAGATCCATTTGTAGATTATGCAAGCGGCGTTGAGTTTAAAAGAATTCCAATATATGAATCAACATTTATTACCAAAAATCAAACTCAGTTAGTTAATATTCTAAAAAAATCTTACCCTTATATATCAAAAGATGAAATGATTGATCTTTTAGTAAAAGATGGTGCAATAGTTAAAAAAACAATTAATGGAGTAACATATTATACAGCACCAGAAAACAATGATCCAAGATTTGAAAAAATTACTGAAAGTGAAATGATTTTAGCTATATCAGATGCTATATATTACTATACAAGTCCTAATTTTATTACTGATATATATGGTTGGACAACTAGTCGCGAATATTTTAACACAACTATTTCTTATACTGATTTAGTCTTTGATACTTATGATGAATCAGGAGAATATGAAGAAGTTCGTAATAATGTAAAAGCTATTTATAATTGGTTAATTAATTTAGATGATAAAAATAATGAATCTGAAGCTGCTCTTGATGTCGTAAATGCTTATATAGAAAAAGAAAATAATGATTATTATTTAAAAATTAAAACTAATCGTACTATTAACAAAGGAGAAAAACTAAAAGTTTCACTTCTAGCTAATGATAGCGAAATAGCAAATTATGATTTAGGCAGTTTATCAAATAATGGAAGTAATACTTATATTATAAAAATAGATAATTTACCAAAAAAATCTAGTGAAATGAGCATAAGTATCAATGGTAATTACTTAGAAGATGAAGTATATGTTTATGAAGCAACATCTGGAACAAAGAGTGCTCAAACATTAATCGGTTTACAAGCTAATCCAATAAAATATTCTAAAACATTATCATTAGGACCAATTATTAATCCTGACACAAATTCATTTATATCTATTGGTATTATGATCTTATGCTTAATTATTATAGTGGTATTGTTATACTTTAAGAAAAAAGCAAAGTTCATAAAGAGCTAAAAAAGATCTAAAAGCAGAGTAATCTGCTTTTTTTATTTGTATTATAACTTTACGTAAATTGACAGATACTAATTTTTTGAAAAACTAAAAAACATTTACAAGTTTGTTATTTTAAAGTATTATTA
>CANQFI010000032.1 GCA_947598455.1 uncultured Bacilli bacterium | reverse complement strand
AAAAAATATTAAGAAAATTAATAGAAATAGAAAAAATACTAAAAAGAAATTAATTGTTATAGAAAAGAAAAAATAAAAAAGTTCTCTGTGAGAACTTTTTTTAGCCGTGTCTTCCACCACCGGAATGACCACCACCAGATGAACCACCTGATGAAACACCGCCACCACCGCCACTACTACTACTTGAAGATACAACATAGGATGTAGTGTGTGATGTGATAAAATTATCTTTACGAATAGAATAATTAATACTATTTCTGTCTAAATATTCATTTGCTTTTGTTTCTTGAGCAATCATTTTATTTTTATTTACTAAAATAATTAATATTATAGTTGTTATAATACCAGAACCTAGAATTCCCATAACAATTGGAGGTACGTAGTGTTTCTTTAAGTAACCCATGTCATCAACATAGTAATTTTTCATTTCAGATGGGATACCTTCATCATAATAATGTGTTGTTTCTCTAAAGAATGTTTTTAAGCCATCAAGATAATACTTATTTTTAAAATCATAATATATATCATCTAAAATATTGTCTTCTCTTTCTTGTGAATAATATAATTGGGCATTACCAAAAAAGTAAACTCCATAATATGGATCAGTATTATTAGCATTTCTAAATAAGATAATGCCACTATATAAATCATTATCAATACCAAAATCATTATAATCATAAAAATCAGCAGCATAATTTTCGTTATCTCTATCATTTGAATAATAAAAACTATCAGAAACGAAAACCATATCGAAACCTGTATGATCAATAAATTCATCTATCATACTTTTTAATTCATGTTCTTCTTCATCAGTAAGGATGTCAGCAAAATCATATACTTTTTCTGTAGCATCAACACTAGGAGTATTTAAAACATTATTTATATTATTACTGTTAATATCCCATTTTTTATTAACACGTAAATTATCTTTAGATCTTTCATAAGTATTAGTACTTGCATTACATATATTAATTCCAAGTAAACATATAAATATTAAAAATATAAATTTTAATTTTTTCATTATTTATTACCTCCCCATCATATATAAAATAAAACTAATTATAATGATAAGAAGGAATGAACCTATAAAAATAAGGATTCCATAAATAATAGCTTTATTTTTATCAATAGGAATATTACCTATAAATTCACCAGTTTGACCATTCATGGCAAATATATAATATTCGTCTTTATATTTAACATTTACCATCCAGACAGGAAGAAGAACATATTTATTTTCATTTACTGTTGGAACTAAAGTGTTTTCAGTAATTATTTTGGTTGAATATCCTTTACTATCATTATACATTGTATCTTTAGCTGTTTCTGTGGCACGATTAGCAGCAATTTTTGATACACCATCAGCTTCTACATCGTATTTTTCAGCAAAGAAACCTGATAGATATGCATGATTATAAGGTATTAATTCTTTAAAATTAAATGGTTCAATGGAATTCATAATTTTATCATCAAATCTAGTTGAACCATCAGCAGGAATATTTTCAAAATTCATAGCTCCAGTACGATATAATTTGTATATATTTTTTTTGGTATAGACGCGATCACCTACACGCCAAGTTTCTATGGTTGTCGCATCGCAATTTATACTACCATTAACAGTAATATCAAATAACCAAAATGGGATATATAAACCTTTTATTTTTTCAATATTATTTTCGTTATTAAAATCTTTTGGTACGAATGGACGACCTTTAGAAAGATTTTTAAAAGCTTCAACTGCTTTTTCTTTTTCTACTTTAAAAGGGATTATATAATTAGGAGCAAATTTACCAGATAATTTATTTTTTAAAATTGCTGTATTACCACAATATAAACAGAAAGTTGCAGCTGTTTCTTCATCAGCAACTATTTCAGCACCACAGTTTTCGCAATGATAAGAAACATAATTAGTATTATCTTCTTCTGGTACTTGTTCTATTTTTTTTTCTTTTAATTTAGGAATTTCTTCATTGTTTTCATTGTTTTCTTTGGAACCAGCATTTGTTTTAGCTTGTATTTCCTCTAGAGTAAATTCGCTACCACAGTATTCACATTTCCATTTGCCTAAGTTAGGAACAAAAAATATAGGAGCTTTACAACTAGGACATTTATTGTCTAAAGCTTTCTCTTTCTTTGTTTTACTCATATAACCACCTACTATGTAAATTATATCATACTAATTTTATATTCTTGTTTAATATATATTTAATTGACAACAAAAAAGTAAATAAATATTTACTTCTTTGGACCCCTAACTTAATAATTTTTTCTCTAATAATTCTACTAGTTTATAAAGAATATAAGATATGATAATTAAAAGTAAAATACCACTAACTACTAAATCTAAATTAAAGACTTGAGTACCATAAATAATTAAGTAACCTAAACCAGCACGGCTTACAAGAAATTCCCCAGTTACGACACCAATTAAGCTCATACTTATCCCTAATTTGAATGATGAAATAATCGTTTTATATGAACTAGGAATTACTAAATATTTTAATATTTGATACTTATTAGCTTTAAATGATTTCATGAGTTTTAATTTGATTTTATCAGTGTTATAAAAACCATTAGTAATTACAATAGTACTTACGATAACATTAATTAAGATAGACATAACAATAATGCTTTTGGTACTAGCTCCTACAACAATGATAATCATAGGACCTAAAGCTACTTTAGGTAGTGAATTTAAACATGTTAAGAATGGATCCATTACTTTGTAAAAACCATTATATAAATAGAGTAGAATAGAAAGAATGATACTTATTATTAAACCTATAATAAAAGATATTATAGTTTCATAAACACTAACCCATATATGATTAAATAAATTATGTTCAAGATATAGTTTATAAATAGTTTTAATTACTTTAGTTGGACTACTAAAAATAAAAGAATTAATTATATTATATCTACTTAATAATTCCCATATAAGAAAGAAAGTAAGAATAATGATAATTTGAATTAAAAGAATTATTCTTTTATTTTTTTTATATCTTTTTAGAAAAGATTCTTGTTCTTTAGACAATTTTATCTAAGTCTTTCCATATTAGATCATAATAGTAATTAAAATTATTATCTTGGCGGTTAATAGTTGGTATATCTTTTTTTTCTAATTTAATATCATATATCTTTTTTATTGTTGATGGTCCTTTACTTAAAACGATTACTTTATCTGCCATACTAATAGCTGAACTAATATCATGAGTTACCATAATAGCCGTTTTGTTTTCTTCTTTAATAATTCGATAAACATCGTTACTTACTTCTAAACTGGTTGGAAAATCTAAGGCTGAGAATGGTTCATCAAGAAAGAGAATATCTGGTTTTATAGCAAGTGTTCTGATTAAAGCAACTGTTTGAATGTAGTAAAGACATAAAATAATTGTAAAGTCATTAAAAATAGACAAATAGATATATTTATCTTTGTTATAATATTTTTATAAATTGTGAAAAAGATTGAGTGATATAGTGAACAATAATATTGATAATATGAATAATTTGGATAATAGTAGTGAAATGAATAATCAGTCTATTGTATATAATCAAGTTAATAATTATAATAATCAAGATATGAATAATAACATAAATCAAGTTTATAATGAGAATATAGTTAAAAGTAATAAAGGAATTAAAATAACCAATATTTTAATTTCTCTTTATAATCTATTAAATGTTTTAGTGGGATTAATGGATGAAAAGCTTTCTATATTTTCTATTTTATTTTTAATTTTTAATTTTGCGATAAGTGTGACTACTTTAAATAGAGAAGGAGTATCATTTTCGGTTATTTTTTGTATAATCTTAGAGATAATTACTTTCTTACTTATGATAATGTGTATAATTGTAAGTATTTAATTCAGCTAAAAGCTGAATTTTTTAAAGGTTCCAAATTATTTTAATATCTCTTGTATTAGTTAAGTAGTTTATGGAACCAATATAAATTTGAGATATAAATTCATCAATAATAATTTTATTTAATTTATTAAATTGTTGATATTTAGTAATAACTTGATTAAAAGATTTATGATGTGAAGATATTTTATGGTTGATAGTAGATAGTTTATGTTGGTATATATTTATTTCATTATTATATATGGTAAGTAAATCATTAAAATTTTTAAGTGAAATAAGATGATTTACTTTGTCTTCATATAAGCTTTTTAGATATTTTTCACTATTATTTAAAGAATTAACTATTGAAGTTTTTTGTTTTAATAAGTCATTAATGCTATCTTTATATTTAGTAAGTTCTAGAAAATGATTTAAATGTTGGGAATTAAAATAAGTTTTTAATAAATTGTTTATTTTAGATAAAATAAGTTCTTCTAGAGTATCATATCTAATAGATGAGTTATTAGGACATGATTGGGGACAGAATAAATAGTCGTGAGAAGAAGAACTTTTTTTACGCATTAAATGATGACATTCTAAGCAGTATACTTTACCTGAAAATAAATGAACACAGTTAGTTCTTTTTATTGGTTTAGTTCTTTCCTTAATAGATATTTGAACTTTATTAAAGATTTCTTTAGTAATGATTGGTTCATGAGTGTTTAGTGATCTTATCCATTTTTGAGGAGATTTTTTTATTATTTTATGATTTTTATAACTGATAGTAGTTCTTTTACCTTGAATTAAATTACCTATATATAATTCATTAGTAAGAATAGTTTTTATAGCATTAGAAGACCATTTTATTTCATGACGAGGCTTAGAACTTACAATATTTAATTTAAGACCTTTTTGGTATTTATAATAAGATGGACTAGGTATTTGATGATTATTAAGATAATTAGCTATACCTGTATATCCAAAACCTTTAAGATAAAGATTATAAATTTGTTTTACAATAGAAGCGGCTTCATGATCAATAACTAGTTGATTATTATTATATTTTGATATTTCATAACCATAAGATGCAAAAGGAGAAATAAATTCTCCATGTTGCATTTTAGATAAAAAAGCACTTCTAATATTATTAGAAACATCTTCTAAATACCATTCATTAACTAGACCATTTATTTGACGAGCTTTTTTATTACCAATATTTTCTGTATCAGCGTTATCAGCTAAACTAATGAATCTTATATGCCATTCTTTAAATTTATTATGAAGATACTTTTCAATAATTTCCATATCACGGGAGAAGCGAGATTGACTTTTACAAAGAATAATATCTAATTTACCATTTTGACAATCATTAATTAATCTTTCAAAAGCGGGACGATATGTGCCAGCACCTGATAAATCTTCATCACAATATTCATCTATTAAAATAAATTCAGGATGATTATTTATATAATCAAGAAGAAGATGACGTTGATTTTTAATAGATTCACTATCATCTGTTAAATGTATTTTATCTTTATCTTCAGTAGATAATCTTATATATATACCAACTTTATAATATTTATTATTCATTTATATTAAATTCCAATATATTTATAATTTGAGCTAATTTATGATTGATTATTTCTTCTAATTTAGTATTAGTTAAATTTTTATCGATGATATCAATAATATTATAGGTCATTTTAGTACCCTTTCTTTCCTTATTATATATACTATTATATATATAGTATTTTATTATTTGTTTACACCTTATTATCAGTATATTTAACATTAAAAAAAAATAGAATAAATTAAGGTATTATTTAGCTTTGATATATGTTTTAATAAAAATTTTTATAAAAGTGAAAAATTATTATTGATAAAAGGAATTTCATACTATATAATGAAGCCAAGGTGGTGAGTTATGAAGAAAATTTTTGCGAAATTGTTATCGTTTTTGCTAGTAGTAGCAATGCTTGTTAACAATTTTTCTCCTTTGGTTATGATGGTTGTAAACGCTCAAGAAGGTGATGGAGCAAATACAGGTAGTGAAACTGCAGAAAAATTTACTGTAGCAGGTATAGTACCTAAAGGAGATATTGAGGTTGAAACCCATTTTGTTCTTCCAATTAGGAATCGTCAACAAACTGATATTACTTTAACAATTTATGATGCAGAAAAGAAAAATAATGCAGTATTAAATTTAAATGATGTAACTTCGGATGGAACTTATGAAACGACTCTTAGTATGAAGAATAATGAAGGAGTTCAATCACAAAGTATTCGTACAACAGTTACAAAACGTAATAATGAAGGTTATGTAATTGGTGGAGAAGTAGTCAGTGAAAATATTGTTTATTATAGTATCAACTTATATTCACTTGATATTGGGAAATATACTTTAGAATTTAGTGGTAAAAATTTTGCTACATATAGTGTAGATGTTGAATTAACTGAATTTTCTAAGAGAGTAAGTATTACTGATGGAAAAGGTATGTTTGAAATAGGTGATATTAATAATGATAATAAAGTTGATGTTACTGATGAAGAATTAATGATTAGGGAAATTCAAAATAATGGAACTAATTATGATTTAAATTTAGATGGTGTTGTTGATATAGCAGATTTAAACTATATTACAGCGGTTATTAATGGTACTTCTAGTACAGCTACTATTGAAAATACTAGTGTTATTATGGATAGTAGTAATGTATCATTTGAAATACCTAGTGGTACATCTTTAGAAGAAGGTAGTGATTTAGGAAATCTTTTTGTTGAAGATAAAACTGTATCATTAAAATCTACTAGTGGTGAACCAATATCAGAAGAAAATCCTGTATCGTTGGCCCTTGATTTAGGCAATCAAAATTCAGGTGAAGCTGTTAAAATGAGTGAAGTAAGAATTGGTGTTGGAGCAAATGCACCAAAGAAATTAACTTTATTAGTTTTAACAGAAGATGGGGTAGTAGAACAATTTGGAGACGATAGCATTATTGATGTACCTAGTGGTGTTCATCTTTTCACTGATGAAGTAACAGATGGAACTATTAGAGTTGATTTAGGAAAACAAATTGCTGTTAAAAAAGTAACAATAAAAATTACTGAGACTTCTACTAATAATAATTTAGCTGATATTGCTAAAGTAGAATTCTTAAATAATGTAAAGGTAGAAACTAAAGCTCCAGAAGGTTTTGATATTCCACAAAATATTCATGTAGATGATACAAAAAGTGAACAACTAACTGTTACATTTAATGATGTTCCAAATGTAACTGGATATGAAATTAAAATAGTTGGTCCAAAAATGGAAAGTGGAAAAGTATTCCAAACTACATTTACAACATTTACGATTGAAGATTTAAAGAATTATGAAACTTATAATATATTTGTTCAATCTGTTAACCAAGAATGGCGTAGTGGTTGGAGTACTGCTCATAAAGGAACTCCACAAGCAACAAGAATACCTCCAAAAGTTGATATGGTTGAAGCTAAAGGAACTTTTGGTGGAATAGATTTTAGTTGGAAAAAGATGGATGATACAAAGTATTATAAGCTATATTATCGTGAAGTAGGTGCAAATGAATTTGTTGTAATTGATGATATATATAATAGTTCATATCAATTAAGAGGTTTAAAACCTGGTACGGAATATGAAGCTTATATTATTGGTGTTAATGAGCTTGGGGAAAGTGATAGTTATACATTAGTTAAGGGTACAACAAATGCTGTTGGAGCTGCTAAAGTACCTAAATATAAATTAATTAATGATAAATTAGAAAATGGTAAAACTGTTCATATTGAAGATGTTATCTTAGATAAAGGAACAATGACTAATGATAATAAGTTTGCAATGTATGATGATGATCCTTCAACTTATTGGAGTGTAGAAACATGGGCAGCTGGTAGTCATTATAATCAATATCAAATGCCAACTACAGTATTTGATAGTACATATAAAATTGATGAAATAGTATTTACAGTTCCAGATGAATTTAAATATAGTTTTAAAGCAGGAACTTATGATAAGGATTCAAAACAATATAATGATACATTAGTTTATTATTGGAATACTACAGAAGCTAAAACAAAAGATAAGGCAACTGTCGTTTCTGGGGTAATATCTGCTAAAAAAGATGATGATGGACGTTTATATTATTTATTAAAGTTAAAAGATCCTATTGAAGCTAATGCTATTCAATTAGGTCTTACTAATTCTTCATCACAGAATTTAGTACAAATTAGTGAAATTAAAATATATGAATATGATTCATTAGTTGATGATGTAGCAGATTTATTTACTGATGATTTACGATTAACTTTAAAATATGATAAAGAAGAAACTGCTTCAAAAATTGCAAGTTTAAGAACAAGAGCTAATACAATGGATCATGAGGAATATTCTCCTTATAAAGCTAGTGTAGAAGCAGATTTAGATTATGCAGAAAAGATTTTAAATGATGAAAAAATAGATGATGTTATTACATTAGATCCTAATATTTCTAATACATATAATAATCATTTAAAATTTGCAATGACAATAAGTGATTATCAACCATTAGGTATTGTTGTAAGACCTGGTGTTGATAAAACTATAAATGTCTATGTAGGTAGTAAAGGAAAAGTAAATGCAGAACTAGTATTTACACAATATCATGCTGAAGCTAGTACATGGAATAAAAAATCAGTAGCTTTAAAATCTGGTTTAAATGTTATTGATGTACCAACAATTGGATCAGCTGATGCAGAACGTGGTGGTAGTGTATATATTCGTTATACTGCGGCACCAGATGTAAATAATCCTGTTCGAGTTCGTGTAAGTGGTGGAACTAAAATACCAATGATTGATATTACAGATTTAACTGACGAACAAGAAAAGAAAGATGCTATTAGAGCATATATTGAAGAATTAACTACTTATAATGCTAACTTGACAAAAGTATATTCTGATGAAGGTACTGCTTTTAATGCAAAGTCTAGTGTATTAGGTTCAACTGAATTAGTTACAAAACGTGGTCTTTTCTCTGTTTCAAGTGTAGCAGTTCAAAATGGCTTAAAAGGTGAAAATGATGAAAATAAAGTTAATCAATTATATGAATCTTTAGAAGCCTTTGATGAAATGATGGATTTATTCTATCGTCAAAAAGGTTTAAGCTATACAACTGATGTGGCTAATGATAAGGCTCCTAAAGCAAGAATAAATATTCGTTACATGCAAATGTTTGATGGTGCATTTATGTATGCTGGTGGATATCATGTTGGTATTGAATATGATTCAGTTCCTGGTTTAGTTCAAGGGAAGAAAAATAGTGAAGATGGAACTGGATACTTTGGTTGGGGTATTAGCCACGAAGTTGGTCACCAAATCAATTTAAATAGTACTGTATTTGCCGAAGTAACAAATAATGTATATTCATTACTTGCTCAAACTAGTAATGATAAAGATAATTCTCGTCTAGAAAATCAAGGCTATGATAAGATTTATGATAAAGTTACTTCACACACAATTGGTAGAGCACAAAACGTATTTGTTCAACTTGGAATGTATTGGCAATTACATTTAGCATATGATGAAAATAAGACATTTGATGATACTGATTCTATCTATGCTAAGATAAATAGAATTGCAAGAAATTATAATAATTCTAACGGCTATACAAGAGATGAATTAACAATTCTATTTGCTTCAATGGCTGCTGAAAAAGACTTAACTGAATTCTTTAAAACATGGGGATTAGTTGCTTCAGATAAATTAAAAACCGAAATAAGTGAATATGTTGTTAATAGTGATGATGGTAATGAAAAACACTTAGAGCCAGAAACAAAAGCAATTTATTATTTAAATGATAAAGCTAGACGTTATAAATTAACTCATAATTCTGGAATAACAGAAGGTGATGAGATTTTAACAGCCAGTATTAAAGATGCTGATAGTCAAGGAAAACGTGTAACATTAGAATTTAATGTATCTTCTAATGAAGATAAAATCTTAGGTTATGAAATTTTACGTAATGGTGTATCTATAGGATTTGTTGAAAATGGTACTAATGAATTTGTTGATAACATTGGTGCTGAAAATAATAGAGCTTATACTTATGAAGTTGTAGCTTATGATTATTATTTAAATAAAACAAATAAAGTTACTTTAGAAGAAGTTAAAATTAGTCATGATGGTAGTGTTAAGAAAGATGCATTTACAATTTCATCAAATGTTCAAGCTGAAGGTGAAGATATCGATTATGAAGATCAAGATTTAAATGATGCAGAATTAAGTGTTAATAACTTAATTGATGGTAAAACTGATACGGGATTTAAAGGTACAAATAAAGTTCTAACATTAACTTATGATAAAAATCAAGTACCTAGTAGAGTAGCAGATAATGGTAATGCTTATGTAATTATTAATTTAAATAATTCTATGTCTATTAGTGGTATTAAATATTGTGCTTTAGTTGAAAATGAAGAATTAGATATAAATACTATTAAGAAATATAAAGTTTCTGTAAGTTCTGATGGTGAGGATTGGACAGAAGCAAGAAATGGTGAATTTAGTTTAACAGCTGAAGATCCAGAAACTACTATTTATTTCCAAAAACCTGGTACTACAAGTGAAACACAATTATGGACATTTGATAATATTGGTTATGTTAAGATTGAATCAGTTGGTAGTACTAAATTGTCTGGTGCTGAAATTGATGTAATAGCTCCTCCTGGAGATAATATAGATATTTCCGAAACTAGTGAAAGTGGTATATCAATTGGTAAATTAGCAGATGATTATTGCTACTTAGTAGGTGAAAATGCATGTACTGAAGACGAAATAGATGAAAAAGGCAATGTAATAGGTAAGAAAGGCTTAATAAAAGCTGGTTCTGTAATCATTAAAGGTAGCTATCGTGGTACTCCATCACTTAATGTAGTTGTTTTAGCTGATAAAGATAATGTTAATAATATTTATGATGGATATGGTTTATTATTTGCTGAGGTAAATAAAGAAGATAATTCAGTATATAGTGTAGCTGATGGAACTTGGTTATATGTTATGACTCAAGATGAATATCAAAAAATGCTTGATGCTCATACTAGTATTAGAGCTTACTTATATAGAGTAAATGATGCAATTGAAAATAGTGGTCAAAGAATTACAAGTACTTCAAAAGCTATAACTAGTTTACCTTCTTATGAAGAATTACAATCTATGACTATAGGAAGTTCAGACGTAAATCAACAGGGGTGATATAAATGCAAAAGAAAATTTTAACAACAATTGTAGTATTTATAATAAGTATTTTTATATCACTTACATCTGTTAATGCTGCAACTAAATTAGTATTTAGCGAAAATAGTAATGGTAATATAAAAACTTCATTACATTTTGAAGATGGATTTGTTGGAGGATTTGATATTACATTAAAAGTTAATGGTAATGTTAAATTTAAAGAAGTTAGCTTAGATAGTAGTATTAAAAAAGATAACTATACAACAAATACTTCATATGATGAAAAAAATAAAACTATTCATGTTGTAGTAACAACTGGTGGAGTTGGAACAAGTCATAATTTATTAAATGTAAATAAAGAATTAGTACTTGGTAATATTTTATTTGAAGCGGCTTCTAATAATGATGTTACTTATACAATAGAATGTAATTCCTTAACAACTTTAGATAATACTTGGAGATCACAAAAAATTACACCAGAATTTGATGCAAATAAACAGTTTACTTATAAAGTAACTACTCAAGCTGAAGATAAAAAAGATGATAATGATTCATCTAAAAATAATGAATCTTCAGGAAATAATGAGACGAATAATAATGGATCTCATAATAGTGGAAGTTCAAGTAATGGTTCATCAAATAATTCTAGTAGCAACAATAGTGGTAATAATCAAGGTGGGACAAATAACAATACTGATGATGACGATGATGTAAATTCTTCAGATGATAATAAAGATGATGAAGATGAAGAAGATACTGATTCAGATAATACTGATGATGACAATAATAATGATACTGATGATACTAAGAAAGATACCGATAAAAAAGATAATAAAGATAGTGAAGATAAGGAAGATGCTGATTCTAAATCTAAAGGTTCTAAAATTGGCTTTATTGTTGCTGGTATTGCAATATTAGTAGTAATAGCAGGTGTTTACTTTATTGTTATTAAAAAGAAAAATTAGTATAAGAAAACTGATAAAATGAATTTATCAGTTTTTTTTTGTGGAGAAAAAATAATAGTACTATATATCTGTTATTTGATATTTTTCGTTAGTAGTTGATGGTTTTAATAGATTTGTTAAAATTATAGTTATTTTTTTCTAATTTGTTTGTAATTGTTAATATATTGATAATTTAGAGAATTTTGATTTGAGATAGCTTTCTTTTTGGTTGCTTTTTCATAAGATTTTTTTGCATCATTAGCAACTTGTCCACCCTTATGAGCTATCTTCATATTTTCTTTAAGGACTTGGGGACGTTCATTTTCTGCAATATCACGAGTAGCAATTTCTCCTAAATCAACTAGGATAACTTCTATATCAGTCATATTATCTCTTAATGATTCTTTTCTAATACCTTTAAATTTTTTATATTCATTAGCTGTCATACCAGACCAACTTTTATATATTTCGTTAGTAAGAATTGCATATCCTAAATTGCTTTCAATTCCGCCTTCTTTCCATATATCAGTTAATCTTTTTCTCTCTTGAATGTTTTTAATTCTTTTAGAAATCCATGCTTCATTATAGCCTTTAATGCAATATAGATCGATTGCTCTTTGGGTTGCTATTGATGGATCAAATGTTTCGTCTATTCTCTCTTTTCCTAATCTAGCTAACCATTGTTTAATAGGCTCTGCATTTTTACTTGGAATTGATTCAATGATTCTAAACATTTCTTCAATATCTACGACATAAGTTTTGTAATATTTACCATCAGAAGATTTCAATTTCAGTTGGTCACAAATTGTGACCAACTCATTTCCTTTATCTTTTAATCGACCTTTTAATACATTCCAATAGTGTCTAGAATTTTTACTATCAGTTAAAACTCTTACTATATCAACAATGTTAATATAATATTTTTCTTAATTCATAATTAACTCCTCCTTCAAAGAATTTCAATTTCAAATCGTTACAATTTGTAACGGTTTCTTTATTTTCTTTTTCGCTATCCTTTACTAACATATTTTGTGTAGAAAGTTATAAACGTTTATAACCTTTCAATTATATTATTCTGTATAGACTTTGAATTTCCTTTTTTATGTTTATAAAAATTGAGGCAAAAAAATGATAACTTTATTGTTACCATTTGTGTCTTTATAATATTCAAGCAACTCTTTGTTTCATGCCACCAGATAATTCACTTGGTTTTTTATCCATAAATTTATCTAGATTATATTTTTTTAATAAATTAATAGCATATTGTTTGTTATCTTCAGTTAATTTATGTTGAACTTTTAATCCTAAATAAACATTATCTATTATTTTCATGTGTTCAAATAATGCATCTTCTTGTAACATATAACCAATTACTGGATTATTTTTATTATATTTGATTGTTCCACTTGTTTGATTAGTAAGATTAGCTAGAATAGAGAGAAGAGTACTTTTGCCACAGCCAGATGTTCCAACTATGGCAATAAATTCTCCTTCATTAACACTAAAACTAATATCTTTAATAGCTTCTATTTCTCCTTTAGTAGTATTAAACTTTTTACTTATATTTTTTACTTCTAATATTTTAGTCATTTAAATTAATTACTAAATCTTTAAAAGATACATAATCATCTAATAGATCATTATCTATCATTATATTCTCTAAGTTTTTATATGATTCTTCACTTATTGTTGTATTATTAAGCCATGAATCTGCATCTTTATATCTTTTAACAATGACTTTTATATCATTAAGAGTATTGTCTGGAAATTGTGGTAAGATTATTTCTGCTATTTCTTCTTCATTATGAGTTTTTACATAATCTAAACCTTTATTAATGGCATTATTAAATTTTTTTATTGTTTCTTCATTCTTTTCAATGAAACTTTTACGAGCATAGAATGCTGTATATGGCATTTCACCTGATAATTCACCAATACTTCCTACAACGTAACCTAATCCTTCTTTTTCTAGTTTTGTAGCATTAGGTTCTCATAAAGTATAAAAATGAAAGGACTAAATAATAATTTTATTCATATTTTTAATTAAGTGATGAATATGAATAATAGAATTTATTTAGAAATAGCTCTTTTGATAAATAAAGAATTATATGAAGAAAATAGAATATCTTATCAGGTATATAAATGGGTAGAAAATAACTTATATAAAGAAATGGAAAATGAATAGATGGATTTATATAAGATAAGACAAGAATTAAATAAAGGGGTTTCTCTTACTAATATTAAGTTGAAAGTTACAGATTATGCAAGAGTTTCAACTAATCATTTAGAGCAACAAAAATCATTACAAAATCAAAAAGAACATTTTGAAGAAATGATAAAGAATAATTCTAATTGGGTTTATGTACCTGGTTATGTGGATGATGGGATTACAGGAACTAGTGATATCAAAAGAGATAATTTTATGAGAATGATTGATGATGCTAAAAAAGGAAAGTTTGATTTAATTATTACCAAAGAAATATCAAGATTTTCAAGAAATACTTTAGATAGTATTAAATATACAAGAGAATTATTATCGTATGGAGTAGCTGTATTATTTGTAAATGATAATATTAATACAGCATTACCTGATGCAGAACTACGACTTACTATTATGGCTTC
>CANQFI010000031.1 GCA_947598455.1 uncultured Bacilli bacterium | reverse complement strand
TGTATATTGAATATTTTCTGGTAGATAATTGGCTTCTATTGTTCCACCATCTTTTAAGTTGAATTCAGCAACACCATTTTTAAATTCCATTTCACCATACTGACCAGTAATGCTTGTATCAGAAAGGGTTACTGTAAATTTAAATTCTTTATCTTTATCTGCCTCTGAGCCAATAACTGTTTTAGATACTTTTAAACCACCATAGTAATTAGTAAATCTGACATAATTATTATTTTCAAGTATTTCTGATTCTAACTTTTTGCCAGATGTCTCAGAACAAGAAATGTTTGATTCTTCTATAGTTACAGGTGAAGATATATTAGATTTACAATAAGTTGTCTTACTTGTTTGAACTTCTTGTTCTTCAATTGTATATTTTGTTGAATCAGGAATGTCTTTAACTATAATATATTCACCATCTTTTAAAGATATTTCACCACCAGTTTTAGAAATAGTTCCATCACTTGTTGTTCCATCATTATTATACTTAATATAATTGTAACTTTCTTCCGCAATTTTTTCATCAGTTTCAAACTTTATATTAAAGTTATAATCATCTTGACCTTTACCAATAACCCTCTTTTCTATTTTCAAATCTGAATCATAATAATTATAAAAGTTGATTTCATCAATCTTACCATATTCAGTCTTACCACTAGTTTGTTTAGTTTTAGTTTTGAAAACACCATCATTAGCTTCAGTAATTGTATATTCAATATTGTCAGGTAAATTACTAGCTTTTTTCGTTTCACCATTTTTTAATTTGAAATTAGCAATACCATTAGTAAATTCCATATCACCATATTTACCAGTAATAGTTGAATCTTTTAAAGTAATGGTAAAATCAAATTCCTGATCTTTTAATTTAGTTCCAAATGTTTCTTTACTAACTACTATTCCAGTATAGGAATTAAAGAATTGAACATAATCGACATCTCCAGCTAAACATTCTACCGTATTACCTTCTTTTTCATCATCGGCATGACCATGAGATCCTTCTCGGTGTGTTGTTTTAACCAATATACTCATATTCGGTTTTATAGTAGTCCCATCTTCTAACGTCCGTGTCAGCTCTTCAACTTTAAATTTTAATGAATCTGGTACACCATATAATACCAAATATTGATTATTGCTTAATTTAAATTTTGCACCACTACTATTATATACTCCACTTGAAATTGCACCTTCTTTACTATCTTTATTATATATTTCATATAAATATAAATCTTCTACTTGATTTTCATTTTCAGTAAAATTTAATTGAAATTCATATTGTTCATTTGGATTTGGTTCAATTCCTTTTACTTCTTTACCGATAATAAGTGAACTTGTTTCTTGTTCTTGTGTTTTTACTGAATCAAGAGGAATAGTAAAACGCATATAAAGAGTTGAACCACTAGCACCACGTTCAGTATAAAAGAAAGATAATTTGTATGTACCAGATGAAGAATTTTCATCACCATCTTTGTTAGTATATGGAATTTTTTCAATATAATCCCATAAATTTACATATTGGCCAATTGAACTATGAACTCCACCAATATCAGCAATTTGTACTACATCACCATTTGGTTTTGTAAGAAATAACCAAAAGTCATCATCACCAAAAAAGAAGAAATCTAATGGTGCATTATAACCAGGATCAATAGTAAATTCAGATTCAAATGCTAAACCAAAGTATGGATTATGATCTTCTTCACAATCTGATTCTGGAAGATACGATGTAGTATTATTTGTTGTTCCAAAATATCTTCTTTTTGTCCTATCAGCTTTTGAACCAAATTTCATATCATTGTTATCTGCTCCCCATGAATCAGCTAAATCCATTGGCCAAAATTCATTTGAATAAATTGTTTTTGCAGTTGTACTATATGTTATTTTAAAATTTTCTAAATCTTCTAATCTTTTTTCTTCATTATTATTCTTACTATTTTTTACAACATCACTAAGAACAAAAGTCCCTCCATTACGATTAAAAATCAAACTAAATTCATCATTAACGTAATTTACTTTACCAGTAGCTGTCCCAGTACCGAAAAGTTCTGGACCATCTATTCCATCATTCCATATTGGTGTGCCATCTTCATTTAATTTGTTATTTTTAACTAGTCCATACGATGACCCACTTATTTTATTTTCATTGTTATACCTATTGATATTACTATTGCCATTTTTTACATCACCTAAGTTTGTTCCAGAATTACTATTACCAAAAGCATATTTAGCACCTGACCCTTTATAATTACTACTACTATTTATACCAGATTCTTTGGTATAAGCATAATATGTAGTTCCGGTATTTCTACTTTGTGTTGATGTACTTAAAGGATCTTTTTGATTATTAGTCGTGTATATATAACCATCAGAAATATTGTAATCATAGAAATTTACTCCACTTTTTTCATATTCTTTTGTTTCAATAGTATCATAAACTAAACGAATTACTGTATCTTCTTTTATTAAAATAGTATATGAACTAGCCTCCTTAATTGTCCCATTTTCTTCTTTTGTAATATTTGAATTATTTGGATTATTTGTAAACAAAATAGCTTCAGGATTATGTCTACCATCATTTGTTTTTGGAACCTTATAAATATACCAATCATTTTGATTAGTACTATTTTTATCTTGTTCACTTTCTTTACCCTCTTTTAAAACCCAAACTTCAGTCAAAGTATAATTCTGATTATAATCTTCTATATTATTATATAAACGATCCATATATTTCATACGAGGATTAGATTGATAATCAGTTTTTTCATCTTCAAATAGTGGTACTAAAATCTTCTTTGTTTTTATTGTATATTTTTCACCTTTAACTAAAGCCCTTGTATCAGACGTAACTTTTTCAAGCAAAACACATTTAGCAGTTTCATGCCCATTCGTTGGAAGATTGCCTCCTTTAGTACCACTACCACCATTTGAAGTATCAACAACCTGTAGGTGTGGAGAAGAACTATTACAATTAGAATCTGATAAATCTATTTCATTAAAATAAAAGTATTGTTGAATAGTAAAATTAGGATTAACTTTTGCTTCATCTTGAGTAATATCTTCAACTAAATTAGTATTTGAAAAAGAGGCGTTAAATACAATAACGCCTGAAACTATTAATATTAAGCTAATTAGTATTAAAAAGTATTTTTTAGTATACTTTTTTCTATTATCAAAAATACTAAAAGTACCTCTCATTTACAACATTTCCTATCTTATTTACATATATAAAAATTATATCATAAAGAACTTGTTATTATCAAGAGACATTTTGCTTTTAAACAATTACAATAGAAAAATAATCATATTTTAATTTTCTAATTTAACACTAACAATTTTTGAAACACCAGACTCTTGCATTGTTACACCATATAAAGCATCAGCATATTCCATTGTTTTCTTTTTATGCGTAATTATAACAAATTGACTGCGTTCCTTACAAGATAACAAATATCTTCCAAAAGCCTCAACATTTGCTTCATCTAATGCTGCTTCAACTTCATCTAAGATAACAAATGGTACTGGTTTAACATTTAAAATTGAGAAAAGTAACGCAATCGCTGTAAGTGTTTTTTCCCCACCTGATAATAAAGCAATCGAATTTAATTTCTTTCCTGGCGGAACAGCTGATATTTCAATACCTGTATTTAATATATCTTCAGGATTAGTTAACTCTAAGATACCTTCGCCACCTTTAAACAATTTTTTAAAGACAACTTTAAACTCATTTTTTATTTGTTCAAAAGTTTCAGTAAATCTTGTTTTCATAATCTCATCCATTTCAGAAATAACATTAAGTAAACTAGTTACTGATTCTTCTAAATCATTACGTTGATTAATTAAAAACATATAACGTTCATTAATTCTATCATACTCCGCAATACTACCAGTATTAACATCTCCTAAAGATCTAATTTTATCTTTCAAATTACTAACAGTTATTTTAGCTGTATCATAATCAACATCTAAACTATATTTTTCACGAGCTTTTTCATAAGTTAAACTATAATTTTCATTTAAACTAAGTAAAAGACTATCTAACTTAACATCCATCTTCCCCATTTTAACTTCTTCAATTTTTAATTCATTTTGTTTTTGGGTAATCTTACTATTTATTTCACGATAAGTCTTTTCCAAAATATTAATTTCTTCATTTAAATCTGCTCGATCACTTTTTAAATTATTAATCTCTTTTGTTAAATTATCTTTTTCAGAAACTACTTTATAATAGTTATTAACTATTTCATCTAACTCTTTATCTAAAGTATTATTACTTTTATTTAATGAACCACTAAGTTCATTATTTTTATTATCATAATTATTTTTTAATTCATTTAAACGATTATTCTTTAAATTAAATTCTTCTTTTAAAATAATAGTTTCTCTTTGATTATTTTCAAGTAATAAAGCATTACTATTTATTTCTTCATTTACTTCTTTAACTTGATTTTCTAATTTTTCTAAACTATCTTTTTTCTTATTTAATTCTTTATTTAAATTATCAAGTTCATACTTTTCATTTAATAAACTACTACTATTTTTAATATTACCACCAGTAATTGCTCCACCACTATATTGAATTTCACCTTCTAATGAAACAATTTTATATTTATAATTTAATATTTTACCTACTTTATTTAAAGTATCAATATTATCAACAACAATAACATTTCCTAATTGATTTAAAACAATACTACGATACTTTTCATCATATC
Source organism: uncultured Bacilli bacterium (assembly GCA_947598455.1). The sequence goes on along the minus strand of CANQFI010000031.1, from coordinate 10,462 downwards.
TTACTAAAGAATCACCAGTACCAATATACCCATCTATTTCTTTAAATTTCTCTAAATCTTCAAACATTACATTACGTGGTTTAATTATTGATATTGGAAAAAAAGTTGCTCTTCCTAAACGATTCTCCTTTAAATAATTAATTGCTTCTTTCGCACACATTTCATCATCAACAACTATTACATTACTATTAGAACCTAATGATGTCGAAATAGCTGTTACATACTTTTCTGGTACATCTAATAATTTACCTAATACACCATGTATACCACGAAGTCTGATATTATTAATAACATTTTTAACACTATAAGGTAACTTAGTATCATTATTAATATTTTCTTGTAATATCTCTATTTTATTACTTATATCCATTATTTCACGTGTTTTATTATTAATATCATTAGTTAAACTAACTTTTTTATTTTTTTGTTCTTCATTCTTTTTTAAAAGTTCCATATTTTTTAATTCTTTAACTTCTAAATCTTTTTTTAATGTTTCAATATCAGTTGTTAAAGATTCTATTGTATTACTTAAAGTTAATACTTCTTCTTTTAAGGCTAAGATATTTTCTTGTAATTTATCACTATCAACTTCATACTTTTGACGTTCAATTGTAATCTGTTTTTTACTTTGTAAATTAGCTATTTCATTAGTTAATTCATTTATTTTATTTGTTTTATCTTCAATATCATTATCTAATTTTAAACCTTTTAATTTTAACTCTTCAACTTTCGAAGAATCAGTATTATTAGAAGAATTTAAATCAATTACTTCATCATTTAATCTTTTAACTCGTTCTTTAACACTTAAATATTCATTATTAATTTTTTCAATATCAGTGGCAATTAAAGCTACTTCAATACTTTCTAAATCTTCACGATATTCTAAATACTTACGAGCCTTTTCCGATTGTTCTTTTAATGGGGTTAAAGTAACTAATAATTCATCTATTAGTAAATTAACTCTTTCTAAATTTTCATTAGTCCGATCTAATTTACGAAAAGATTCTTCCTTACGTTTTTTATATTTTAAAACCCCAGCTGCCTCTTCAAAAATAACTCTTCTATCTTCTGGTTTACTATTAATGATATCAGCCACCGAACCTTGTGAAATAATATTAAAAGATTCTTTTCCTGCTCCAGTATCTAAAAATAAATCAGTTATATCTTTAAGTCTTACTTTACTATTATTTATATAATATTCATTTTCCCCTGTTTTATAAAGAACTCTTTTAACTTCAATTTCATTAAACTCGCTATTTAAATAGTGATCTGTATTATCAAAAACTAAGCTAACACTAGCCCTTGTATGTCCACTACGTGTTTTAGAACCCGCAAATATAACATCAATCATTGATGAATCTCCACGTAACGCCTTAACTGATTGTTCTCCTAAAACCCATCTAACTGCATCAACTATATTACTTTTCCCAGAACCATTAGGTCCAACAACACCCGTAATTCCTCTATTAACATCTAATTCAATTTTATCAGCAAAAGATTTAAATCCGTTTGCTCTAATACACTTCAAGTACATCTAAATCACCTAATTTTTGCTTGTTTATTATAGGCATCCATCGCCGCCCTTTGTTCAGCTTCTTTCTTTGATTTGCCACTACCTTTACCATAGATAATATCATCTATTACAACTTCTACATAAAATACTTTATCATGAGCTGGTCCTTCTTCCCCAACTAAACGATATTCTAAAGATTTCTTTGTTGTTTGAACTAATTCTTGTAATTTACTTTTATAATCACCTAAAAAAATACTATGATTTTTAATACAAGGAACTATTACTTGATCAAATAAACTTCTAGCAGCTTCTAAACCTTGATCAAGATAAACACATCCCATAACACTTTCAAACATATCAGCAATAATTGTTTCATTAATATTATTTATTTGACCATGTCCTACTCTTATATAAGGTCTAAAATCTAGATATTCGGCATATTTAGCACATGCACTCTCACAAACATAAGAAGCTCTTGTCTTACTCATATCCCCTTCAGATAATTCCATATTATTATAAAGATAATCACTAGTTAAAATTTGTAAAACTGCATCTCCCAAAAATTCTAATCTCTCATAATTCTCACATTCATGTTCATTAGAATAAGATGAATGAGTTAATGCTCTTAGTAATAATTCTTTATTATTGATATAAATTCCATATTTTTCTAGAAAATCCATATTATCACCTTTTTTCATTATAGCAAATATTAAAAATATTTACTAGTTTCTAATTAAATAATCATCTAAAATGAAATTTACAAAAGAAACAAAATATAGTAAAATTAATTTGATATTATAATTTAATATGTGGAGGAATAAATGAAAAAGAAAATTATTTATTTAATAGTAATATTTTTAATAACTTTAACATGTACTGGATGTTTAAATGATGATGAATTAGAAGGTTCTAGTATTACTACAACCGTTTATCCAATCGAATATGTTGTAGAAAGATTATACAGTGAAGGAAATATAACCAGTATATATCCAAATGACACTGATGTATATAATTACGAGCTAACCGAAAAACAAATAAATGATATTTCCAAATCAACTACAATCTTTATCTATAATGGAAAAACTGATGAAAAAGAAATAGCTAAAGCTTTAGTTAATAAAAATAAAAACTTACAAATAATTGATCCATCATTTAATTATACATATGGTGTTGAAGAATTATGGTTAAGTCCTAACAAGCTATTAACAATGGCTGATTCTATTAAAAAAAGATTAGAAGAATTAAGTACTTCTAAATATGCTGCTGAAGAAATTGAAAAAAATTATTCTTTATTAGAAGAAGATTTATCTACTTTAGAAGCTAATTTACGTAATATTGGTGAAAGTGCTAAAAATAATCAAAAAAACACTATAGTCATTGCTTATGATGCCTTTGGATTCTTAGAAAACTATGATTTTAAAATTATTAATATAACTAATGAAAGTAATATTACATCAAGTATTAAAAATAAATTTAAAAATAAAACTTATAAACAAATCTTTGTAGCTGATAAAAATAATGTTTCCGATAGTGTTAAAGATTTAGTTGATAATTATGGTGCTGAATTAATTGAAATAAATACTATGACTACTTTAACTGATGAACAACGTAATAATAACGATAATTATTTAACTATTATGAACGACTTCCTAACTGAGTTATCCAACATTGTCTTAAGTTAAACAAAAAGCCTCACAATGTGAGGTTTTATTTTGTCCCTTTTTTAACCTTTTTAGCTATTTTATCTATTATAGTTTCTTTTTTCGTCTTTTCTTTCTTAAAACTAACTATCATGCAATTGCCTTTATTAATCAAATTATAAACTGGTTCTTCTAAAAGCAAAATCCCCTTATTTTTTAACATATTAATCCCTCTTTTTAGGCATTCCATATAATCATAATTACAAATATCTTCTTGCTTTTCCGCTTCTATAATAAAATATTCATTAAATATTGTACTTCTAAATCTTAAACGTAAATCATCATATTTTTCATCTATTTTACCATTTGGAATTAAAGGAATAGTATATTGCAAAACACCTCTTTTAAAATTCATTATATCTCTTAAATCATCTATTTGATGACTACTAATCCCTTGTTCGTCCATTTTAACTGAAGATAAAGAAATAATTAAATTACTTATATGAAAATTACTATAATCTCGATATTCATTAAAATCTAAAATAAGAGAAGATTTTAAAATTTTATTAAGTAAAAAATTATTCGATAATACAAAATCTGTATCTAAAAATTCTTGATTAATTAAAAACAAATAATAATTCATAATCTTTTCATTACCATATAATCTAGCAATAAATAAAATATCTCTTACTTGAACGTATACTTTATCATTAACAATTACTTTCATCTTAATCCTCCTCACACACAAAAAAATTTTATTATAATAATATAATAATGAAACCAAAATATTATTATTACTAAATATTTCTAAAGACACCCAAGAGGAATATCTTTTTCCGTATTCGAGTTATAATCATCGTTATCTATCATAAATATTCCTCCCTTCAAACTACTCTTACCCTAACACAATATCTCCTCCTATGCAAGTTTTAAAAACTTAATAATGTCAAATAAAAAGAAGATTATTTTTGATAATCTTCCATAAACTTTTGATATAACTTATCACAAATTTCTTTATTCATTTCTTTCTTATCTTGATAAGGATATATAACCCCCAATTTTTCATACTTTTCACTACCTAATTTATGATAAGGTAAAAAATCAATTCTTGTAACATTTTTTATGTTATCTTTAATAAACTTACTTAATCCTTTTAAATAATCTGAATTATCATGAACATCCGGTACTATTACTTGACGAATCCATACTTCAACATTACTTTTATTTAAAACTTCTAAAAATTTCATATACTTATCAAAATAATCACGACCTGTAATATCTAAATATCCTTCTTTATTTATATGTTTGATATCAAGTAATACTAAATCAATATATTTAAATAGTTCTTCATAATTACCAAGGCCAATTCCTGCGGTATCTAAAGCTATATGAATTCCTTCACTTTTTAGCTTTTGACAAGTTTCTATTAAAAATTCATCTTGTAATAAAGGTTCTCCACCTGAAAAAGTAACTCCTCCCTTATCTTTAAAATAAGGTTTACTTCGTAAAACTTTTTTAACAATATCATCACTTGTAAAGTTTAATTCTCCAATTTTCCACATTTCTGGATTATGACAAAATTTGCACCTTAAATTACAACCATTTAAGAAAATAACCGTTCTAATTCCTGGTCCATCAACTAAACCAAATGTTTCTATTGAAGCTATACTACCTTTTTTCATTACATTTTCTCATGAAATGTACGAGCAATAACTTCTTCTTGTTGTTTCCTTGTTAATCTATTAAATCTAACTGAATAACCAGAAACTCTTATTGTTAGAAGTGGATATTTATCTGGATTTTCCATAGCATCAATTAAAGTCTCTCTATTTAAAACATTAACATTTAAATGATGAGCTCCTTGCACAAAATAACCATCCATTAAAGTTACAAGATTAGTTACTTGTTCATCATGATTTTGTCCTAAAGCACTAGGTATAATTGAAAATGTATTAGAAATACCATCACGGCAACATTCTTCCCAACTTAATTTAGCTACAGAATTAAGTGAAGCAATTGCACCATTTTCGTCTCGACCATGCATTGGATTTGCTCCAGGTGCAAAAGGCACACCAGCTTTTCTTCCATCAGGAGTAGCTCCTGTTTTAGAACCATAAACTACATTAGATGTAATAGTTAAAACTGACATTGTTGGTTTAGCATTACGATAACAAGGATGTTTAGCTAGTTCACTATATATTTTATCTAACACCTCTTTAGCAATATCATCAACACGATCATCGTCATTACCATACTTAGGAAAATCACCAGTTATTTCAAAATCAACTGTAATTCCATCCTTATCTCTAATTGGTTTAACTTTGGCATACTTAATAGCTGATAATGAATCAGCAACTACTGATAAACCAGCAACCCCATAAGCCATTAAACGATTAACATCTGTATCATGCAAAGCCATTTGTCCTGCTTCATATGCATATTTATCATGCATATAATGAATTATATTCATTGCATCACTATATATTTTAGCTACTTTCTCAAGCATCTTAAAATAAGCGTTTTTAACTTTTGCATAATCTAAATATTCATCTTCCATTTTTGGCACATCAGGAATTACTAAATCACGTTTCATTTCATCTATACCACCATTAATAGAATAAAGTAACGCTTTAGCTAAATTACAACGTGCCCCAAAAAATTGCATATCCTTACCAATACGCATTGATGATACACAACAAGCTATCGCATAATCATCACCCATTGAAGGACGCATTACATCATCATTTTCATATTGAATAGCATCAGTTGCAATACTCATTTTTGCACAATACTTTTTAAAATTTTCTGGTAATCCTTGAGCCCATAATACTGTCATATTTGGTTCTGGTGCTGGATCTAAATTAGTTAAAGTATGCAAAATACGATAAGAAGTTTTATTAACCATACTTTTTCCTTCATTAGTTATTCCCCCAATTGAACAAGTAACCCATGTTGGATCTCCTGAAAATAATTCATCGTAATCAGGTGTTCTTAAATGTCTAACTAATCTTAATTTAATAACAAATTGATCAATTAATTCTTGAACTTCCTCTTCAGTAATTAAACCATTTTTTAAGTCACGATTAATATATATATCAAAGAAAGCATCTACTCTTCCTAAAGACATAGCAGCTCCGTTATTTTCCTTAATACTAGCTAAATAACCAAAATAAGTCCATTGAATTGCTTCTTTAGCATTAGTAGCTGGTTTAGAAATATCATATCCATAACTTAAAGCCATCTTTTTAATATCATCTAAAGCCCTATATTGCATTGATAATTCTTCACGAATACGTATAATATCTTCACTCATAACAGAGATTTCCATATTATCCCATTCATTTTTCTTTTGTTCCATTAAATAATCAATACCATATAACGCAATACGACGATAATCACCGATAATTCTTCCACGACCATAAGCATCAGGTAAACCTGTAAGTAATCCGACATGTCTAGCTTTTCTTATCTCATTTGTATAAGCATCAAATACTCCTTGATTATGTGTTTTTCTAAATTCATTAAAGTATTTATCTACTTCAGGATTTAATTTATATCCATATGCCTCTAATTCTTGATAAACCATTCTAATTCCCCCATAAGGATTAACAATTCTCTTTAAAGGGGCATCAGTTTGTAACCCAACAATTACTTCATTGTCTTTATCAATATACCCAGGATCAAAAGCATTAATACCAGACATATGATCTACATCAATATCCAAAACATGCTTTTTTAATTCTTCTTTTAATAATTTTTCACATTTATCCCATACAAGAGTAGTCTTTTTAGATTTAGGAGCTAAAAAAGATTCATCTCCCTCATAAGCTTCATAATTCTTTTTAATAAAGTCACTTACATTAACTTCATTACACCAAGCTCCTTCTCTAAAACCTTTCCATTCTTCTTTCATTTATATTCCTCCCAACATTAAGATTTTATCATACATAATCCTTTCTTTTTTCCCAAAATTACTATTTTTGACATAATTTTATACTTTATGTAAAGTCTTATAATTTATACTTATATAAGCCTTAATTTATAGTTATTAGAAGTCAAAAAAAAGCCCTATTTTTAAGGACCTTTTTAATAATTTACCAAAATAATATCTGTAAAGTAAATGTTACCTAACCTTTCTACAAATCGATTATTTCCCATCAAACCTAAATTATCTTGAATAACTCTACTAGTTATCAAACTAATTGTTGTTAAATTACTACCTCTACCTTGATAAGATATATGAGCTACTTTAATAGTTTCTTTATCGTAATCAATATCACATATAACTCCTATATGTCCGTCCCTGTAAGCTAAATCACCTAATTTAACTTTATTAATTATTTCTTCATCATTAATTTTACAAACATCACCTAATTTTAAAAAATCCTTACTATTTAAGGAATAATCAATATTAGGATTATCTATATATTTATCCAAATCATAACCAGCATTAACTAAACACCATGTTACAAACCCTGAACAATCAAATGATTTAGGATAATATTTTCCAACTATATAATTATCACTACCATAATCTATAACTGGTACTAATTTACCCCATTCATGATCTAAACCAATTAATTCCTTTTTCGTTTGATTATGTCCACCACCCCAAAAATATGGTAATTTAGGAAATTTCATCACCATAAAATAAGCTATTTTAGCTACTTTAATATTAACTTCATCATCATTATTTACTATTTTATTAAAAGCTTCTTCATATTTTTTATAATCATAATATTCAGCTATATAATCTCTTTTCAAATAATCATCTCTACTAATATATAGTTAAAAGATGATTATTTATGCACTAAAAAACTTCGAATTATTTCGAAGTATATTTATATAATGGCGGAGCAGGAGAGATTTGAACTCTCGCGCCAGTTACCCGACCTACACCCTTAGCAGGGGCGCCTCTTCAGCCTCTTGAGTACTGCTCCATAACCAAGGTAACAAATAAATTATAACCAATTATCCATTCTTAGTCAACTGATTTTTAACTTTTTTATAACCAAGTTTTATAAATTTATTATATTCTCTTATTCGAATATTTCTTTGAGCTAAAATAAATATGATACCACATATTACTAAAACAGCTATTAAACCAATTAACCATAATGAATAATGATAAATAACTATTGCCCCTATCATTATTATAGCCATTAAAAAGCAAACAATTCCTTCAATTAATAATCTATTTAAAATAGGAGTTAAATTAGAACCTTTATTAGTTTTCTTAAAAGCCTTTCTAACATCTTTCCTTTCTTCTTTAGTCATTTCCTTATACATTATCAACACTTCCTAATATCATTTTACCATAACAAATTAAATATACCTAATATTTTATTAAATTCATATCTAATTTATACTAGTATTTTTTTTAAATATATTGTATAATTAACAAGTAACAACGAATGTCTCCTTAGCTCAGTTGGTAGAGCAACTGACTCTTAATCAGTGGGTCTGGGGTTCGAGCCCCCAAGGGGACACCATGAAAAAATAAAACTTCTAGTTTTCAAATCTAGAAGTTTTTTTATACTTTAATTTTAATAACTAACTCGCCATGCCGTTGGAGTAGATGCATTTTTACCTATATTAATTCCACTTATAACAACTTCTCTTTTACTTCCCCAACCTCCATGAATAGCTTGGTTATTACCAATATAAATTGCAATGTGATTAGAACCAGTTCCTCCATTTTCATAAAATAAGAAATCACCAGGTTGAATACTACTTAATGGTACTTCTTTACCCATTAATTTAATATTAGCTGCAGATATATATGATTTATCTTCACAATAATAATATTGTTGATTAAGGAAAAATGGATCATTATCATCTTTTTCAACACAATTACCATCAGTACAAGTAGTTACCAAAACTTTATAAATGTATTGATTTTTAACATATATTTTTCTTGACTTTGATATTTCATGATTTTCATCTTTTTTATAATCAAATTCACCTAAATCAATCACTGTATCTTTATATGTACTATTACAAACAGCTTCTCCAGAACCTACATAATATGATCCACCTTTACTTGACTCTAATAAGATCCGAACATCCCCAATAGATTTAACCCATAAAGTTTTATTAACAGATTTAAGAGCTTGTTCAACTACATCAATAGCAGAAACATTTGTTTTACCTACCATACTTTGTGCAGCCTTAATAAAAGGATGAGAACTATTTATTACACCACTACCACCACTATTACCATTATTTCCACTTGAACTATTACCATTACCAGAAGATGGCGTTGGTTTTTCACTAGTATTAGAATTTGTATTTGGATTAATAGAAGAACTATTAACTACTAATTTAGCTTCTTTAACATCACTTCGATTATTAGATTTATCTAATGCCACAATCTTAATAACTCTTTCACCAGCTGCCACATCTATAATATCTACTAATTCATTGTTATCATTAACATATTTTATTTCACATGATTGCCTAGAATTATCACTACAACTAACTATAAATGAATTAATAGTAAGATCATCACCCTCATTTATTACAACATCCTTTACTTCTAAAATAGGAGCTATACTATCCTTTATATCAATTATTAGCTCATACTCTTTATTACTATCTTTATCAATTACATTAGCTTTATATTTACCCATCCCTACAAAATATTCTTTACTTGTATAGCCTTCTTTTAAAACTTCTTGTCCATTAACTATATCTATTGCCTCATCAAAACTAACTTCTTGACCTTCACTATTATAATAAACCATTACTGAAGCTAAAAGTTGACCTTTATTTTCATTATCAATACCAACATAGACAATTTCTAAATTATCACCAACATTAAGCTTATTTTTTATTTTCTCTACAACATCTGAAGACGTAAAACCAACATTTATAGCAATTGTATTTTCATCATTTTCTAGAGTTAATAAAGAATTATTATCTAAATTATCTTTCGCAGAGTTTTTATCATTATTCATAAATTTCATTCCAATAATAAGACCTACTATTACTAGTAATACCAATATTACTATAACTATAATTATTATTTTTTTTGACTTATTATTAGTATTCTTATTCGTTACATTATTATTTACTGGAATATTATTCATTTCACCATTATTCGCAGAGGTATCATTCATTACAAGATTATTACTTACATTAGATTCTACATTTTGTTGATTACTAAAAAGTTGTTCATTATTACTCTCATTCATACAAACTACCTCATATTATTCTTATATAAATATTATATCATATATAATAAAACATAGTAAATTTATGAATTTACAACATTTTAAAATATTAACATAAGAAAAAAAGTAAGTTT
>CANQFI010000030.1 GCA_947598455.1 uncultured Bacilli bacterium | reverse complement strand
GTAGCTGTATTATTTGTAAATGATAATATTAATACAGCATTACCTGATGCAGAACTACGACTTACTATTATGGCTTCAATGGCTCAAGATGAAATTAGAAGATTATCAGAAAGAGTTAAATTTGGAATGAATAGAGCTATTTTAAGAGGAGAAATACTTGGAAATAATTTATTGTATGGATATAAGAAAGATAAAAATACTAAAAAATTAATTATTGTAGAAGAAGAAGCTAAAGTAGTAAGAAGAATATATGGATTATATGTAATAGATAAATTATCTTTAGCAAAGATAGTAAAAATATTAAATAGTGAAGGAATTATTAGTAGATATGGGAAAAAATGGGCGACTTCAACAATATCAAGAATGATTGAAAATCCTAAATATAAAGGTTTTTATTGTGGAAAAAAATCCGAAATAGAAGATTATATGACAAAAAAAATTAGAAAATTAAATAAAAATGAATGGGTGATATATGAGGATAGAAATAAGATACCACCAATTATAAATAGTAAGTTATGGGAAGAAGCAAATAAAAGATTGTTAGAAAGAAAAAAGAATAATAAAAATAAATATCAAGATAGATATTTATATAGTGGCAAGATATTTTGTAAATGGCATAATACTTTATTTTATCGTAGAGTATTTAGATGTCATAAAAAAGATATTACTTGGGTATGTTCTAAGTACTTACAAGATGGTAAAGGAAGTTGTAATACAGCTAATATAAGAGAAACTGAATTAAATTATATATTTAAAGATTTAATTAGTAAGTTAGATATTAATCTAGAAAAAGTTACTAATATATTAATGAATAATTATAATCATCTAATGTTAGATGATAATGGTGAAGATAGAGTAAAAGAAATTGACCAAGAAATAAATAAGATAAATATTAAGAAAGATAAAATATTAGATCTTAGTATAAAAGGAATATTAACTGATGAAGAATTTAGAGAAAAGAATAATTTATTTAATGAAGAAATAGAAAAATTAGAACAAAAGAAAAAATTATTGAATAAAAAAATACTAAGTAATAAAGAAAATGTTTTAAAAGAAGTTATTCAGAATAAAATTAATTCATTACAGGTATTAGAAAAGATAATTGATTTATTACTTAAGTATATATATGTATCTAAAGAGGGAGAAATAATTAAGTTAGATATTTATTTAAATTATAAAATTAATAAACTAATAAATGAGAAATATGAATTTAAAAGAGGTTTTGATACAAAAGGGACGAAAAGATACTTTATTAATTATCAAGTTAGGTATTTGGATTAAGGCTTAAAATAAGTTGATTTTTATATTAAAGAAATGTAAAATTTAGGTATATAATTTAATAACAATTTAGAAGTTTGAGAGGTATAAATATGGTATTTAAATGTAAGATGTGTGGTGGAGACATAGAAGTTATTGAAGGTACTAATACAGGAAAATGTTTATACTGTAAAAGTGTTATGACTTTACCAATTTCTGATGATGAAAGAATTATCAATTTATATAATAGAGCTAATAATTTAAGATTAGATAATGAATTTGATAAAGCTTATAGTATTTATGAATCTATATTAGAATTAGATGAATCTCAAGTAGAAGCCCATTGGGGATTAGTATTATGTCGTTATGGAGTTGAATACGTAGATGATCCTAAGTCTAAGAAAAAAGTACCTACTTGTCATAGAACTATAGATTCATCAATACTTACGGATAAAGATTATAAATATATTATAAAAAATGCTTATGGTGAAGCTTTAGAATTGTATAAAAAAGAAGCAGAACAAATTAGTGATATTCAAAAAGGAATTTTAAAAATATCAGCTAATGAAAAACCATATGACGTTTTTATTTGCTATAAAGAAACAGATGAAGCTGGGGAAAGAACACATGATAGTGTTATGGCTGAAGATATCTATGAAGCTTTAGTTAAAGATGGATATAAAGTATTCTTTGCCAGAATTACATTAGAGGATAAATTAGGTAAAGAATATGAACCATATATTTATTCAGCTTTAAAAAGTTCTAAAGTAATGTTAGTAGTTGGGACATCATTAGAAAATTTGGAAGCAGTATGGGTTAAGAATGAGTGGAGTAGATATCTAGAATTTATGAAGAAAGATAAATCTAAAACACTTATTCCAGTTTATAGTAAGATAGATGCTTATAAACTTCCAGAAGAGTTTGCAATGCTTCAAGCACAAAATATGGATAAAATAGGAGCGATGCAAGACTTAGTTCGTGGAATAAAAAAATTAATTGATGATAATAAAAATACTAAAAATGTATCAGATGATGTATATACACAAGTTAAACAAATGTTAGATGAAGAAGATATTGTTGGTAATGAAAAAATGTCTTCAACAACTATTTTAAAAGAAAAAACAGGATTTTTATTTATTGCTATTAGTTTTGTTTTATCATTTTTAATGTTAATGTGGATGATAGCTTATATTTTAAATGGTAATAATGGCAGTTTTAATCTTATAGGAGGATTTAATTTTTATGTTTATTTTCATCTACTAAAAATATTTGATTATGTTGCTTCTATTAATATTATTATAGGATTAAATACTTTATTAGCATTCTTTATGGGATTTGTTAATCGTCGAGCTCATTTTATATCTAAAATACAATATCTTTTAAATTTTGTTCTACAAACAATATCTCTTAATATAATTTTTGCTTATGGATTTAAAGTTGATTTTGGTTTCTATATATTTTATATATTAAATTTATTATTAATTGTTTTACGACCAAAATGGGTATTATCTTCAACTAAATTAATGTTAAATAAAAAAAGTAAAGAAAAACAAGAAATAAAGAATAAAAGAATTAAAGAACATTATGTAGAAATAGATAGATCTTTAAAAATGCGTATTTGTGCTTTAGTAGGAGTTATTTGTATTGTTATAGCGATATTATTAAATACTCGTAAGTTACCTAGTTTTTCAAATGAACGAGATAAGTCAGTTGATCAAATTAAAATTGTTGATAATGGTTATCGTGGGGAGAATGATTCATCAAATTCTTTTTCATCTCGTACAATTACTCAAACATATGGTGATAGGTTAGATGATGATAGATTAGATGATGAAAAAGAATCAGAAGTCGTTAGTATGGATTCTCGTGGGTATAGATTGTTTGATGATGTTTTAGAAAAGTCTGTGGTTACATATGTTAGATATGATGATATATATGATGTGATAGAACTTGAAGCAAATGATTATGATTTATATGCTAAAGTAAAAACTGCTACTGGTTTAGTAGGGTATCTTTTTGTAGGTCAATGTACAGGAATTAGTAATAAAGTTAATTCTAATGATGTAATTCCAGGCTGTTATAGTTTAGGATATTCTGATGTTATAGAGTATTTACCTAAAGAAAAATAGTGGTATTATAAATTAGATAGGAGTAATGAAGTATGGTATTTAAATGTAAGATGTGTGGCGGAGACATAGAAGTTATTGAGGGTACTAATACAGGTAAGTGTTTGTATTGTAAAAGTGTTATGACTCTACCTATTTCTGATAATGAAAAGATTATAAATTTATATAATCGTGCTAATGATTTAAGATTAGATAATGAATTTGATAAGGCTTATACTACATATGAATCGATATTAGAGATAGATGAAAAACAAGTAGAAGCCCATTGGGGATTAGTACTATGTCGTTATGGTGTTGAATATGTAGATGATCCTAAAACAAAAAAGAAAGTACCTACTTGTCATAGAACTTTAGTATCTTCTATTTTATCTGATAAAGATTATAAATATATTATAAAAAATTCTTATGGAGAAGTTTTAGAGTTATATAAAAAAGAAGCTGAACAGATTGGAGAAATTCAAAAAGGTATTTTGGAAATATCTGCTAAAGAAAAACCATATGATGTCTTTATTTGTTATAAAGAGACTGATGATAAAGGGGAAAGAACTCATGATAGTGTTATAGCTGAAGATATATATAACGATTTAACAGAAGCTGGATATAAAGTATTCTTTGCAAGAATTACTTTGGAAGATAAATTAGGTAAAGAATATGAACCTTATATTTATTCGGCTTTAAAAAGTGCTAGAGTTATGTTAGTTGTTGGAACAACTAAAGAAAATTTTGAAGCTGTATGGGTTAAGAATGAGTGGAGTAGATATTTAGAATTTATGAAGAAAGATAAATCTAAATCATTGATTCCAGTTTATAGTAAGATAGACGCTTATCGTATGCCAGCTGATTTTGCTAACTTACAAGCACAATGTATGGATAAGATAGGGGCAATGCAAGATTTAGTTCGTGGTGTTAAGAAATTAATAGATGAACCTAAAACAACTTCTGATGAAGATTTAGAAAAAAGATTGGAAGAAGCAAGCGATGGTGTTAAATCTTTAGGTAATGGTAAATATGAAGTAACACAAGTTAAAGAAAAATTACCAACGTGGTATATTATATTTGTTATTTGCTTAATTTTAATTTTGTTCGAGGCAAAAGGAGCAAATTTATCAATGGAAGATGCTGTTGCATTTTATGTTTATGGTGATCTTTTTCAACCTGAATTTATAGAAATTAATATAGTTGTTTTAATAAGTTCTCTTTTAGTTTTTCTTGCTTTGTTATTTAGATTGATATCGAGAAAACTATTTAAAATATCTTATATAATTTGTTATATCGTTTTTGTTTTAGATGTTATTACTGCTTTATTATGTATAAGACATAATGCTATTATATCTATTGGTTGGATTATAGCAGTTATTTGTGAATTATTATTGTATTTTGTTAATCCAAAGTGGCATATTGATGCTAGTTTAAAAACAATAGTAAATAAAGAAGAAAAAGATAAAATTCAAGCTAAAAATAATAAAATTAGAAATGAATTTACTTTTAAAGTAAAAAATCCGATAAAGTTTATATTCTTTTTATTAGGAACTGTTGCTAGTATTTTGGTTTATTTTGCTTTTGCTTGGAACCTTTTATTTACTTCTCAAAGTAATCCGATTGATGATAGTAAATATCAAGTTAAAGTATTAGTTGATGATTTAAAAATTAGGGATGAAAATTTTGATGTTGTTGGTAAGGTAAAAAAGGGAGATATTTATACTGTTTTAGACTTGAATTATCATAGCTTTAGCAATTGTTCATTGTGGTATAAAATAAAAACAAATCGTGAAATTAGTGGGTATATTTGTGGTCAAACAAATTATGTTGAACCTTTAAATCCTGAAGTGTCAGTGCAAGCTAATGAACGTGATACTTCAGTAAAACAATTAGTTGTGGTTAATGATTTTGTTAATGTAAGGGATGATAGTAAACAAAATGGTGATATTGTAGGAGTTGTATATAAAGATGAGATATATACTATATTAGATGAAGAAAAAAATGGAAGCAGAACATGGTATAAAATTAGAACCAATAACGATATAGAAGGTTATATAATTGACGGAGATACTAGTGAAAAATATGTAGAAATATTGGAGGCAGAATAATTATTGCTATTTTAAAAAGTTAATTATAAAATATGAGTAAGGAAGAAGGAAGTATATGGCTTTATTTGAAGTTATAAAAAAAGAGAAAGATGATGACAATATTGTTTGGAAATATCCTAAAATGAATTTTAATACTGGTTCACAACTAGTTGTTCATGAATCACAAGAAGCATTATTCTTTAGTAATGGTAAAGCATTAGATTTATTTGGACCTGGTAAATATACTTTGGAAACTAATAATATTCCATTACTTAGAAAATTAATTAATATTCCAACTGGCGGTAAGAGTCCTTTTCGTTGTGAAGTATACTTCATAGATAAATCAGAAAAAACAATGCGTTGGGGGACAAAGAGTCGTTTAGAATTTTTAGAACCTAAATATAAGTTTCCAATATCTATTGGAGCTTGTGGTGAATTAAGATTTACAATTGAAGATTCACGTAAATTACTAGTTAAATTAGTTGGAGTAAAAAAGTCATTTGATTATGAAAGTATAGATGATTTCTTTGAATCACAAATACTTGTTAAAGTTAAAAATTATATAGCACAGACTATTACAGAAAAAGAAATATGTATATTTGAAATAGATCAACAATTAGAACAATTCAGTAATGATTTACAAGAAAAATTAGCTGATGATTTTAATGAGTTTGGTATTAAATTAAATAAATTTTTTGTAACAACAATTGCTAAGCCAGAAGATAATAAACAATATTTAGAATTTAAAGAATTATACTTTAAACAAACTGTTGCTTTAGCTGAAGCAGAATTAAGTCAAAAGATTGAACTTATTAAAGAAGATACAGAAGCTAAGAAAACAGTTATGGCTTCACAAGCACAAGCTACTAAACGTAGTCAAGAAGGTTATACTTATCAAGAAGAAAAAGCATACGAAATTGGTAAAAAGGTTGCAGAAAACGATGCTGTTGGTCAATTTACTAATGTCGGAGTTGGTCTTGGTATGATAAGTGGTGTTGGTGGACCTATTAGTAATGAAGTTAGTAAAGAAGTTAAAGGAGCATTTGCAACAATGAATGTTCGTACTTGTCCTAATTGCCATAAACAAATAGATGATGGAGCATTTTGTAAATATTGTGGAACTAAAATTGAAATATCTCTAACTTGTCCTAAATGTAATGCTCCAATTGCTAGTGATGCAGTTTTTTGTTCTAAATGTGGAGAAAGGATAAGATAATATGAAAAAAACAATTAATTATATTGTAGGGATTGTTTTATTCTTGATAACAATTTTAACTTTATTTGTTTTAGCATATCAAGAAAAAGATATAGTTATTTATGGTGAAAAAGATAGTTATGCTTATGAATATGCTAAAAAGAATAATATAGATTTTAAAACAATAGCTGATTCAGAAAAAAAATATTATAGTGAAAAAATAGAAAATTATGAATATAACTTGTATGAAAATAAAGGAATTGAACTTGAAGAATATAATGGTAAAAGTGAAGAATTAGTAATTCCTGCTGTAATAGATAACAATATTGTTTTATCATTAGGAGATAATTTATTTGAAAATACAAATGTAAAAAAAGTTTATTTACCATATACTATTATTAATATAAATCCTGATACATTAAAAGATATAGAAGTATATTGTTATGATAATGATGTATGTAAAAGTTTAGATGAAAATAAAGATTTAAAAGTAACTGTATTAAGTGATTCAGAATATTATCCTTACTTTACTGATACGGAATTTGAATATAATATTGGTGAAAAAATAGAAATTATTAAATATAAAGGTAAAGATAAAGATTTATATGTACCTGAATCAATTGATGGTTATGAAGTTAATTCTTTAGTACTTGAAATAAATGATGATATTGAAAATATTTATATACCAAGTAGTGTAGAAAAGATTGATTTTAGTTTTAAGAATAGTCCTTATGATACATTATTCTTTACTATTATTGGCTTTGATGTTTTGGCTTTAGTATTGTTTATAATATCTAATTTATTAACAAGTCATAA
The DNA here is from genome assembly GCA_947598455.1 of uncultured Bacilli bacterium. The sequence goes on along the minus strand of CANQFI010000030.1, from coordinate 7,906 downwards.
AAGTTTAACAGAAGAATTTAATAATACACCAAGAACTATTATTAATTATTTATATTTAGTTTTTGTATATGGATATTCTATTTTAAGTTATTATAATTATTATGATCTTAAACAAGTAATTATTGTTTTAGTTGTAGGTACTTTAATTTATGTTGTTTTAGCGATAGCTTTAGGTCAAAGTAAGAAAAAAATTGAAAGTTATGATCAAAAAATTGCTAAAGCTGATAAATATGTTAAAGATACATTAGAGTTATTAAATGATTTAGATTTAGATAATTATAGTGATGAAGTTAAAAAAGTAGTTGATGAAGTAAAAGAATTAGTTAAATATTCTGATCCAGTATCTAGTGATTTAACGAAAGAATTAGAAAGAGAAATTCAAGATAAAATTACTGATAGTAAAGACAACAAAGAAGATTGGATGAAAATTAAGAAATTAATTGAAAAGAGAAATCGTATTATTAAAGATAGTAAATAATAAAAGAAGTTAAGCAATTAACTTCTTTTTACTTGGGCATTAAAATTAAATTCATGTCACTAGCTTCGATATTTTCAGCACTTGTTGAACTATAACGATATGGATATGATGATGATTCAAATAGGGCATAGAGAGTATTGTTATCTATTATGATTTGTTCCATCATGGCATCAGTTTTATAACAAACACTATTTAACTTAGAATTTGTATAATCATCTATATCTTCTTGATATTTATAAATTTGTAAAACAGATGGGATATTTTCACCAAATGAACGACTAAAAATAATATAATCTTGATCATCTTTATGATAGATAGTTAAACCTTGTACTTTTGTAGGAACTTTAAAAGACTTTTGTAGAGATAAACTTATGTTGTTGTTATTATTTATAATTAAATATTTTTTTACTAAACCATTTTTGAATAAGGAAAAACTACCGACATATAAATAATTGCCATCAACAGAAAGGTAAGATATTGAGTTTTTCCATGGATTTATGTAATGTTGGCATCCTTCACCAACATCAAAAGTCCATAATGGATTACTATCTTCTTCTTTCTCAGTTATTGTAGAACTAGAGTAGGCATTTACGTATCCATTATTAGCAGCAATCCATATTAAATTATTTTCTTTATCAAAGGCGATACCTCCGACATGCGCTTGTATTCCTAATGCACATTCGTTTAAAATATTACCATTATTATCACATACATATACAACTGAAGATTTTTCTTTATTGTAGTCATATGAACTTATTAAAAAATTTTCATCAGCTTTAGTTAAACCTTGAGGAACCATTGCTTCTTTAATGGGAATTTTAATATTAGTATCATACATATATGGAGTAAAAGTATCTAAAGCATAAGATGAACTATAAAGTGTTGTGTTAGTTAAATGATAAGCGGATTTTATGTATTTCTCATTTTGATGAGTTACAGCAGAAAAAGAGTTTACAGCAATAAACGTACTTGTAAAAAAGGCTATTAATTTTCCGTTTTTTATTCCATTCATTTGACCACCCCCCTATAAAAAATATATCAAAAAAATGAAAATTTGCCAAACTTTCCTTTGATGATATATACTATATATTATTAATGAGGTATTAAAATGAAGAGGAATATTACTTATATAGGTAAATATGTTGATGATGAATATAAAGATAATTTTAAGTTAAAAGATATTAATAAATTTATTTTTAAAGAAGACAAATTTAATTTAGTAAATGTTAGTTCTGTTAAAGAGATAAAAAGGAAACAAGGATTTTTAGCAGTTTTAGAAATAAGTGACTTATATGAAATTGATAAAGCGATAGATTGGTTTGATGATAATAGTGTTTATAAAGTAAATGTTTATGAATTAGATCGTAAATTTCGTAAATATTTTAAAAATTTTGAATATGTAATTATTTTAATAACTGAAGAATTTGACTATGGCCATATTCCATTTTCTAATATATATGTTGAATATAAGAATAAATATTTAGATAATGAAGATGGACTTAATATATTGATAAAGAATTTGTATGAAGAATATAGTAATAAAAAAGAAATTAAATTTACTAAGAAAAGATGGGAAAATATTGAAAAAATAAATATCTATTTAAAAAAAACAAGAAAAAAATTTTTTACAACAAATGAATTGCTGAAAAAATTTAAGGTTAATGAAAAATGGTTACAAAGATATTTAAAAGATGTTAATAGAATATATCATAATATAGGATATAATAAGAAAAAGAGACTATGGTATGTCATTAAATACAGATAAAATATTTTAATTAAAGTATATGAAATCGTAGAAATACGATTTATTTTTTTGTCCACCATAAAATGGGTGTTGAGCAGAAGAATACTATATATGTTATACCTTTTATAACAAAGGAAAAAATCTTTTGTAATTTAAATGATGTGAGGGATAAAATGAAAAGAAGAATAGTTAATGTTGAATCATCTTATTCATATAAAAATGAAAAAAGGATGATGAAACCAGAATGGATATTAGAAAAAGTAAAAGAGAAAGATATTAAAGAAATTTGTGTTGTTGATTATGCTAATTGTGCTTCAATACCTATATTTGAAAAGAAAAAAGATGGTATTAAAATAGGTTATGGAATATATTTAAATATTAGATTTGATGATTTATATGTTAATAGTATTATTTTAGCTAAAAATAGTGAGGGTTTAAAAGATTTATATCGTTTAGTAACAAAAATTAATAAAGGTAAATGTTACTTTATAAGTTATTTGGAAATAAAAGATTATCTAGAAGATTTAATATTAGGTATAAGAGATTTTGATTTAGATAAAGATTATAGTTCAGTTATTAAGTATTATAATTATGTTTTAGTAAACGATGATAAGAAGAAAAATGAAGTAATAAAAATTAATGACTATTGTGAAAATAATCAATTACTACTAATAGCTTTAGATACAGATATCTTTATAAGTGATGAAGAATTACTTAACAAATATGATTATTTAGATAATAAAGAAGAGGTAGTAATTAATAATAGTCAAAAATTAATGAATATGATTAAAGAATATAAATTATTAACAGAACGACAAGTTGTTAAATATAATAATTATTCTTTAAGAAATGAAGTATATGATAGAGCAGAGTATGTTTATTTTTATGGATTAAGTGATGATATAAGAAAGAGAATCGATGAAGAATTAGCGATTATAGATAAATATGATTTAGAAGGAACGATTGGGTTAATTGTTGATTTAGGGAAAAAAGCTCAGAGAATGGGATATAAAATTAGTATTGGAGGATGGCTTAGTAATACTATAATTTCTTATATTTTAGGTTTAACTGATATTGATGTTATGGAATTATCGAAGAAAAGAGATCTAGAAAAGGATATTGAAGTTTATGGAATGTCTTTTCAATTAGTGATACCTAAACAAGCTAAGAGAAGATTAATTGATTATTTTAGAAGATTAACTAATCAAAAAGAAGTATATATTAGGGGAGAGTATAAATGTAGTAATGATGATAATGTTAAGTTAGGAATGACTCCTCTTACTTATTATATTATTCCTAATGGAATAGATATTTTAGATTATACACCTTTAGATTATGTAGAAGGAAAAGATGAAATATATAATATTAGTGTTTTTGATAAAAGTTATTTAAATAAAATATTTGGTCGAATTTATTTTAGAGTAACTAGTAATTATAATATGATTGAAGAACTAGAAAGAACTACTAATATGCCAATTAATTGTATTCCTTATAATGAGAAGAAAGTAGTTAGAGCTTGTTATATAAAGGTAGAAAGTAATAAAGAAGAAGATTATCAAAGTAAAAGTCATTATTTTTATGAAAATTATCTGATGCCAGAATTAAAATTAGTAGTTAGTGAAGATATTGATACTTTAGAAAAATTAGTAGATTTAGAAATAGAAGAACATATCGATTGGGCAATGCGTGTTATGGGTTATTATTATTTAAATTATTATAAAGTTCATTATCCAGAAGAATTTTATAGAGTCTTTTTAAATAATTTAGCTTTAGATGAAGGAGATGATAAATTTATTAAAAAAATTGAAAAGCTTTATAAAGAGGGAATGCTAGATAAATTTATAAAGCAAGAAGAGAATGCGAAGAATAAAGCAATTATGGAAATAATAAAAAGAATGTTAGACTTAAATATTAGTTGGAAGTAAATGTAATAAAATCCCAGGAAAGCTGGGATTTTATAAAAGTGTTTTTGGATTTATTATAATTAATAATTAAATATTTTAATTTTGATTAATTTTATTAAAATAGACATCATAACTATTATTATGTTGATTTATTATTTGTTCAGCAAACTTATCTTTAAAATTGTCGTTAACGCCTAAGTATGATTGATCACCAATTATTGTATAGGGAACGCCTTTTAATTCGTCGCCCATGTTTTGAGCAAAATTTTTAGCTATTTTTAAATTATCTTTATTATACCAAACTTCAAAAGTATATAGATTAAAGTATTCGCCATATTGTTCTTGTAATAACTCTAAAGTTTTTATTTCTTTTTCACAATTTGAACAACCTTCTCCATAAAAGAAATATATATTAACTTTATTTTTATCATAAGTTATATCTTCTATTTGAGAATTTTTTAAAATATTAGATTTATCAATTGTAAAAGATGTTAATTTAGTATTATTCTTTATACTATTATTTTTAGTATTTAACTTATTGATAAGCATAAAACTTGTAATACATATTATTATAAAGCCGATTATAATAAAGAATCTTATCTTTTTTTTCATGTAATTTCCTCCTTTCGTATTAATTTTATAAATAAATAGTTAATATGATAATAATGATGTAGTTGAATTTTATATACAATTAGTTGAATATTAAGTTTTATTATCTTTTGCTTCTAATGGTATTATGTATATTGTTGTTTTTTCTTCATTATCTGTAGCATTAATAGATAAATATAGGTTAATATCTTTATTATTTTTGAATGAGCTTTCATAATCATCTATCGCAAAAGTTATATTACTTAGGAATGTACTTAACTTTATGGGTATATCATCATATTCATAAGTACTTATTTTTCGCTCGATATTATTACTAGATTCATATAATATACATTTTATATTTTTATATTTATCGGTATTATCTATTCCGTTATATTTTATGTTTGTAATATAAATAGCAGATTTGTCTTTATTATATGAGATACTTCCTGATAAACTAAAGTTGTCATTGTTAGTATTTAAGGTTTTAAATTGAAAATCATTTTTATTTATATTTAAAATAAGTAATAAAGTTATGTTGATAATAATTATTATGCTTATGAAAAAGCATAAGATTGTATATATTTTTTGGTTTTTATTTACTCTATTAAATTCACCATTATATAGTTCTTCTAAGCTGATATTAAAGTCTTCACTTATTTTTTTTAAGATATAATTATCTGGCATATTACGACCAGTTTCCCATTTACTTACAGCTTGAAAAGATACATTATATTTATCGGCCAGTTGTTGTTGTGTTAGATGGTGTTTTTTTCTTAATTCTTTTATAAATTTACCAAATTTTTCTTGATTCATATAATAACTCCTTTCAATAGGTATAATATAATATTATTTGAAAAAATAATATAACTTAAAAGTTGAATAAGGATCAACTTATAGTTGAACATCTTAAATATGTTTACTATTTAATATAAGTTATTTTAAATAAAAAGTACTTTTTGTTATTTTTAGATAATATTCTTTGTAGTTAATGTTAATTAATTTATTTTATTATTTAAAGAATTTTAAGATTCTTTTATTTTTTAGAGAAATGAGATATATTTTTAGTAGAGGAGGGCATATGAAAAATAGAAAATTAATAATTATAATTTCAATTGTTCTAACCCTTGTTTGTATAATAAGTGTAGTAGGTTTTGTTTTAGATAAAAAATTTTCTAAAGAAGATAATAGTCAAATGGAACAAGCATCAGAATTAGAAACGATATTTACACCTACAGAAGAATATCTTGCTAATAAAATTAAAACAGAGTTTGAAAAACAAAACTATATTGATTCTAAGAATATTAATAAATTTGAAATAACAAAATTCCAACAATATGGTTATTTCAAGTTCGAACCAAATATGAGGTATATTTATGTTTATTATGAATATGAATGTCAAGATGGTACAACAAATTGCGTTAATGTTCCATATTCATATGTTCCAGATTATAATAGATTTACGATTGTAATTGATCTAAACGACCAAAATTATTTGCAATTTCGAAGTGGCTTTAGTACAACAATTGATCAACATGATGATTTAGTTCAAGATTACACGATGCCAGAGTATTATAATTTAAAGTCGTAAATTAAAATAAAAAAGTAAAATTTATTACGGAGGTAATTATTTTATGTATTGTCTAAAAAATATAGAAAAAAATGTAGTAGATTATAACGAAAAGAAAGAATATGATAATTATAAATCAACTATGAATTTAAAAGCTGAAAATAACGAAGGATTTTCGATTTATGTAAAAGGTGATGAAGTAAAAAGTTTACTTTTTTGGTATTCATTTACATGAGAATGGGAAAGTTTAGTTATCAGTTGTTGCTAAAGATAATATATTATTACTTTTTGATAATAAAATTAATGGATATAGTAATTGTTTTAAAAAGAAGAATATGACTATTTTTAAAGATAAATTAAAATCTTATAATAAATTTTTATGTCATTCTTGCAAAAATGAAAAATTTGATGTTTCTTTATTTTTTGAATATATAGATGAGAGTATTTTGAAAGAAGAAGATGAAAATATACAAGATTGTACAAATTCTTATCAATGGATTAAAATAGGTTTAACATGTTGTAAGTGTCGTAAAAATATAGGAACTATGTAGATTATGAGGATTAAAATAAAATTATAGTATATGGAAGTGAAAATATGAATGTTAGAAAAGTTGTAGCTTTATTTATTGATTTATTTTTGTTAATAACGTTAGCATTATTTGTAAATACAATTTTAAGCTTATTTCTTAAGGAAAACATAGTGAATATTATAATGATGGTTGTTTGCTTATTTTCTTTTACATTTTTATTTAGCTATATAATTCCTAATGAGAAAACTATTGGTAAAAAGATGAGTAAATTATTAATTAAAGATGAAAACAAAAAAGTATCTATATTAATGGTAGTTGTATTAATTTTGATAATTTTGGTATTAGATATAATTGCTCAATTAATTAAATAGATGATATTTTGAAGTAAATAATTATATTATAAAGGTGTGTAAAAATATATGATAAAGAGTATAAAGAATAAAAAAAATCATTTTATTAGTGAATTGTCTAATTGTTATAATTTTAATAATTAATTTTGTGTTTGAATAAAATAAAATAGAAAATAAATTTGCAAATAAACAAGAAATGGTTAATTACTTAACGAAAAATGAAATTCAGTTTAATGACTTTGTTGATTTCTTTGATAAAAATGAAAATGTTATGGAGATTAGTTCGAAAAAAGTTATTTAGATTATGATGTTAAACAAAATAAAAATAATTACTATATTTTATATCAAAATGAAATAAGTAATGAAGTTTTAGATTCTACAAATGAAATATCTAGCAATATGAAGAATTTAAAAGTTGAATCTGTTACTAGAATATATAAAGAGGATTGTGAATATTATTTGTTTTATATGATTCATAATTTAAATTATGATATCTTTTATGTATATTCTGAAGATGCACAATGTATTGGTGATGAATATTATACAGAAATAGAAGATTATCATAAAATGTTTTTTGCACGAAAAACTGTAATAAATTCTAATTGGTATGCTCTTTATGATAATTCACCTAAAATATAATAATTACCATATTATAATAAATTTACGATTGTAATTAATCTAAATGATCAAAATTATTTGAAGTTTCAGAGTGATTTTAGCTCAATTTTTTTAGGAAGAGAAA
>CANQFI010000029.1 GCA_947598455.1 uncultured Bacilli bacterium | reverse complement strand
TTCTTGGCTTAATTTGACAAAAGTTTCTTAGTATGTATAATAATTACACAAAGAAGGGGATTTTATAATGGACAGAATAGATAGATTTGCTAAAGAAATGGAAAAAATAAATTATTTTATTCTTAATCCTTTAGATTTTTTATATGAACATATGGAAAATCCTTCATTAACAGAAATTATTGAATGTTATAAATATATTTGTGATAATAATCAAAAAAATATTCAAACTTCTGAAACTTATTTACAAAGTTTAGAAAGTCATATATTAGGTGTTAGACCAATTCAAAGAGAAAAAAATGAAATAGAAGAAAATAATGTTGATTATAATTTAGAAAGAAGAGAAACTAAAGATATAACAGATGCAATAAAATATGTTACTTATTGTGATTTAAATACGGAGTTAAATAGTTTTTTAGATAGTATGACTTTAGAAGATATTGTAAGATTAAAACTATATTTTTTAAAAGAAATAACTTTTATAAAGAAAGTAATTAGTGAAGCAATTTTAGAAGATCCTCTTGCTGATATAAGTAGTTTACAAACAGAATTAACTAATTATAAAAATATTTTAGATAGTTTAAAAAAATATACTAGTAAATGTGAAGAAAAAGTAAATGTTACAGATACAGTAAATAGTTCTAATATTATTTTATTACCTAGTTTAAATACTTCATATTTTTATCAAGATATTATGCAATATCCTGATAGAAGTAGAGAAATTAAAATTGCCTTTGATAAAATAGTAGATGGTTATTTTTTGCAGACTAAAGATTTAAGAACTATTGAATGTGCTAAAGAAAATTTGTTTGAATATCGAAATCCAAATGGAATTAGGGTATTGTATATTGTTAAAGGTAATTTAGTTTTAATAACATCTTTATTCTTTAAAGATAAACAAAAAAGTACTAAAATTTCGGCATATTATGAAGAAGCTCAAAAAAGATATTATGCAATATATGATTATGTTTTAAATAATGCTAATAATCCTGATTTTTATATAGAACAAGCTGAATTAGTAGGTCAAATATATTCATTTTTAGAAACTAATATGGTTGTTAGTAAAAGGTTAGGTGACTTAAATGAATAAAATAACAGAATTAAATGAATTAATAGAGAGTGAATTAAATGATTTAAATTTAATTTTACTAGAAGAGAATGAATATCAAATACAGCCTTATGTTGATGAACTTGAGAAAAAAGCTAATAGTGCAAATAAAATTGATTTAATAGAAATTGAAACATTTAAGGTATTTTTAGTATTTTTTTACTTAACTAATAATAATGTTTTATCTTATGATGAGGCTTATAAAATGGTTGAAGAAATAAGATATGTTGTAAATGGTTGGTCATTTGCATCTGATGGTCCTAATATATTGAATTTATCAAAAGCTATTGATTCAGATGGAAAAGTTATTGATACAAAGGCTTTTGATTATATGACGAAACTAAGGATTAGTCCAGAATTTATTAATTATGATATAAAAAATTTTTTACTTATTATTCTTTGTTTTATTAAATTAAAAAAAGATATTATGGATGTTAATTTAATAAAAATAAGTTTTCAACAAAAGATAAAATTAATAAAAAAAATTTATATTAATAGTCAAATGCAAAATTTTGTTGTCATAGCTGTTAAAGCAGTTGAAGAAGTTAATGGAAGAGTTGAATTTCGAAAAAAGGTAGCAACTGAAAAAATAAAATATACGAAAGAAGTTCAAAAAATGGTAGATGACTTATCGATTTTAGAATTAGATAATATATCTAGTGAATGGCATCGTTATTTAGAACAACCATTATTAGAACAACTTTATAATATAGTTTTTGATAATTTACACAAAAAGAAAGAAGAATTAACTAGTCAAATTGAAGTTAAAGAAGAAATAATTAATAAAACACCTTTAGTAAAATATTTATATAGTTGTGGAATAGATATAAATTCAATAGATAAACATGATGTATATATGTTAGAACAATTATCTTTAAAAGAAAACATTGTTGGTTTATTAGATTTTTTAAGATGGTTAGGTTTATCATTAAACAAAATATTTACTGAATATATAGATGTTTTAGTTAATTTAACGGAAGAAAAAGTTAGTAAAATACAATTTTTTATTAATAGTAAGGTATTAAGTAAAGAAACATTGTTAAAGAATCCTTTATTATTTAGTAAAATGTATGAAAAATTATTAACAAATTATGAGATATTAAAACCTATTATTGATTTTGATAATATGTTTTACGATGATAGTATTTTGTTAGAGTCTCCTTTGGATATAAAAAATATTTTGAGTGTTTTAGCACAATATGAATTGACTAAAAATAATTATATTTTCTTATTATGTCATTTTAATTATATAAATATATATGATTTATTAATAGAACATGAAATACCTTTATATTTATTTATTAGTATTTGTGAAACGGAAAATCCTATTGAAACAATAAAAAGAATTCTTATTTATCGTGAAATAGGAGAAGAATTTACAACTACTGGTAAGTTATTGCGTAAAGAAGTGGCATCTTCAAGTAAATCGTTAATTGATGAATCATTAGATGATTATTTACCGATGTTTGTTAATCTTGCTAGTATTAAAGGAGCTAAAATTACAGAGGTTTTAGATTCAATTGTTGTTGAAAATTTTGATAATAATTATCGTGCTACTCATGATGCTTATATGATAGGTAGTGTGTTAATATCTAGACCAAAATTTTTACGTAATTTTGAAGATCAAAATGAAGATGAAGACAGTCTTATAAATTGTTTGGTTAGTGAATCTTTATTAAGTGAAAAAGAATTTTTGGAAATTTTAAGAGAACTTAAAGGAAAAAGACTCTAGAATCTAGGGTCTTTTTGCATATTTTGTTTATAGCAATCATATAATTCTTTGAATCTATTAAAATGAACAACTTCTCTTTGACGTAGGAAAAGTAATGGTCCAATTAAATCTTCATCGTGAGCAAGATCAATTAAATTTTCATATGTAGCACGAGCTTTTTCTTCAGCTGCCATATCTTCTGATAAGTCAGCTAGGACATCACCAGTAGAATTAAAAGTTAAAGCACTAAATGGATTTCCAGAAGCATCGACAGGATAAATTCCACGGCCATGATCTGTAAAATAACAAGCAAGACCAGCTTCTTCTATTTCGTCAATAGTAGCATCTTTAACTAATTGATTAAAGATTGTGCCAATCATTTCACAGTGACCAAGTTCTTCACAGGCAATATCATTTAATAAGGCACGACCTTTATCATCCGGCATTGCAAATTTTTGACTAAAGTAACGAAGAGCTGCTCCTAATTCACCGGCTGGACCACCTAGTTGTGTGATAATGTATTTGGCCATTCTTAAATCTTTCTTCTTAATGTTGATGGGATAATTTAATTTCTTTACATATTTATACATTAAACTTTTCCTCCTTCAAAAGGCCATGGTCCTTTCTCCCACATATAACTACTATAATTACTATCAGTTAATTCTAATGGACCATACATTTTCTCGTATGACTCCATATATTTTTTAGATTCTTCTGTATATTTTTTAAATAAATTATATACAGAAGAATCTTCAGGGTGTAAGTCTAAATATAAAGACAAATCATTTAAAGCAAAATCATATTCATATAATTTTAAAATTAATTCTTCTTTGGATGATAGAGCCTTTAATTTATTTACTTGATAATTTTTATATGGAACATATTCATTTTTAAACATGTTTCCATACATAAAACCTTCTTTTTCATTAAATAAATTAGGGGTATTAATGGTCTTTATATTAGAATCAAATAATATATCATCAAAAAACATTTTCATTCCTCCTAAAATATAATATGTATACTTTTGTAATGTTTATAGTAAAATTGCCTATAAAAATAGTGAACTTACTTTGCATAAAAAAATAATATATGTTAAAATATTATTAGAGAAAGGGTATGATACTATGACTAGTATTAAAAAGAATGAAAGATTTATTCCAATTAAAAATTATGTTCTTGCTGGTGTTATAGTTGTCGTAGTAATTTTATTAGCATGGTATGCTTTTGCATGGTATAAGGTTGTTAGAGATGATCGATTATCAACATCATACTTAGTTAATGAAAAAGTTATTTCAAAGGAGTTAAATTTAGAAGAAGTAAGTTCGGTATTTGCTGAGCCATTAAGTGATTATTTTATTTATGTAAGTTATACTGGTTCAGAAGATATATATAAAATGGAAAAAGATATAGAGGATGTTATCCGTGATTATGGGTTGAATGATAAATTGTACTACTTAAATGTTAGTGGTGTAAAAGATGATGAGGAATATGTTAAAATGGTAAATGATTCATTATCTGAAGTATTAGATATGAATGGAAAAGAAATATCTTCTATTCCAACAATTATTTATTGCAGTGAAGGCAAAGTAGTTGATGTTGTAAGTAGACTAGATAAAAATATTATGAATGTTGGAGATTTCCAAAAATTATTAGATAGAAATAATATTGAAAAAGAATAAGACTTAATAGTCTTATTTATTTTAGGAGAATTTTATGATAAATGTTGTATTATTTGAACCAGAAATACCTGGTAACACTGGAAATATAATGAGAACTTGTGTTGCTACTAATACTTATTTACATTTAATTAAACCATTAGGTTTTTCTTTAGATGAAAAATATATTAGAAGAAGTGGTGTTAATTATATAGATAATTGTCATTATACTGTTTATGAAAATTGGCAGGACTTTTTAGATAAGAATGGAGATAAAGGAGAATTTTACTTTTTGACTAGATATGGACATAAACCTCATACATCTTTTGATTATAGTGATAGTAGTAAGAATATTTATTTTGTATTTGGTAAAGAATCAACAGGAATACCTAGAGAAATATTAAAACCACATATTGATAGATGTATGCGTTTACCAATGACAGATAAAGTAAGGGCTTTAAATTTATCTAATACTGTAGCTATTATGGTATATGAAGCATTAAGACAACAAGATTATAATGATCTATTAAGAGAAGAACCGCATAAGAGTAAGAATTTTATAGAAGAATATGATGAAGATTAGTAGAAACTAATCTTTATTTTATGTTAAAATAAATTTAGGTGATAATATGAATTGTAAATATTGTGGAGCAGCCTTGCCCACTAAAGGGGGAGTTTGTCCAGAATGTGGAAGAATGATTCCGATTTCACAACAAAAAGAAATGCAACAAATGCTTGATCCAAAATGGAATTTGTATCGAAATAAAGATACAGCAATGTATAAAAGTTCTTCAAATACAGATGGAGATGCTAAAATAGGTAAAGCAATTATGTTTATAATAATTGTTATTGTGGTAATAATATTAATAGCGATAGTAAAAGGAGGATCTTGATGCTATTAACATTGTGTATAAAGATATTTTTGGCAAGAATAGCTGATGTTTCATTAGGGACAATTAGAACCAATTATTCAGTAAGAGGTAAAACATTATTAGCGGGAATAATTGGTTTTTTTGAAATATTTATATGGTTTTTAATAGTTAAAGAAGCTCTTAATTCAGATATTAATAGTATTTGGATTGTTATTTCTTATTCAGCTGGATATGCTACGGGAACGATACTTGGAACCTATATTTCTAATACACTTATTAATAGTTTGATAAGTGTTGAAGTAATGACAACTGAGGCAAGTAAGGAAAATATTACGAAGATAAGAAATGAAGGATTTGGTGTTTCAGTAGTTGAAACAAAGAATACTTATAATGAAGAGGATGCTAATATTCTTTTTATTACTTTAAATAGTCGTAATTTAAATCATTTAAAAAAGATAATAAAAGATATTGATGAAAAAGCTTTTATTGTTATTAGTGAAACTAAAATAGTTCAAAACGGATATATAAAATAGAGAATTTTAATTCTCTATTTTGTTTCTAAATAATTATTATACTCAATCATTATTTTATTCATTTCATTAATTAGTTTAATAACTTGGGTATATGCTCCTATTTGACCACCGCGGTTAGCCATAGCTATAGCTATATAAGGATGTTTATCAAAGATAATACCAGTTTCTAATACATCTTTGCTCGCAAAGCCTGCTTTACTTGCACTTTCAATATTAGGTAAGACTTCTTTATAATAATTATATTTACCAGTTGTTAAGATATTTAATAGTTCAATTCCTTCGCTATCAGTAATAGAAAAATTATAGATATCTTGCCAGATTAGAGCTGCACTACGACATGAAGTATATCCCCAAGGATTACCAACTGTTAAATATAATTCTTTAGTACCTAGATTTTTAAGCATTTCATTATAGCCTTTAACACCAAAATTACCATGTAATATTTCGTGAGCTGAATTATCGGATTCATATAGTGAATAATATATTAAGTCTTTAACAGTAAATTCAGTACCAAAAGGACTTTTTTTAACAACGCCAGTACCAACATTATAAAATCTTGGTTGATAAGCTAATTTTTGATTTAGATCAATGTTTCCTTTAGCAGCTTCATGATAGAGATATAAAGCATAAGGAGCTTTGATAGAACTAGCTGTTTCAAATCTTTTATCAACATTATAACCGATTGTCATACCATCATCTAAACTAATAATATAAAAGGAAGTACTAGCACCATAATTATTTATTAAATTATATATTTCATTTATTAGTTCATTACTTATATTAAAATCACTATTTGTAATTGTTATGGTATTATCAACATAATTTAAAGAATTTATATCAATAGTGTTTATTTCTTTATTAGCAAAATCAGAAACTTCGAAAGGATAGATGTTATTATTTTGATTAAAATTTGTAATAGTAGAATTATTATTTTGATTATCTTTTTTTAGATTATAACTCATCGATATTGATGAAATACTTAAAGTAATACAAATAATGAAAAGTAAAGCAATACATATAAATTGAAATTTTTTCATCTTTATCTTCCTTATCCTATAAAATATATTACTACAAATAAGTTAAACTCTCAATTAAAATCTTGCATAATTGAAAATTTATGTTATAATTTAAATATCAGTTTTAAGTGGGCGTAATATCCCACTTTTATTATTAGTTTAAAGAGGTGAATCATGAATAAAATATTAGAAGAAATAAAGAAAGCTATTACTGAACCAATGAAGAAAATGGATATAATTGTTGATAGTGTAGTTTATGAAACAGAAGGAAATTATAATTTTTTACGTATTGAATTAGACAAGGTAAATGGAATAGATTTAGATACGATTGTAGAAGCTACTAATGTTATAAATCCAATAATTGATAAATTAGATTTAATTGATGATTCATATATCTTAGACATTGTTAGTAAAGAAAAAGGAAGTGTTTAAAATGGCAAGAAAAAAGGATGTAGTAGAAGAAACTGGACAAATGGATCCAGAAGCATTTATTAAGGCTGTTAAAGGAATTGTAGCAGAAAAAGGAATAGCAGAAGATGTTGTTTTTGATGCAATGGAACTTGCTTTAGCGACAGCTTATAAAAAGAATTTTGGTTCTAAAACTAATGTTAAAGTAAATATTAATAGGACAACAGGTGAAATAAAAGTAATGTCTTATTATGTAGTAGTTCCAGAAATTGATGAAGGAGATACAATTATTGATGAAGAAGGTAATGAAGTAGATGTACCACCAGAAATCAATATTGATGCGCAAATTCTTTTAGAAGATGCACGTGAAATTGTACCTGATATAGAAGTTGGAGAAACAATCGAAAAAGAAGTTACACCAAAAGACTTTGGACGTGTAGCAGCTGGAACAGCTAAACAAGTTATAATGCAAAAAATAAGAGAAGCAGAAAAAGAAGCGATTATTGCGGAATTTGCTGATAAACAAGATGAAATGTTAGTTGGTACTTTAGCAATGGAAGATTCCCGTAATTATTATGTAGAACTTGGTAGAACAAGAGGTATTTTACCTAAATTAGAAATGATACCTGGTGAAGAATTAAAAATGGGTTCTAATATCAGAGTATATGTTACAAAAGTTGAATCAAATACAAAAGGACCTTTAATATTACTTTCAAGAAAACATTATGGTTTTGTTAAAAGATTATTTGAATCTGAAATACCTGAGTTAGCTGATGGAACAATTATTTTACATGCGGTGGCAAGGGAAGCTGGTGTTAGAAGTAAAGTAGCTGTTCAATCAACTAATGAGAAAATAGATGCAATTGGAGCGTGTATTGGAGAAAGAGGTTCAAGAATAGGTTCTATTTTAAAAGAACTTAATGGTGAAAAAGTGGATATTGTTTTATATAGTGATGATCCTACAGAATATATTAAAAATGCTTTAAGTCCTGCTAAAGATGCAATAGTAACTATTACTGATCCAATGAAGAAAGAAGCTTTAGCTATTGTAAATGATGAAAATTTATCTTTAGCAATAGGTAAAAAAGGAACAAATATTAAATTAGCTTCTAAGTTAACAAAATATAAAATTGAAGTAAAAACATTAAATCAAGTTAATGAAGAAGGAAATAATTAAGAAATGAGGTTGAACTCATGAAAAAATTACCAGAAAGAACATGTGTTATCACAAAAGAAAAAACTTTAAAAAAGGATTTAATAAGAGTTGTTCGTGATAAAGAAGGAAATGTAAGTGTAGATATTACAGGAAAAGCTAATGGAAGAGGAGCTTATTTAAAGAAAGATGAAGATGTAATTAAAAAAGCTCGTGATACAAAAGTGTTGGAACGTATATTAGAGGTACCTATTTCAGAAGAAGTATATGAGGCAATGTTAAATATTGTAAAAAAATAAAGAAAGATAGAGGTGAGTTGTTATGATGAGTGTTAAAGAGTATGCAAATGATACTAATCATTCAGTAGCAGAAATATTAAAGAAATGTAGTGAGTTAGGAATTAATGTTAAAAATGGTGATGATGAATTATCAGAAGATGACATTATTATTCTTGATAATACAATAAATTTAATTAGTACAGATAGTGAAACTGATTATGAGGAAGAAGATGCTATTGATGAAGTAGTAGAAGATTTAGTTGAATCTAATAATTTAGATAGAAATTTTGGAACAACTAATAAGAAGCAGAAATTAAAAAAGAAAAGTCAGCTTCAAAGTTCAAAAGATGAATATATGTCAAAAAGAAAAGAAATGTATAAACATAAAGAAAAGTTGATGAGTAATGCTAATGAAGATAATGTGATTTTATATAAAGAAAATATGTCAGTTAGTGATTTAGCTAATGCTTTAAAAGTTAATGGAACTGATTTAATTAAAAAGATTATGGGACTTGGTTTAATGTTAAGTTTAAATAATCCAATTGATTATGAAACTGCGAGTGTTTTAGTTCTAGATTATAATAAGACTTTAAAGAAAGAAGAAACGCAAGATGTATCTAATTTTGAAGAATTCGAAGCTAATGATAGAGAGGTAGACTTAGTTACAAGACCTCCAGTAGTAACAATTATGGGACATGTTGATCATGGTAAAACAACTTTACTTGATACAATAAGAAAAAGTAAAATTGTTGATTCAGAATATGGAGGAATTACACAAGCAATAGGTGCTTATCAAGTAGAACATGAGGGACATAAGATAACATTTATTGATACTCCAGGACATGCAGCGTTTACAGAAATGAGAGCTCGTGGAGCTAGTATTACTGATATCGTTATTATTATAGTAGCAGCTGATGATGGAGTAATGCCTCAAACAGAAGAAGCTATAGATCATGCGTTAGCGGCTAATGTACCTATTGTAGTGGCAGTAAATAAAATTGATAAGCCTGATGCTAAACCAGATCGTATTAGAACGGAAATGGCAGAACATAATATAACTCCAGAAGAATGGGGTGGAAATATACCATTTGTTGATATTTCAGCTAAATCAGGTCAAGGTATAGATTTACTTTTAGAAACAATTTTAGCAATTGCCGAAATGCAAGAATTAAAAGCTAATCCAAATCGTTATGCGTTAGGTACTGTTATTGAATCAAAAATGGATAAAAATATTGGTGGAGTAGCATCATTATTAATTCAAAATGGAACACTTCGTTTAGGAGATCCTATTGTTGTTGGAACAACTTATGGTAAAGTAAGAACAATGAAGGATGATTTAGGCAATTCTATTGTCGAAGCTGGTCCAGCAAAACCAGTAGAAATTACAGGTTTATCAGCTAATCCATCAGCGGGAGATAAATTCATGGCTTTTGAAACAGAAAGTCAAGCTAAAAATGTTGCTGAAAAACGTAGCATTCAAATGCGTGATCAAAAATTTCAAAAACAAGCTTTATCTTTAGATAATTTATTTGCATCAATTGATTCTAGTACTAAAGAAATTAATGTTGTTTTAAAAACAGATGTTAGAGGTTCTGAGGAAGCGGTTCGTAATGCTTTAGAAAAAATTGATGTTGATGGTGTTAAAGTTAAAGTTATTAGAAGTGGTATTGGAACAATTACGGAAAGTGATGTTGTTTTAGCCCAAGCTTCTAATGCAATTATTTTAGGATTCTGTGTTAGTCCTTCTAATAGTACAAAAGAAATGGCTAAAGAATATGGTGTTGATATTAGACTTTATACCATAATTTATAAATTAGTAGAAGAAATGGAATCTGCAATGAAAGGTATGCTTGATCCTGAATTCGAAGAAAAAATTATTGGTGAAGTTGAAATTAGAAAAATTTTTAAATTTTCTAAAGTTGGAAATATAGCTGGTTCTTATGTAGTTTCTGGAGATGTTAAGAGTGGAGCTAATGCTAGACTTATTCGTGATGGAATAGTTGTTGTTGAAACAAAAATTGCAACACTTCAAAGAGAAAAAGATCAAGTTAAAGAAGTTAAAAAAGGTTTTGAATGTGGTATTACTTTGGATAACTATTCTGATATTAAAGTAGGAGATACTTTGGAAATATATGAAATAGTCGAGGTTAAAAGATGAATCAAATTAAGTTAAAAAAAATTGGTTCACAAATAGCTCAAGAATTAAGTAATATATGTGCTTTAGAAGCTCATGATTCAATTCTTAAAAATATAAATATTACAGGTGTTGTTGTAACTAATGATTTAGGTTTAGCAAAAGTTTATTTTACCTCATTGTTAGAAATAGATCATAAAAAATTAGAAAAAGAATTAAATGATGAAACAGCTAGTTATTTAAGAACAAAGATAGCTAATCGAATTGAGATTAGACATACACCAGAGTTAAGATTTATCTATGATAATTCTGTTGCTTATGGTAATAAAATAGAAAGATTAATTGATAAGATACATGAAAAAGATGGTGAGTAACCATTTTTTTTGTGGGATAAATTAATAAAAATAATCATTGTGCAATTTGCAAAGTTTATTAACAGGTTGACAAATATTAACCGGGGGGGGTATACTATTAGTAATAGAATAGAGGTATTTTTAATGAAAAATAAGAAAACTAAAAAAAGAAATAGAACTAACAGATTATTAGTACCTATCTTTGTTATTTGTTTAATTTCACTTTTTTCTTTTTCAATGTTTAAATTAGCAAAAACACAATTTGCTAGTTATAATGAAAAACATTTAGCAGAAATAATGAAAGCTGAAAAAAGTGAAGCAATTATAAAGGAAGCAGGTATTACTTCTGAAGATGGAATATATGGGATAGATTCATTAGAAAAATTAAAAGAAGCTTTAATAACTGGAGGTACAATTTATTTATCTTCAAATATTGATGTAACAGAAGAACTTCAAGTTACTGTTCCAACAAAATTAGTTTCTGAAGGTGATAATCAATATACTATAACACGTGGTGATTCATATTTAGAAAATATGATAGTGGTAAATAAAGGATCACTTGTTTTAGAAAATATTATTCTTGATGGTGGTAAAAATAAAAATATACAAGCTAATGGTTGTATATTAGGATTAAATTCTGGTAAAGTATTTATAGGAGAAAATGCAATTGTTAGAAATAATTATTACTATTATCATAATGGTTCATCTTATTATGGAAGTGGAGTTAGCTTAGTTGGTGATTCTACTTTGAAAATGTATGGTGGTGAAATTGCTGATAATGTAATAACTCGTTATGATTATAGATCATATGGAGCAGCAATTTATCTTGATAAAGGTTCAAGTTTTTATATGGAGGATGGAACATTAAAAAACAATAGTGCTATTATGGGTGGCGAAGGTGGCGCAATATATAGCTACTATGGAACTATCGAGATAACTGGAGGAAATATTATTGATAACACTGCAACTTTATATGGTGGAGCAATAGTTAATGAGGGTGGTACATTAAACATTTCAAACGCTAATGTTACTAATAATAAAGCATTACAAAATGAAAACACATTAAATTTTAATATGAATGGTGGGGCAATTTACAATTTAAATAATGGTACAGTTAATATAACTAATTCTGAATTTATAAACAATACAGTTGAGGGAACTGCAGAAACAATAACTGGAGGTTCAATTGCATCTAATGGTGGTATTGTAAACATTAGTAAGACAAAATTTTCAAATAATACTGCAATAAATCATAAACAAGATTATATGTCTTGGGGTGGATCACTTGCAGCTTTCTCTGGAGCAGTAATTAATTTTGATGATAGTACAGTATCTTATAGTGAAGCCGATTATGGTGGTGGAGTTTATGTAAGCGCTAAGGGATCACAATTTAATATGAAAAGTGGTAAATTTGAATATAATCTAGCTCATCATCAAGGTGGTGGAATGTTTGTTTGGGATGAAGGAACAATTCAAATAGATGCTGGATATATAACTCATAATAAGTGTGATGCAACACCAACAACATATAAATCTAACTTTGGTGCTGGCGGTATTATGGTTGAAGAAGATGGAAATTTAATTTTAGGAAAAACTGTTATTTCTGATAATAAAGTTAATGATACAGGTGAAGAAGCAATTAAACCTGTTGCGGTCGATAAGTATGGAGTTGCAATAGCTGGTTGTCCAACATCCGATATTAATTTATCACTTGCAAATTTTGCAATATTTGATAATGAAATTTCAAGTAGTTCAGAAGCAGATGTTTCTGTAGCTACTAGAGAAGGAGCTAAATTAGTTTTATCTGATTCAATGATTGGTGGTGGAAACTTTAATTGGGAAGGTAAAGCACCAGATTCGGTTTTCTATAATAATATTAATGAAGAAGGTTCCGAAGATGATAATACTGCAGAAATAACGGAAAAAATTGCAAATGTTAATACAGAATTAAATGCTGCGCCATCTAATGGTGATAAACAATTAGCTTTAGCAGATGCAACAGTATTTATTATGTATAATGAAACTTCAGCTGCCGGTGGAGGTGCTGCTATTGGTACAAATGGTCGTGTTACAGGTAGTGATCCAATAATAATATCTAAAGAAGTTACTGAAGGTGTTGAAATTGAAGAAGGAATGTTATTTGATTTTAATATTTATTTAGATATAGATTTAGGTAGAATGTTTGTTCCTTATGTAGATTATGAAATTATTAATACTAATGGTAATATAGTTTATGGTGAAGTTGTTAATGGTACAGATAGTACTGATGAATTAAATCCAAAAAGTAAAAAAGGTTCAATATTATTAGCACAAGCTCAAGTTGGTAAAGTACAAAATTCTAATTCTGAATATTATGGCAAACAAGGACGTCTTATAAACTTTAAATTAGCAAAAGATGAAGTAATTATCTTTACACCAAGTGATAAATGTTTGAAAAATGATTATAATAGTGAAGGTTGTAGTGGTTTAGAAGACTCGTGGTATTATAGGAATTGGGGCGAAAAAGAAGTTGAAACTGGGTACAAGAAAAATTATTGCTGGACTTATAATTGTAATGATGTAATATATTATGTAGAAGAAAACTTACCTGATGAAAATTGGAAAGTTGAATGGTTTGATGTAGGGGAGAAGGGGACATATTTTGATCCTACTACAGAAACACAAAAACAACGTAAAGTATCTAATGAACAGATAGCTCGAAATACAGGACTTGTATCATTAATAGTTAAGAAAGATGTTACAGAAGGACTTGCATATGATGCAAATGAGTTATTCTATTTTACCTTGACTTTAACAGATACAAAAGGAAATCCATATGTTGGAACAGTAGATTACAAATTAGGTAGAGGATTTGGTGATGTAGAAAATGGTACAACAGAAGATGAATCTAAAACAAGTACATATACAAGTGTAAATGGTAAAATAACGTTTACATTAAGTCCAAAACAGGAAATATTATTTTATGGAATACCGGCAGGTTATCATTATGTAATTGAAGAATTGTATACTTCAAAACAAATGCAAGGTGGTTGGAAGGCTCCACAATGGAATAATAATGAAGATGGAAATACGATAGTTGGTAATCCTGATGATTATTTGAGTGGTGAGCCTGGTTCAACTACTACTTGGACAGCAATGAATTGGAAGGAAGGATTTAAAGGAGAAATATCTGTTAATAAAATGGTTACTGGTAATGATGGAGAAAAAGATAGAAATTTCGAATTTGAAGTATTGTTAGATGATAAGACTGTAAATGGTAAATATGGTGATATGGATTTTGTTAATGGTGAAGCAATATTTACTTTAAAAGATGGTGAAAGTAAAAATGCAACAGAATTACCATCAGGTATCATTTATACAATTAATGAAAAAGAAGAAAACCAGGATGGTTATGTAACAAAAGCAACAGGAAATATTGGAATGGTTCCTTCTACTGGTGTTTCGAAAGTTACATATGTAAATTCTAGAAATAAAATTGTCGAAGATAAACAAGATATTGTTGTAAATCCTAATACTAGTACATTTATGTCTATAGGAGTAGTGTTTGTTATCTTTATTTCATTTTTATCATTAATATATTTTAATAAAAAGAGATTAGAGTATTAATGTTATTTAATACATGAAAAAGATTGTTACTAAAGAAGTTGTAAGTTAAAAGTAGATACTTAAAAAGAAAAGTGCTCTACTTTTTATTTTGTTATAATTTTAATAAGAAGGAGTTATATGAAAAAAGGTAGACCAAAAGGTTGTAAAAATAAATACTGGACTAAATAAGAAAAATATAAAATTATAAAACTAATATTAAAATTTGAAAAAAAGTTCTTCACGAGTGGTTAAAGGAATTGGAATTAGTAACAGAATGATTACAAATTGGATAAAAAAATATAACAAATATGTGAAATATTAAAAATAAAAAGCAAAACACTATTTTATTTATAAACAAAATGGGAAAGAATCTATAAAATATTCAAATTTAATAAGTGGAAATTGAAATACTTTAAGATCATTAGAAAAAGTTGTAATAGACACAACAAAACATCAAAGATATGATTGTACATATTATGTAGATGTTTTTAATGGTGTAATTATTGATTTAAATGTTAAATCTTTTCTTCATTGTGCAAATCCTCTAAATCATAAATTAGCTCTAGAGGATTTGTTAAAAACTAAATTAGAAAGAGAATATTAATTTCAAGAAGAGATTATGCATAGCGCTCAAGAAATCATATACTCATCAATTGTACTTTCACAAGTACATAAAGATTATGCTATAAAAAGGTCAATGCCAAGAATATTAATACCAATAGAAAATCTGATAATTGAATCAAAAAATGGTTGGTAAAAAAAGGAAATGTATATAGATTTTAATTAAGATAATTATGAAAATGTTGAAGATAACATAAATGTAATGATCATAATTACTTAAGATCAAGTTATGTTTTAAAATATAAAACCCCAATTAAGTATAGGACTCAACTAGGATTTAATTAAATTCTTTTTTACATTTACTTTTTATCGACAAGTTTATGAATAAACTATCTTTTTTTCGTTAAATAATTGCTAAATTATTATATTTGTTTTACTATAAAATGG
>CANQFI010000028.1 GCA_947598455.1 uncultured Bacilli bacterium | reverse complement strand
TCAATTTCTTCTACTTCTTCATCTTGTGATAATTCATTTTCTTCTAAATCTTCAAGATCTTCTGTTTCATAATCATCTTCAAAAATTTCTTCTTCAGCTACATTATTATCAAAAACACTTATCTCACTTAGTTCTTCATCATTAGTAACATTATATTCTTTTTTAACTTCTTCAACAACTTTTTCTTTTTTCTTCAAAATATTTTTTAATTTATCAAATAATCCCATATCTATCACCACAAATAGTATACCTTATCTTACGCAATTTTGCTATAAAAAAGACCAAATATCTAAAATAATTACTTGACACAAAATCATTATAAAACTAGACTTTTAACATACTTTGATATATAATTACTTATAGCGAAGAACTAATACTTTTATTTTTATTAATTATTATTAATTTGAAAGGAAAGATTACGTTATGAATAATAAAGATGGATATACATCCGTCATTGCTTTAGGTGGCTTAGGAGAAGTCGGTAAAAACATGTATGTTGTTACCCATAAAGACGAAATATTCATAATTGATGCCGGTGTCATTTTCCCCGAAAGTGATTTACTTGGTATTGATTATGTTATCCAAGATGTTACCTATTTAAAACAAAATGAAGAAAAAATTAAAGGTTTATTAATTACTCATGGTCATGAAGATCATATAGGAGGAATTCCTTTTTTACTACAAAGTGTTAATATTCCTGTTATCTATGGTGCTAATACTTCAATTAGCTTAATAAAAAATAAATTAGAAGATCGCAACATTGGTTATAAAAATTTAGAAGTTATTAATTCTGATACAAGAATTAAAACAAAATATTTTGATATTGAATTTATTGCTACTACGCACTCAATACCTGATAGTTATGGTATAGTTCTTCACACTCCAAACGGAACGATTGTTTCTACTGGAGATTTTAAATTCGATTTAACACCAATTGGTCCAATGGCTGACTTACATAAAATGGCTGAAGTTGGTAAAAAAGGTGTTCGTTTATTATTGAGTGATAGTACAAATGCTTTATCAGAAGGTTTTTCTAAAAGTGAAAACTCTGTTGATGAAGCTTTATCTGATATTGTTAATGGTTATAATGGTCGCATTATAATTGCAACATTTGCATCTAATATTTACCGTGTTAAACACATTGTTGAAACCTGCCGTAAAAACAATCGTAAAATAATTGTTTTTGGTCGTAGTATGGAAACAGCAACTAATCTAGCTTTAAATAACGGCTTACTTAATGATAAATCAATTTTTATTGATTCTAATCAAGCTAAAAGTTTAAAGAAAAATGAAATTTGTATCTTATGTACCGGTTCTCAAGGTGAACCACTAGCAGCTTTATCTCGTATTGCTAATGGAACTCATAAACAAATTTCTTTACTTCCTGATGATTTAGTTGTCTTTTCTTCTAACCCTATTCCTGGTAATGCTGCTGGTATTAACAGAATTATAAACAAGTTATATTTAAAAGGTGTTAAAGTTATCACTAACTCCGAATTTAGTGATATTCATACTTCTGGACATGCTAAACAAGAAGAATTAAAATTAATGCTAAGACTTATTAAACCAGAATACTTTATGCCAATGCATGGTGAATATCGTATGTTAAAAAGCCATGCTGAACTAGCTATCTCTTGTGATGTTAAACCAGAAAACATTTTCATTATGCAAAATGGTGACTCTTTAATTTTAGATAATGAAGGAGTTCATCGTGGGCCTAGTGTTACAGCTGGTGATGTCTATGTTGATGGCTCTCGTATTGGTGAAGTTGGTTCTGTGGTTATTAAAGATCGTAAATTAATGAGTCGTGATGGTATTTTAATAACTATTATTAATATCAACCCTTTTACAAAAAAATTATTAATTAAACCAAATATAACTACTAGAGGATTTGTCTTAGTAAATGAAAATGCTGAACTAATTAATCAAATAGAAAAAAAGACAACGGAAGTTATTACAAATTTCTTAAGTAACAATCCATATAGTTATACTGATTTAAAAAATCAAATTATCTTAGAATTACATCCCTTTATTAATAATTTAACTGGTCGAAGACCAATCGTCTTACCAGTTATTATGGAAGTAAGAGAAACATCTAGTAATTAGGTGTTTTTTTTGACTAAAAAAGATTAACACTATTTGTTAATCTTCATAAATTTTTTATTAATTATAATATTTTTTCTTTTTATTAAAATATACAATTCCAAAAAGACAAATACCTAATATTAATACTATAACAATTGAAACAAAAGAATTTGTTGATGGTGGAATAATAACTTGTAATTTACCATTAACTGGTAGATACGTTGAAGATATTCCTAAAAAAGTTTGCGATTGTTCTTTACCACCTACAGCTTCAAATACATATGTTTTTAAATCGACAAATTCTTTACCACTATAAGATAACGTAAGATCCTTTTTACCTTTATTATCCACAGTTAATGAATAAGTTGAATCTCCTTCTTTTGTTAAATCAGTTAATTTATAAGTACCTATCTCCTCAGAATCTCGACTTAAATTTAATGCTATTTCATCTTTTTCATTAAAATCTCTATTTGTTTTAATTGTCACAACAAAATTTTTATTCTTAAACTCTATATTAGCAGATTCAATTTTAAAATTTTCTTCTACTCCTTTTTGACTTATAAAATAATTATACAAAGCTGTAATATTATTTTTTACTTCATCAATTGTTCCGTCTTCAAGATCATCAACTTCCCATGGATTATTAAATGGTTTCGTTGGTGATAAAACTGTTTTTGAATTAAGAGTTAAAGTTGAATCATATATATTATTTACTTGATTAGGATTGGTATAATAGAAAATAGCCATTTGTAATGCGCTAACAAATTCATGTTCCGTAATTGATTTTGTTGGTGTTAAATTCAAAGGTGAAGTATAATAAACCTCTCCATTAACCTCTTTTACTTCTAAAACCTTAGCTTCTACTAAATTACTAATAGCTTTATCTAAAGACAAATATGGCCAAGATGACTTTAACATTCCAATTATATTACTCTTTACGTTATCATCAATATAAGTTGCATTTTCAATTGGTACTTTTCTATATTGTTCTAACTCCAATGCAGGAATATTAATATCAGCACAATATACTAAAAAATATTCTTCATCTGTTAATCCCCATGGAACTGAAAACCTTTCAGTAAAATCAGCACTACTTTCAAATTCTGAAGTATCAATATCGCCTCTTACTAAAGTATGAACTATAGCACGATAGTTATGTCTCGAATCTCCCTCTGGAGTATGCCAACTATAAACATGTTCAGACTTTAAATAAGACTCTCCTTTATTTGGCATATAATATAAATCTTCAGCAAAAACATAACTGCTTCCTATAAATATACTAATAATTAGTAAAAACATTATGAAAAAAGCCTTTTTCTTAACTTTCATATTTTGTATCTCCTACTCTATATCGATATTCTATCATATGCAGTCTACATTTGCCAACACTTTTTTTTAACAATAGTTATAAATAAATTTAATCTTGATAATTATAATAACAAAATAAACATTAACTAATTAACAATTAAACCATATAATTCAAATTAACAAAAAAATAAATAATTAAAAAGCAAAAAAAATGATAAATAGAAAATCATTCTAAATATCAGTTTTATTTTTCACTACTTTTTTAAACAGTCCCACAAAAAATATAAATTTTTTAATTTCTATAATTTTTCAATAAGTTTATTACTTCTTATATCAATACCATACTTAGCTGAATCATAATAACTACTCGAATTAATTCCTAAAATATTATCATTATTTAAATCTACAAAATGATAATTACTAATATTTTCATTAATACTTAAAAGATTAACAAATGCTTTATTTTTTGCATCATATGTTTTTATATCTTTACCCTTAATTGTATATATATTATTTTTTAATAAAGTTATATCATCATATGTTCCTTCTATCTTAACTGGCTCAATAATATATTTACCATCTAAGCCAAAAGTATAATAATAACCAGTATTACTTATTACTGCAAATTCCTTATTATTATATGATATCTTTTTTACACCACCTTCATTTATTTCTTTTATTACTTTATTATCAAAATCAACAATTAAATAATTATCTCCTTCGTTATAATATTTATATTTATCTGTATATGATAAAACTTTACCCATACCACTATAAGTAGTATCATTATATTCAATTTCACTATCTTTTTGTTCTGTTAAATCTTCATTTAAAATTGCCGTATCATAAACATCTATATAACCTAATTTAGAATCATAAGTTATATTCATAAATCCATCATAACTTTTTTGTTTATTTAACTTCGCATTTATAATTACACCATTAGAATCATAAAATATATCTCCTCCGGCATAACGTAATTCATCTTCCGTTTCATAAATAGAATTTCCTTTTAAATCAACTATCTTATATACATCTTTTTCACCATTTAAATCATCTACTACAACATTTTGAATAACATAACCACTCTTACTAACAATATAATATTTTATTTTTTTATCATTAGTACTCAATACTGTATTTCCTTTTAAGTCCATAATTGTACAATCATCTGTATTAATCATATCATATCCGATACTTAAAATACCATTATGAGTTAAATAACCATTACTATACATATAATGATCAGGTTGTTCTAAAGTTTTACCAGTATAAACTTCCTTTAAATTTTGATCAAATACAGAAGCTGTTCCATCACTAAATTCAATTATTGTATTACCATCTTCCGCATATTTTCTGATTTTCTTAACAGTTCTAGTTCCATTATTAACAGCATCACTACTTTCGCTAGTATTGTTAGTTTCTTTATTAGTTGCTTCTTCATCATCAACATCTGTCTTTTTACCACAACCAACTAAACATAATATTAATAGCAAAAAACTTAAAAGTATTAAAAATTTTTTCTTCATTTTATCATCTCCATATGCTTAAAAGTATACCCCCCCCAATGCATATGTCAACAAAAAAGAGAAAAAAGAGAAACTATTTAGCCTCTTCTTGAGCTCTAGTTTCCCTTATTACTGTTATCTTAATAGTACCAGGATATTGCATTTCTTTTTCGATTTTTTCTTTCATTTCACGAGCAATTTTATAGCTTTGTGAATCATCAATTTCTTCTGGTTTAACCATTACTCTAACTTCACGACCAGCTTGCATTGCAAATGTTTTTTCAACACCTTCAAAACTATTACCAATTTCTTCTAGTTGTTCTAGTCTCTTAATATAGTTTTCTAATGAATCATTTCTTGCTCCAGGTCTTGCAGCTGATAATGTATCAGCAATTTGTACTAACGTTGAAATAATACTAGTTGGTTCAATATCACCATGATGTGATTTAATAGCATTTAATACAACCGGATCTTCATGATACTTCTTTGCTATTTCTTCACCTAATTCTACGTGACTTCCTTCTACTTCAAAATCAATTGCTTTACCAATATCATGAAGTAAACCAGCTCTTTTAGCTAAAGTAACATTTTCTCCTAATTCCGCCGCCATAAGTCCACATAAATGACCTACTTCTTTAGAATGTTGTAAAGCATTTTGACCATAGCTTGTACGGAAATTTAATTTACCAATTAAATTAACTAGTTTTGGATCAACTTTTGTTAATCCTAATTCATAGCAGGTATCATTACCAATTTCCGTAATCTTTTCTGACATGTCCTTTGAAACTTTATCATATACTTCTTCGATTCTTGCTGGATGAATTCTTCCATCCTTTATTAAAGTTTCAATTGTAATTTTTGCAATTTCTCTTCTTAAAGGATCAAAGCTTGAAATAACAATTGCCTCAGGCGTATCATCTATTATTAAATCTACTCCAGTTACTGATTCAATTGTTCTAATATTTCTTCCTTCTCTTCCAATTAAACGACCTTTCATTTCATCATTAGGTAGTGTAATTGTACTAACTGTTTGTTCATTAGTTACATCATTAGCATATCTTTGCATACTTGTAACAATTAAACTTTTTGCCATTTCATTAGCTCTTAATTTTGCTTCTGCTTCTTGTTCCTTAATGTAATCAGCTATTTCAAGTGACATATTTTCTTCTACTCTTTTCATGATTAAATCATGAGCTTTTTCTTTAGAAAATTTAGCAATTGTTTCCAATTGTTCCATTTCCTCTTTTAGTAAATCGTCAATTTTAGCTTCTTTTTCTTGTATTTCTTTTTGCTTACTAAGTAAATTATTATCTTTTTGATCTAATAAAGCATCTCTATTTTGCAGAATTTCTTCTCTTTTATCAAGATTTTTTTCACGTTGTAACAATCTTTCTTCTGAATCTTTTAATTCCGATTTCTTTTCTTTTATTTCCTTATCCGTTTCTTGTTTTAAACGATAAGATTCTTCTTTTAATTCTGCAAGTGAATCTCTTTTTTGCTTTTCAGCCTCTTTTTTTGCTTGTTCAATCATTTTAGTTGTTTTACTTTCAACAGATTTTCCTCTTAAATAATTAACAACTAGAAATATAATAACACCTAAAAAAATCCCCACAAGAAGTGCTAAAATGACAACAACAATATTGTCCATTTTAATACCTCCACATCTATTTTATAGAAAAATTATACATAAATCTAATCATCTATATAACTATTATAAAAAAAATTATCTAGTTTTTCAAGATAAAAGAAAAATGCAAATCAATGACAAATCATTTTCATTTTTAATTAATCAAAAAAGAGGATTATTCCTCTTCATGATCCTGTTTTTTACTTGTCTTTTTCTTTTCAACCTTTAGTTCATCAGTTAAGATCCCATAATGTTCACGTACTTTATACTCAATTTCATCCCTTAATTCTGGATTTTCTTTAAGTAAAGTTTTAACATTCTCCTTACCTTGTCCAACTTTCTCACCATTATATGAATACCAAGCTCCACTTTTTTCTAATACATCTATTTCTGATGCTAAATCAACTAATTCTCCCTCTTTAGAAACTCCTTCACCATACATAATATCTATTGTAGCAGTTCTAAAAGGTGGTGCAACCTTATTTTTTACTACTTTAACATTTGTTTTATTACCAATTACTTTATCCCCCTGCTTAATTTGTTCAGCTCTTCTTACTTCTAAGCGAATAGACGAATAAAATTTTAAAGCTCTACCACCAGGTGTCGTTTCAGGATTTCCAAATAAAACCCCAACTTTTTCACGTAATTGATTTATAAATATCGCTGTTGTTTTAGTTTTATTTAAAGTACCAGATAATTTACGCAAAGCTTGACTCATTAATCTAGCTTGAAGACCGACATGAGAATCACCCATTTCACCTTCAATCTCAGCTTGTGGTACTAAAGCTGCCACTGAATCAATTACTACTAAATCAATTATTTCACTTCTAACTAAAGCTTCACATATATCTAAAGCTTGTTCTCCAGTATCTGGTTGTGATAATAATAACTCATCTAAATTAACCCCTAAATTTTTAGCATATACTGGATCTAAAGCATGTTCAGCATCAATAAATGCTGCTCTACCACCATGCTTTTGTACTTCAGCTATTGCATGTAAGGCAAAGGTCGTTTTACCAGAAGATTCTGGTCCATATATTTCGACAATTCTTCCTTTTGGATAACCACCAACTCCTAACGCAACATCCAATGAAATCGATCCTGAAGAAGTAGTTTCAATATTTAAATGATCATCCGAACCAAGCTTCATAATAGACCCTTTACCAAATTGTTTTTCTATATCAGCTAAAACTTGTTCTAATGCTTTATCTTTTGTTTCTTTTTCTGTTTTCATCTTTTCCTCCCACTGTTACTGACATCTTAATTTTATAATAATTATGTTTCATTTGTCAACACTTTTTCGAACATTTGTTTTTACTTATATTTTTTCTATAAAAAAAAGAATTTTATTATTTCATTTTAATAAAATTCTTTTTTCTTATACTTCTGAAAAGATAAAATCTTTATTTGCCAAATAATATTGACAACCAGAAACAATACTCATAATCGTTGCTAAATAGATAAATAATGAATCTAATTGAATACCATGGCCTATAAATGCAAATGGCATATTATAGAAAAATGTTAAAGTAATACCAATCATCATACAAATAGTCTTAATTTTTCCTGGCCAACTAGCTGCTACTACTTTACCTTTATTTCCACTAGCCATCTTAATCGAATCAACAATTATATCTCTTGTAATAATAATTACAGGAACTACTAATGGTAAAGTCGGTACTTCATAAGCTAAAATAATTAATACTCCATTAACTAATACTTTATCAGCAATAGCATCCATTACCTTACCAAAATCAGTTACCATATTATATTTTCTTGCAATATACCCATCTAAAAAATCTGATACAGAACCAATTAAGAATAAAACACCACATATAATATATTTAATAT
This sequence comes from uncultured Bacilli bacterium, assembly GCA_947598455.1. Next base: position 7,499 of record CANQFI010000028.1, on the reverse strand, counting down.
TAACATTTTCTACTCCATATACATTATATACAGGAAATTCTACTCCCAAAGAGCCCCATGGTACACATAACATAATTAAAACAATAGCTGATATAACAAGTCTTACACAAGTAATTTTATTAGGTAAATTCATACCTTTTTTTTCTATTTTCTTTTCTTTTTTTTCCATAACACACCTATTTATTACTACTTTCTACATAACTAACCATATTAGTAGCCATATTATTGGCTGCAAATTGTCTAACAGACCAAAAAATAACCAGTAAAACTAAAACACCTAAAGCAATTGCAATAGCAACTATTAATTTTGAGTTACCATTCTTTGTTGAATTAGTATATGGAGAAACGATTTTATCTTCCACTACTTCATCTTTTTGCTTTTCTTTCATTGCTTTTTCGATATCTTCTAGAGGTATTTTTGAAGTATATTCAAATAAATACTCATTAAAGTCATCGATAATTTTATCAGGTTCTAAACCTAAGTACTTTGCATAATCATAAATATTTTGTTTAAGTACAAAGATATCTTTAAAACATCCGATGTTTCCATCTTCAATATTTTCTAAAATTAGTGTCTTAATCTCCAAATCACCACTGGCTTCTTCTAAGCTAACCCCTGATTTTTCACGAGTTGTTCTTAACAGTTCGCCAATCTCATTCAAGATTTATTCACTCCTTTTCCATTTTTGTTAAAATTAAAAAAATAACATCTTAATAAGCCAAGTTCTGTACCCTAAAAGGGTGGCAAATATTTATCTACCTAAAAGGTCCTTTACATCGTTCGTTTCCTAGTAAAGACTCCCCTACCAAAATTTGGGTTTCTCACTTGCGGGGTTTACCACGTTCCACTCTAGAAATTACTTTCTAGTCTCGTCTCTTTGGCACTTTTATATCTAATTTAATCCCATTAGGATTATTTCGAAGCCGTTAGTATTTCTAAAAACTACCTAAGGTTATTTTTTCCCTTAGCACAAACACTACAACCATCACAGATTGTGTGAGCCTGGACTTTCCTCTATGCCTAAGCATAGCATTTGCCTAAAAATATTATTTTATTAACTATTCATTTTTTCCATAGACAACTTTTTCAAGCTGACTTAATCTTCTAAGAAGGTCAACATTACTAACTGTTCCATTTCCTGAAGCTGATCCTTCAGCAGCTTCAATATTAGCTTTAATACGACGAAGTTCGTTTTTCAATTTTGAATTTTCATCATTTAAAAAAGCAACTTCTTTATTCAATTTCTTTATCTCCTTAATAAATTCATTATAATCATTTATAACTAAATCTAAAAATTTATCTACTTCCTGAGGTCTATATCCTCTTACATCAATTTCAAATTCTTTATCCAAAATTTCTTGTGGAGTTAATGAAATCTTTTCCATCTAAATCACCCTTCTTATGCTTTAAATTATATATCTATTGTATATTACTTGTCAAGGTGATGACTTTGGACTCTAAGCTCCCTTTGTATATCATCTATCATTTCAATCATTTCCTGAATAAAATAATCAACTCGCACCAAAATTTCTCCTTTCAGGTGTCATTTTAACAAAAAAAGAACTTTTCATCACTATTTTAGACAAAAAAAGAAAAAAGATGTAGTGTAAATTCCCATTTTAACTACTATATTTTCTTAAGAATTTATAGTATAATTAATTAAGGTGATTTTTTGTGCAGTATCCTAATAATATCAAGAAAAATTTCACTAAATTAAGTGTATCTCATAGTAATCGTGGAATGAATTTAGAAAATGCCTTAAATTTAACTAATGATTATTACTTAAAAACAGATCTTGCACTAATATATAAAAAACCTACTCCTATCGGAGTCGTTGATGTTTCTTATACTAACAATAAAAAAATAATTGAAAAAGCTTATTTTAAAGAACAATCAACATTAGATTATAATGGATTATATCGTGGTAAATATATTGAATTTGATGCTAAAGAAACACTAAACAAAACATCTTTTCCATTATCTAACATTCATGAGCATCAAACATTACAAATAAGAAATGTTATTAAACATGGTGGAATCGTCTTTCTAATAATTAGAATGAACGATATAGTCTACCTCTTAACTGGTGAAGATTATATTTCTTATATCGATAATAATAACCGCAAATCTATTAGTTATAAATACATACAAGAATATGCTCATGTAATAAAAATTGGCTATCGACCCCAATTAGACTACCTAAAAATCGTCGATAAAGTATATTTTAAAGGAGAATAAAAATGGCTATATTAAAAATTACTTCTACTAAAAGTAAATCAAATAATAATAGTAAAAAAGTTATCGGTATAACTAAACGTGAAAATACTTCTTCTAAAAGAACTAATAACAATCCACCAACAAAACCTGTTTTACCAAAAAAGAAAAAGAACAAAAAAAGAGTAGCTTTTATTGTTAATGCAATTTTATCTTTTATAATGTTCATTGGTATCATTGGTATGGTTTCTGTAATCTTATTTTGTGGTTACATAGTTATAACAGCTCCGAAATTTGATACAGATAAGTTCTATAATAAAGAAGCAACAATCTTCTATGACAAAAATGGTAATGAATTTGCTCGAGTTGGTCTAGAACAAAGAGAGCTAGTATATTATGATGATTTACCTGATGTTTTCGTTGATGCCCTAGTCGCAACAGAAGATGCTAGATTCTTCCAACATAATGGCTTCGACGTTGTAAGATTTGTAAAAGCATCCCTAGGACAAGTTGCTGGTCAAGATGGTGCCGGTGGTGCCTCTACTCTAACAATGCAACTTGCTAAAAACACCTTCTCAGCTGATGAAGATGGTAAAATAGAATCAGGTTTTAACTTTAAAGGTATTGTTCGTAAATTCCATGATATCTATATTTCTATTTTCTTAATCGAAAAACAATATACTAAAGAACAAATTATTGAATTATATGTAAATAGACAATTTTTTGGTTACAACTCTTATGGTATTGAAGAAGCCGCTCAAACATATTTTGGTAAATCAATTAAAGATGTATCTTTAGCTGAAGCATCTCTACTTGCTGGAATCTTTAATTCCCCAACTTACTATAACCCATTTTATAGTACTGAATTAGCTACTCAAAGACGTGCAACAGTTTTAAGTTTAATGGTTAAACACGGATACATTACTCAAGAACAAGCTGATCAAACTAATAAAATTCCTATCGAATCATTAACAGTTGAACCTAAAACAGCTAATTTAAATAAATATCAACAATTTATTGATGTTGTGTGCCAAGAAATTTCAAATACCTATGGTTTAGATCCATATAGTGTCCCAATGGAGGTATATACAACATTAGATCCAACTATTCAAGACGTTATGATAGCATTAAATGACGGCTCATTAGGATATAATTGGGAGAAAAATAGTCAAAAGAATCTTAAAAATATTGAAATTGGTGTCGCTATAACTGATACTAAAGATGGTTCAATAAGAGCTATAAATGGTGGTCGTACTCTTGATCGTGCCAAAGCCTTTAATAGAGCAACAGCTGACGATAAACAACCTGGCTCTACAGCTAAACCTATTTTTGCTTATGGTCCATTCATTGAATATAACAATGGTAATCCAGGAACAATCTTCTATGATCAAGCATACACTTATTCTAATGGTGTTAAAATAACTAATGCTGATGGAAAATACTTAGGAGCAATTACATTACGTCAAGCTCTAGCTCGTTCAAGAAATATTCCTGCTGTTCAAGCCTTTCAAGCCGTTGATAAAAATAAAATTGCTGAATTTGTCAATAACCTACACATCAATTATTGTAATGATGCTGATAAAAATGCTGGACGTTCTGGTACTGATTGTACTTTATATGAATCCTATGCTATTGGTGGTGGACTAGAAGTAAGTCCAATGCAAATGGCTGCAGCATATGGAGCATTCGCCCGTGGTGGTTACTACATTGAACCATATTCATATACAAAAATAATATTTAGAGAATCAGGCGATATTGCTGAACCAGCTCATGAAAAAATTCAAGTAATGAGTGAAGAAACAGCATACATGATTACAGATGTTTTAATCACCGCTACTAAACAAGGCGTTGGTGGAAATATAAGTGTAAGTGGTACTGATGTAGCATCTAAAACAGGAACAGCTACATATGATGATAATTATCTAAAAGTTAAAGGTTTACCTGCAAGTACTTCCGCAGATAACTGGACTATTACATATTCCCCTGACTATGTAATATCAATGTGGTATGGTGTCGACCATGATAAAGTTGATAGTGGTTCATACACTCAATCAAACCCAGCATCTGCCCAAAAGAAAGTTCTTTCTGCTTTAATGGCAAATGCCATTTATCCAAAAAATTCTAAATTTACAAAGCCAAGTGGAATAATCTCTGCTAGTTATGAATTAGAAACATATCCAACTCAATTACCCTCGGCTTATACGCCGACTAGTTTAATATCTACAGAGATTTTTAAAAAGGGACATGAACCTAGTGAGATATCTGAAAGATTTGATACTTTAAGTAATCCTACAAACGGACGTATTGAAGTAAGCAATTCACAAATAAATATTAGTTGGAACGGAATTAAAACACCAGAAGCAATCGATACTACATTTTTACAAGAATTATTTAGTAAAAATTATGGTCGATTTGCTGAATCATACTTAAATAAAAGATTAGAATATAATAACTCTAGTGTTGGTACACTTGGCTACCAAGTATATCTAGAGAATAATGGTAGTTTACAACCCTTAGGTTATACTACCGATAACTACTTTGTCTATAATGCTCCATATAATGGAACATACAACTTTGTTATAAAATCTGCTTATAGTATTTTTAAAGATAATATGAGTAGTGGCTTAAAAGTATCTACAACTGTAACTGGAGGTATTGGTTTACCAATCGACCCTGATGATGATAATGAAGATGAAGATAATGAAGATTTAGAGGACGAAGAAGATTTCAATTAAAAAAAATTAGTTTAAAACTAATTTTTTTTATTGTCCTTTTTATCCTTACATGAACAATCATTAATAAAAGCACATTTATCACATTCAGGTCCTCTTGCTTTACATATATATCTTCCAAACAAAACTAATTGATGATGAGATCTACCCCATAACTCCTTTGGAATAATTTTCATTAATCTTTTTTCAACTTGTAAAACATCATCATTTTTTTTGGCTAATTTAAGTCTTTTACTAACTCTTTCAACATGTGTATCAACAGCAATCGCCGGTACATCATACAAATTAGATAATACAACATTGGTAGTCTTTCTACCAACTCCTGGTAAACTTTCTAAATATTCTCGATTATTAGGAACTACTCCCTTATAATTTTCTATTAAACTCTTAGCTATTTCAATTATATAAGAAGATTTCTTTGTATAAGAACCACAACTTCTAATAATCTCCTCTATATCATTTTTATCAGCTTTAGCTAATCCATCAAGATCATACTTACTAAATAAAACCTTCGTAACTTCATTAACTCTTTTATCTGTACATTGTGCTGATAAAACAGTTGCAATTAGTAATTCATAATCTCTATTATAATTAAGTTCACATCTTGCTTCCGGAAACATATCATCCAATTTTTTATTAAAATCTAAAACCATTACCCATCCAACCAATCATAATCAGCTATTTCTTGCTCTCTTTTACTTATTTCTTTATCTTTACTTTTATTATCTTTTCTATTTTTCATATAATTATTTACATCATTCATCGTTTTAAAGCCCTTCTTAGACCAAGTATCAATTATTTTATCGATATACCTAAAATTACTAACACCATTATAAATCGCTTCTTTTAAAGCCCCTAAAATGATTTCTTCACTAATCCCTATATCCAACCATCCATTAATAATCTCTAATTCCATCGGCGACATAGTCCTACCCAATTCACTTTCAAAACTTCTAAAAACATCAATTTGCGTATCATCCTTAACTAAAGTCATCGTTGTTTCCAAAACCTTCTCATAAAAACCATCTAAAGAAACAACCTCATTATACTTACTTTGAGCATCCTTAATACTTTGTAAATTAACTAATCCCTTCATCATCAAAGAATTAAAAGCTTCCATTGCAATATTACCATCTATTCCTAAAGAACTACTCACTAATTCAACTTCAAATACCTTATTAAAACTATTATCAAAATAAGCTAATACCAAAAATTCATTTAAACTTAATTTACTATCTATAGCAACTTTAATTAAATAATCATTAATAACTAATTTCTTTGAAGTTAACAATTTATATAACTGCTCCTTCATTTAACCACTTCTTTCGATTAAAAATAATATAATCCCTAATTAAACTATTATCATTCTCTAGCTCCCTTTTTAAAATAACATCTTTTAATTCATCAAAAACTTCCCCAATAATCCGACCTGGTTTAATATCTAATACCTCACATATCTCATCACTAGTAATATTAATATCTTTAATACTAGTAATAACCAAATTCTTATTTAAACTAACAATATCTTCTTTATTAATACCTAATATTTCTCCAGCTACCATTGCTAAATATAAGCCATAATTAAATAAAACATTTTCATCTATACTACCATAATTTACAATATTTTTTATAATTTTTATATTTTCTTTTTCTTCTTTAGAAAAAGGAAATTCTTCTTTAATATTCAATTGACTATACATCCCGCATATATCACTAATATATGTTATATTATCTTTATAATCAATACCAACATATGGTAAAAAACCTAAATCTCTTAATAATTTAAGCCCTACTTTAGCATTTTTACTTACTAATATTTTATTTAATTCTTCTTTAATTCTTTCTCGAGATAATTCCCTAATTAATTTACGATGTTTTTTTAATTCTTTATACAAGTTCTCTTCAATTCTAAATTCTAAAGTAGTTGCAAACCTTACTGCCCTAAGCATTCTTAAAGGATCTTCATTAATTCTATCTTCAATATTTCCAACACATCTAATTATCTTATTTTTTATATCTTCTTGACCATTAAAAATATCTATAATATTTCCATCTTTATTCATACATAAAGCATTCATCGTAAAATCTCTTCTTTGAACATCATCTATTAAATTATCAACATATTCTATTTCGACTTTTCTTCTATTACCATTATATTTTAAATCTCTACGATAAGTTGTTATATCTATTCTTAAATCATTACTAGATATTTTAACAGAACCATATTCATTAGAAGTAACATTATAACCACTAAAGATATCTATAAGTTCTTTAACTCTTGCATTTGTACATATATCTATATCATTAGTTGTGATACCAAGCAAATAATCTCTTACATATCCACCAACTATATAAGCTTCAAAACCATTTTCTTCTATTTTATCTAATATTTCATTTACTTTCATTAATTATCCCTCATTAAAATTATATCATATAAACTTATATTATCTTTTTATAAAAACAAAATTAGACATAAAAAATTACTGAATTAATTCAGTAATTTTTATTTATTATTTTAAGAATTTTAATTTCTTATAATTTTTATAAGATAT